>JBIOEA010000027.1:0-29802 GCA_044445605.1 Gammaproteobacteria bacterium | reverse complement strand
GTTCACAGCGTGTTTGGGCGAGAGATTGCCGATAAGCGCCCAAGAGCAGTCGATTCCTTCGGTATGTGAATTCTGGTTATGAAGCGAAGGTGAGAAAAATCACATTACGATCATGAAGAAAAACCCCCGCCTCGGAATACTTGGCTGCCCCTCCCAGTTCAAGCCTGGGACATGCTTTAGAAGTGGGCAAAGCGCTCTTCGCTAGCTGATCGATAAGAGGGCGTAAGATTATTAAGAACGAATAATCTGCCCCGTCAATGCATCATAAATGGGTGTCGGTGAAGACAATTCACCTAATTCGCCGGCCACAATGGGCGGACATGTTTCAAAGGCTAACTGTAATTCATCCATCGTACGTGCGGGTGGGCGACCTTCTTGATTCGCACTCGTCGACACTAATGCACCACCGAAAGCATCACATAATGCTTTCAAGACAGGATGCGATGTCACTCGCACGGCTAACGACGCATGCTGGCCACATAATAATGATGAGAGATTGTGTCTTGCTGGCACAATCCATGTACAAGGGCCGGGCCATGTGGACAAAATTTTAGAAGCCATTTCTTCAGAGAAGGGCTCAATGAGTGAGGATAGTGCGTCCAGATTGCTTGCGACCACAATAAATCCTTTCGAAGGATTGCGCGCTTTTAAATCCAGTAATGATTGTAGTGCGTCTTCATTCCGCGGATCAACACTTAAGCCGTAAACCGATTCAGTCGGAACAACCACAATTTTGCCTGAACGGAGTAGGGTGACGGCGTCGGAGATGGTGAGCATTGTCTGTTCCTTCCCTTATAGGGACGGGGCGAAACATCTTTCGCCCCTACAATCCTACGAGAACATATTCACGCCATCAAAACGATACAACTGTTCCGTCTTGATAAAATCAACATGATTCGCCACCAACTTCTCCATCAAGGCAACCACGTCTTTGTTTTGAATCGCTGATGTCGATTCGAAACGTGTGCGCCAATGTGTTGTGCAGAACGTTTCAGACATACCGCCTGGCCATACGTTGCTACCACGGTTACCAATGCTTGTTAACGTCAAGATCCCCGTTTCAGAAGCTTGCAATGCTTTGACCAAACCTTGCAAATCGTTCGCCTTCCAATACACAAACACGTCCACACCGGTCAATTCGCGTAGCTTGACTTCAGGATTGATCGTCAATGCACGTGATTTCTTCACTTCATGATTTTCATAATGCGCAGGCTTTAAAATTTTTGGCGTTTGGCCCAAGCGTGCAATCACTGCGTCTGCAAATGCCTTCGTTCCCACTCTTTCTCGGCTCTTGCCTTCAGTGTGGATATCGTATGTATGAATGCCTTCTTCCAACGTCGACAACCAGGCATTTTGAACCTTCGTGGCAATATCCGCTTGACCAATGTGGACCAACATCATGATCGCACCTTGTAACAAGCCTGATGGATTTGCCATGTCTTGGCCAGCGCGACGAGGGGCTGAGCCGTGAATCGCTTCAAACATCGAGCAAGAATCACCAATGTTGGCAGAACCCGCCAAGCCAACTGAACCTGCAATTTCGGCAGCGACGTCAGATAAAATATCGCCGTATAAATTCGGCATCACGATCACGTCAAATTGCTCGGGTTTATCAGCCAGCTTCGCTGCACCAATGTCCACGATCCAATGCTCGTTTTCAATCGTCGGATATTCTTTTGCAATCGTATCGAAGATTTTATGAAAAAGACCGTCCGTCATTTTCATGATATTGTCTTTCGAAAAACAGGTCACTTTTTTACGGTTGTTGTTCATCGCGTATTCGAAAGCATAGCGAATAATCTTTTCTGTGCCAGGAACGCTGATCAGCTTTAAGCATTGCGTCATGTCTGGGGTTTGTTGGTATTCAATACCAGCGTATAAATCTTCTTCGTTTTCACGCACAATCACTACGTCCATCGAAGGATGCAATGTTTGTACAAAAGGTGCGTAAGAAACGCAAGGACGAACGTTCGCATACATACCAAACGCTTTGCGTACCGTCACGTTCAAGCTCTTGAAACCGCCACCTTGAGGTGTTGTGATGGGCGCTTTTAAAAAGACTTGTGTGCGTAATAATGATTCCCAGGCTTCAGGACGAATGCCGCCTTTAATGCCCGCTTTGTAAACCTTTTCACCAATCTCAATGGTCTCAATCTCAAGCTGTGCGCCCGCTGCCGTTAATATCCGCAGCGTTGCGTCCATGATCTCTGGGCCAATGCCGTCGCCGTGTGCAACTGTTATAGGGGTAGGTTTCATAGGAGCTCCTCGCTGGTTAAATCTGCTCGGTATTGTAGCATAAGAGGGCGAAAGATGTTTCGCCCCTACAACCTACAATTTAGACGTCCGATATACATTTAAGCTCTCCACCAGCAACGAGAACCCCATGGCAAAGTAGATATACCCGCGCGGCACATGGAAATGCATCCCGTCCGCAATCAACACTGTCCCAATCAACAACAAAAATGCCAAGGCTAGCATCTTAATCGTCGGGTGTTTTTCAATGAACGTCGTTAAAGGCTCACTCGCAAATATCATCGCAATGATGGCAATGGTGATCGCCGTCGCCATCACCCAAAATTGCTGCGACAAACCCACCGCCGTGAGCACGCTGTCTAATGAAAACACCACGTCCAACAATGCAATTTGCACAATAACCAATCCAAAATGCTTGTAGTGTTTAACCGCTTTTTCCATCCCGTCCGGCTCAATCAGATTGCGGATTTCTTCCGTGGCTTTCACTAACAAAAATAGTCCCCCGGCCAGCATGAAAACATCACGTCCCGAAAAGGCTATTTCAAATATCGTCATGAACGACCCAGTCAACGTCGTTAACCAGACAGCCGATGCCAATAACATCAACCGCGTTACCCACGCCAACGTCAATCCAAATCGCCGCGCTGATTTTCGCTGCTCCTGCGGTAAACGCTCTGTCATGATCGCTAAAAATACCAGGTTATCAATACCTAATACGATTTCTAACAAGGTTAGTGTCGATAGTGCCAGCGCAATATCTATGATAGATTGCATGCTTATCTATCCCTTTTTGTATGCTTGATAGACCGCTGTCAATTCTTGTGACAACGTATCGGCATCATGCGGTGCGGTGAAAATCGCCTGGATCGCGCCACGTGGGTTCACCAGAATAATACTCGTTGAATGTTCCATCGCGTAATTATCCGGATTATCGTCGAGCTCGATTTTGTCGTAAACAACACCGACCTGACGTGTTAACGTCCTCAACGCTTCATCACTGCCCGTGGCACCCATGAACTTAGGATTAAAATAACTCACGTATTTTTTCATCGCCGCAATGTCATCGCGCGCCGGGTCCACCGAGACAAACACCACTTCGGGCGCCTTTAACTTAGGTGACGTTTCCTTAAATTTTTCAAGCGTCGTGTTCAATAACGCCAATGTCGTTGGACAAACATCCGGACAATGCGTGAAGCCAAAAAACATCAACGTCCAGTGACCACGCAAATCTTGATCAGTGAATGATTTTCCCTTCGTGCTTTTTAACTGGAATGGATTGATATCATTGGGCTCGGTAAAATATATCCCGTGAACCGATACCGTTTGCAACGATGTCATGTGACCAGGCTTGGGAAAAAGCATCCACACCACTAGCCCGACCAACCCTATGAGCAATGCTATCGGGAGCCATTTCTGGGGGGATTTGCTTGCAGCAGCCATACCTTACCTACCTATATATAATGATCGACCAATAACAATGTGAATAATAAGCACAAATAAATATTGGAATAATGGAACGTCTGAATCGCTAACCAAGGCTCATTGCCTCTCATCAAGCGTAGCGCAAAACCTAGAAAAATCACATCCAACATCAACGCGCCACCTAAATAAAGCAGGTGACTCATCCCAACGACGTACGGCAATACGCTAGCCCCGCACAACAACACCGTATACAGCACGATGCATCGCTTCGTGAACGGTACGCCATGCGTCACCGGCAGCATCGGGATGTTCGCCTTTTGGTAGTCCTGAAGGCGGTGTAACGCTAGGGACCAGAAATGAGGAGGGGTCCAAACAAAGATGATCAAAACCAATAAAAGCGCATGAGGGGAAATCGTATCCGTCACCGCCGCCCATCCCAATAAGGGAGGCGTCGCGCCGGCTAACCCACCAATCACGATATTTTGCGGCGTTAACCGCTTTAATACCCCTGTGTAAATCCCCGCATAACCAATCAAGCTCGCAAAACTTAAGACGGCTGTTAATGTATTGACATACACAATCAGCACCGTCATGCTGATTACCGTTAACACTACCGCAAAAATGATCGCTTGCATTTCGGTCACTTGCTGCATCGGCAATGGCCGCTTTTGCGTCCGACGCATCAATGCATCCGCTTTTTGATCCGCTATGTGATTCAACACCGCCGCCGCCGCTGCTGCAAAACCAATGCCTATCGTTCCAAACACTAAAATAGGCACAGGCACTGCCGTATCAATCGACAAAAACATCCCGACTAACGAGGTGATCAACATCAATATCACCACTTTAGGTTTCGTCAGACCAATGTAATAAGGGATCTTATCGAACATAAGGCCTCCGAGGATGATCATAACGGAAGCATAACGTTATCGTCGCCGCTAACAGCAATGCCGCCACACCATTGTGTAACACAGCCACCGGTAAGGGCAATTGATAAATCACATTACTGATCCCAAGCATGATTTGAATGATCAATAAGCCTATCACCGCCAACGCAGAAGGGCGCAGTGTCGGTGTATTCAGGCTCATGCCCGCCAATACCAATAATACTGTCCCGACACACAATGCGCCCAAACGATGCATAAAATGAATGGTCACACGCACATCACTGGAAAAAACGCCACCTTCATAATCAGCACCGATCGGGTGTATTAATTGGAAGGCCTTTTTAATATCAAGGCTTGGCCACCACGTCCCACCACATGTCGGGAAATCAGGGCACGCCAACGCGGCGTAGTTTGCCGACGTCCATCCCCCCAATGCGATTTGCATGAACACTAAAACCACGGCAACACGCAATGCGCGTTTGAACACAGGCTCTTTTTCGACATTGAACTCGCCCGAGGAAGCTTTTAAATAGGCTAACCACAATAAATTAAATATTAATATGCCACCCAGTAAATGTGACATCACCACGGTAGGGTGTAACTTCCACGTGACCGTCCACATCCCCAGTGCGGCTTGAAAAACCACTAACCCGGCCAGCAATAACAACAAATGATGCACTTCCCGCAAACGTGCATTGAAACAACTGGTCAGCGTCAAACCGCCAATCAGCAATCCCAGCGCCCCTGCAAAATATCGGTGAATCATTTCTGTCCATGCTTTTGTGCTGTCAACCACATTGGCATCAACCACCATATGCCCGTAACATCCCGGCCAATCAGGACAACCTAAGCCTGCATTCGTCAAACGCGTATACGCGCCCAACATCACGACGCATAATGCAAAAACACATGAAAGTAATAGTAAGCGCCGAAGCATCATGAACGTTATCCTATGCGTGAAACTTTTAACAAATGACGAAGATCCAGTAATAACCGATTATCCAGCAGCACAGGATCGTAACTTAAAATAATATTCCCCAACGGATCAACCAGCCAGATCGCACGTCCATGATCACTTGGCAGCCCTTCAGGCAATGGATCCACGAATTCCATCTCGTATACACCTTTGAATGGCACCGTATGAATCTGTGTTTTCGTGATTAAAATCACCCCCAATCGCGGGCTGTCTTCCAGTAAAGATTGACGGATCGTTTCAAAATGATTCAATGCCTTCTCACAGGCTGCATCACAACCTGCATCACTGTAATACACCATCCACCAACGACGTTCGGGCGGTAATGTGCCCAGTGTTTCAAAATGTACGCTGGGACGAATTAACGTGCCTACGTTTTTTGTCATGAAATGAATACCTTCACGTGCTTGGTACACGAAAAGGGCTGCAAAAAATGGGGCGAGAAAAACTAAAAGTAATAGCGTGAGTTTTAAGGCCTTGTTATTGTTGTTCATCATTCCCCCCATTCAACATGAGCGCATCATGAGGCGCCCTTACGAAAATTCAACACGATATAAATAACCACCAAACAGGCAGCCAATGCAAACCATTGCACGGCATAGCCATAATGTTTTGCCGGCGGCATCACCACTATTTCCCACTTTCTGACTAATCCATCCTGCAAATCCGTTTCAGCCAAGACAACCACTGGCAACGCAGCACGTCCGGTCAACGTGGATAGTTCATCCACATCAACGCGTTGTATTTCTAACGGGCGTTTTTCTGGGAACATGACGTTCTCGCCCAGAATAAATCGGTCAGGCTCAGGCTGGTCTATTATGCCACGAAGTGCTAACGGCTGGGTAGGGGGAGGAGGGATTTCATTCTTATGCCTAACTGACAAAAATCCACGATCGACCCAAAGCGGTAATCCGCCACTTGCGGGCTGAAATAAGCTCAGCACATGGTACCCCACGTCCTGTGCCTGCATTTGATGCATCAACAAAACATCATTGCCGGGAAGGAATTTGCCTTCAATGGACACGCCATAATAATGATATTGTTTCGGATTTTGAAGGACTTGGGACAGGGTGAGTGGGGTTTCGTGCGTGCTATCCGCCAAGGCCGCCAGCATCGCTTCCTTTTCATGCGCCCGGGATAATTGCCAAAAACCCAAAGCAATCAGGCAGGGCAATACAACAATAAAGGCAAGCGTTGGGAGCCATCGGTATATCCACTGTTTCATGCCTTCACCTCTGTTAGCATATGATGTATGCTTATCCTATGAAAATCATTTTACTCGTCATCATGGCCCTTATTTTGGTCGCCCTGTTCACAGGTCTCTTCTTTTTGATGAAAGAAGAAGATGGGAATTCCAAAAAAGCCCTTCAATCCCTCATGATCCGCATCGGCCTGAGCTTGTTGCTCATTTTCTTGATCGTGCTCTCATTCTATATGGGCTGGATTGTGCCACATCCGGTGGGGGGATGAAAAACAGCGTGAAAAGGGCGAAAGATGTGGAGTTTACCCCGGGCGGTGACCCGGGGCCCCTACAAAATCCCATTATGAAAAAATGTTGTGAACGATAGTTGCCACAATCGCGATCACAAAAATAATCCCCACTATCTGAATAATACTCAATCCCATCACGCCATATTTTTTGCGCAATTCTTTCGTATCACAAGGCTTCTTCTCGTATGTCATTATCATTTCCTCACTCAGGTTTCATTGTCTTAACACCCGCAGCTCCTGCAACAAGCATCACATCAGCAGGACGTTTCGCAAAAATACCATTGCACACCACGCCTGGAATTTGATTGAGCGTCGCTTCCATCTCAACCGGATTCAATAGCTTAAAATTGTACACGTCTAGAATCACGTTGCCGTGTTCCGTCTCAAAACCTTCACGTAAAGCAGGATCGCCCCCCAAACGCACAATCTGCCGGGCCACGGCACTGCGCGCCATCGGCAAGACTTCGATCGGTAATGGGAAGGCGCCCAGTACATCCACCCATTTGCTTTCATCAATAATACATACAAATTGACGAGACACGCTCGCGATGATCTTTTCAGCCGTTAATGCGCCACCGCCGCCTTTGATTAAATATCCATGACGGTTCGCTTCGTCGGCACCATCGACATAAACCCGTAAATCACCCGCAGCGTTTGGATCAATGACCCGAATACCCTGCGCCTTTAACCGCGCCGCTGTCTCGCGCGACGTCGCCACTGCACCTTCAATCTCGAAAGGCAATGTCTTCAATAAATCAATGAACATGTTCACCGTGGAACCCGTGCCGACTCCCAGCACCATCCCTTCTTCGACGTATTTCAATGCTGCTTGTGCCGCCGCTTTTTTGTTCGCATCGTTACTCATCAGAAGACTCCTTCGTCAGTAAATGTGTGTCGGCAAGCAGATACGCTTCTACCACCTCACCACCGATTAAATGTGTTTGGATGATCGCTTCCAGTACCTCGGGCGTGCAGCTATGATACCAAACCCCCTCCGGATACACCACCGCTATCGGGCCTTGCTGGCATACGCGTAGGCAATTTACCTTGCTTCGGTAAATCCCCCCTTGCTCGCTTAAACCCAATGCCTTCAGGCGATCCTTCAGAAAATGCCAAGACTGGAGCCCCGCTTCCTTATCGCAGCACTTGGGCTTCGTTTGATCACAACATAAAAATATATGGCGCTTGATTTGAGGGATGCCGAGCGCATTGATGAGATTATTCATGAAGATATTCCTTCAACTGCCTTAATGCATCATCTACCTTTTCGCGGTTCTTCGGATCACGCTTCAGTGGCGTAGATCCTTTGAATAACGCGGGTTCAGGTGCATCGGGCAAATCCGTGCCCAATCGTAACATTCTCGCTTGGCGTGGCGTCATCATCGCCTTTTTGGCCCCACGGGCATGCTGCGTCAGGTTCAACGCCAATCGCACATCTTGCAATAGGCGATTTAATTGTGGCAGAAAAACATTTTCAATCAACCCGTCAAGCATCTCATCACCATGAACGACGACCGCCTGTTCCACTTGCGTACGCAATGTGTTGGCCCGCGTCGGTAATGAGGACCCCGCCGGTAATCTTGCCGCCAAGCGGGACTCTAGCGCCTGCAGCCGGGTTAACCATTGGTGTAAATAGAAACCGTCATTCATCATCCACCCCACCAAACCCACAGGACCTGCTCAAAAGTATTGGCGCAGGCCGACATATACTTCTTGCACATTCATGTCCATCGTCATCGGCTCTTGCAATTGTACCGAGCCTCCTGGCCCAAATTGCGCCGCAGTGCCACTTTCAGCTTGCCCAGCACCCATGTAGACATAGGACATATCCAATAATAAATTATCCGCTAACGTCACTGCCAACCCAGCCATCCCACGCCATGCAAATTGCCACTGGCCATTCGAATCCACGTCCAGGAGGTAAGACGTACCATTCACGCTAATGGGTACATTCGTACCACTCATGTATTGATAAGCACTGCCTAGGCCAACGCCAATATAGGGATGCCAACGCGTCGCGTCTTTCGTCCCTTTCGTCCCTTTCGTCCATAGAGATGCTAATTCATAGTAAGCATTCACAAATAGCGTGGAGGTGTCTACCGCCAAACCTGCAGAATGAGCATCAAGACAAGCTGATGAACTATTCGAACAATCTACATTGGCTTCGCGAGAGCCCGTGAGCGCACCCGTGAGATCAAAACGCACATAAGGATTCACTTGATATCCAAATCCTAATTGCCCCAGCGGGACAGGCGATATCTGCAAATCATAGTTTGCCGTGGTCGCCGGGTACCCGACTAACGATGTTTGAGTCGCTTGGTTATCCAACGCCCAAGAGTAAGCAAAATCGCCACGCACATACCCCGCATTCGCCCACACAGGGCCGCTCATCGCCAGCGCCGTTAATAAGGCTAATACTCGATGTTGAATCTTCATGAGGTCCCTCCCAATGGGTGCTATCTTAGGCTGATTTAAAATAATCGCTCTTTTCCATTTCCCTGATTTCCACAGTCACGACAGAGGGCAACTGCGTCGGAAGATAATGCGCTAATTGCATTTTTAAAAAATTCACCATCGCTTCGCCCATCTTCGTACGCAATTCTTGAGGACGGCCTTTCATCATCAATATATTTAAATGCATGAATGCCATCTGATGGCCTTGTGAACCAACCACGTAATGAGAGTATCCCTTCGCGCGTGTTTTAGTGTCGTCCAAAGGGATCGTTTCAAACGCAGTGAAATTTTTATGCAAAGCAGCCAACAAAGTGTCCATGGGAACATGAGGGGTGATGTTGTCTGAGTATTCTAAAACGAGATGAGGCATGATGACTCCTTGGGTTTAAGCTCCCGTTATTCTATCTCATTTTTAGGGGATAGGGTCTGTCTTGTTTGTGCAGTCGTGCTGTGCTACTATGGTAGCACATACGATAGGAAATTTACTTTGGACGATAGTCAAAAAAATATCAATCAACTGTGCGATGCATTGTTGCTCCTCAAAAACCGTGAAGAAGCATTCCACTTCCTCAAAGATTTGTGCACCCCGCAAGAAATCAACGCCCTTGCCGAGCGTTGGCATGTCTGCCAGTTACTCGAACAGGGCGATTTGTCCTACCGTGATATCCATGCGCTCACCGGTGCTAGCCTCACCACCATCGGTCGCGTCGCGCGCTTTTTGAAGGACGAACCGTATCATGGGTATCGGACGATATTGAAGAGGAGTAGGGGCGAGTGATATTTAACGCTTGTAATCCCATAAGCGCCGCTATAAGCTAAGTCATTTTTTTGGGAGGTTCAGCTATGTTTAATGCTCATGCCCATCAACTTTATCATCCTAGCGAACCGTTTAAATGCGTACTAGATTTTGTCACACAATTAGAACATCAAATTCAAATATTAATGGCTAATAATCTGATAGCTAGAACTGTGGTCGGCGTTAATAACGTGTTGGAAGTAGCCTTAGATCAGCATCAAAAAAATGAGACAGAGGCTAGCAATGATTTGTCGCTCCAATGTAAAGCTCACTTGCAATTCATTGACAATGTACTTTACAACGAAATCGACTCTTGCCTGGTTACAGAGCCGATGTATTTATGGAATCGAGGGAAACTTGCAGGCAGGGGGCATAAGTTTGGGATTTACCAGTACGATAACCTATATTTAGAGCATCCATATTATTTTGTTAAAGCAACAACTCCATATGACGGCAATTTTTCGATGCTCCCAGAGCTAAAAAAACTAGCCAATGATTTTTACAAAAAAATAAATGAACTTTCTAAAGATATCGATAGAACGGATGAAAATTCACCTGATTTTTTGATTGCGAGCTGGGCAAATGAGCATGATCTTGAAAAGATAATTAATCTTCAACCCATCATAAATATCTCGAATGTGCCGTCCACCCAACAACAAACCATTTCAACGCACAATTGGCAAAATCATTATGCAGGATATGCGCTGATAGCTTGCACCGTGGGGGTCGCAGTTGCAGCGTCCAGTGGTATGGCGTTGAAACATTTCATCGAGAAGGACGAACTCGTGTTGGGAGAGGATCCAACCTTTGTCCAGCAAATTTCTTTTTTGGGGTGTCTTGTTGGCGGTGTCTCAACCATCATTGGCACGCTAACGCTGGCTGGCTCGAATAAGACGATGGGCGAAATAACGTCTGATGCGTTTGAAATAGCGTCTGATGCGCTTGAAGTGATAACGCCCAGTGCAGCGACAATGAACGCGTTTTTGACGAGATGGGGAATCACGGTAAATCCTGAATTCCTCAACCATCACCAAGAAAGAAATCAAAGAGACCGGCATGCCAATAACAGATTACAGTGACTCGAGCTATGGCAGCAGAACTAACATTGAGCACTTTGGGCAAAAGAAAACCTACAGATGACAACCTTCTATTGACAATATGAGGTTTATGTAGTAA
The DNA here is from genome assembly GCA_044445605.1 of Gammaproteobacteria bacterium. Lineage (GTDB taxonomy): Bacteria > Pseudomonadota > Gammaproteobacteria > JABCZS01 > JABCZS01 > CAWKDC01. The sequence goes on along the minus strand of JBIOEA010000027.1, from coordinate 18,350 downwards.
GCTTCTATTATCAATAGGAGGTTCTCATCATGCCCATCACTAGCGATTTGCTTAAATTGATCATTGCCGATCAACGTGAAGAGCATACCACCCCTAAACACTACATCAAAAGAACGCTTGAACCCAAACTCCTAGAGCTTTCCCTCAACAAAGAAATAACGGTTCTCACGGGGCTGAGACGGTCAGGAAAATCAGTTTTGCTCGACTATGTACGACGTCAATCTACAGAATCGGATTACTATTTTAATTTTGAAGATGAGCGCTTGACCGAGTTTACAGTCAATGACTTTCAATTGTTGCATGAAGTATTTATCGAGTTATTTGGTGTGCAAAAGGTATTTTATTTTGATGAAATACAAAATATCGATGGCTGGGAAATGTTTGTCCGGCGATTATACAATAATGGAAATAAAATTTATATCACCGGGTCTAATGCAAATCTATTTAGCGAAGAATTAGGCACTCGCCTAACGGGCCGATATATTCCTGTTAGCGTCTATCCTGTTTCATTCTCAGAATATTTGAATTATAAAAATGACAGCCTCATCGGCAGTAAGCCCTGGTCTACAACACAAATTGGACAAATTAAACAATTATTCTCTCAATATTGCATTGATGGGGGGATACCAGAATATATTAAGCACAAAAGAATGGACTATTTGCAGGCATTATATGAAAGCATCCTCTATCGTGACATCATTGTACGATATAAATTGCCTAACGCCCTATTACTTAAAAAACTTGTTTTTTACCTTGCAAGCAACTGCAGCAAAGGTATAACGTATAATTCATTGAAAAAACTCTTTGAGGTTGGCAGTTCAACGACCATTTCAGATTACTGCCATTATCTTGAAAACAGCTATCTTTGTTTCACCGTCAGTCGCTACAGCGATTCAGTGAAAGCTCAGATTCAATCTCCTAAAAAAGTTTATTTCATTGATCCGGCAATTTCAAGAATGCTCGGATTTAAAATCAGTGAAGACTTTGGGAGACTCATTGAAAACATTGTTTTTTTAGAATTAAAGAGAAATAATAAAGAAATATATTACCACAGCGAAGCGAAAGAATGTGATTTCATCATCAGGGAAGGCACCAAAACCATTCAAGCCATTCAGGTCTGCAAAGAAATGCACGACCCCAAAACAAAACAAAGAGAAATAGAAGGATTAATAGAAGCACTCATTCGTTTTTCCCTCAGCGAAGGGCTGATTATTACTGAAAACGAGGAATATGTTGAAAATGTTCAAATGGGCGATAAATCATTTAAAATGACTGTCATACCCATTTGGAAATGGTTGGCATGATACGATCGCAAAGAAAAACCCCCGCCTCGGAATACTCGGCTGCCCCTGTGCCCTAATTATTTACCCCTACGAGCAAGCACTTCGCTCACATCCTCCATACTCAAATCCTTCGCCCTCAACAATACACTCAAATGAAACAACAAATCCGCCGCTTCATTCAACAACGCATCATTATCTTGCGTCACCGCAGCTAACGCGACTTCCACGCCTTCCTCACCCACCTTTTGAGCCATGCGAGCCAGACCCGCATTGAACAATTCGCACGTGTAGCTTCCCGCTTTAGGATGACGCGCACGCTCATCCACCGTGGCATTCATGTTCATGAGCCCGGACAATCCGACATCCGTCGGCGTTTTGAAACAACTCACATCACCTGTGTGACAGGTCGGCCCCGTCGCTTGCGCCAAAATCAATACCGTATCATTATCGCAATCCATGTAATAATGCTTTACGAGCAATTCATTTCCAGACTCCTCACCTTTTGTCCATAATCTGTTTTTCGTGCGACTGAAAAACGTGACCTTCTTCGTTTCCAATGTTTTTTCCAACGCTTCTTTATTCATGAAACCGATCATCAACACTTGCAGGGTATGTTCATCCTGGATACACGCAGGAATAAGCCCACCTAATTTATCAAAATCAATTGCTTGAATGTTTAACATTGTCTCACCTGTATATTATTCGCCGCCAAATACTGCTTGAGTGCGTTGATCTCAATCAATCCACGATGAAACACGCTCGCTGCTAATGCACCTGTTGCACGCGTCCTTTCAAACACATCTTTGAAGTGCGACATTTCGCCCGCACCGCCTGATGCAATCACAGGAATGTCCAATTTGTCCGAGATCAGCGCCAACTGTTCAATATCATATCCAGAACGAACACCATCTTGATTCATGCTATTTAAAACAATTTCACCCGCACCCCGATCAGCAACTTCTCGTGCCCAATCCAATGTATTCCTGCCACTGTTACGTGTCTTATCAGGATCACCCGTAAACTGACACGCTTTATACTGACCGTCCACCGCGATACTGTCTATCCCCACCACAATCGATTGTCTTCCAAAACGCTTCGACAGGGCCGTGATTAAATCAGGATTTTCAAGCGCTGGGGAGTTGATCGATATCTTGTCAGCACCACTGTCAAAAATGCGCTCTGCATCTTCTACACGACGAATACCGCCCGCCACACAAAACGGAATTTGAATGCGTTGCGCAATGCGTGTGATCCACGTGCAATCCACCACACGATTTTCGCTGCTCGCGGTAATATCATAAAACACGAGCTCATCAGCACCTAATGCACTGTATTGCTCTGCCAATGGCACAATGTCCCCCATCACTTCATGATCACGAAATTTGATCCCTTTCACGACTTTACCCTCACGAACATCTAAGCAAGGAATAATTCTCATTTTAAGCATTGGATGGCCTCCTGTAACGAAATCTTGTTTTCGTAGATGGCTTTACCGATCACAGCACCTTTGACACCCAACATGGCCAATGTTTTAACATCCTCCACGCTGCCCACACCACCGGATGCTTGCAAGGCAATATGCGGATAGCGACGCACTAATTCAGCGTAAAATGAAATGCTCGGGCCTTGCTGCATACCATCGCGACCAATGTCCGTACATAAGATATGCGTCAGATCTTTCCACTGCTCAATCATGCTCCACACGGTTTGCGTCGTATCTTGCGTCCATCCTGATACGGCAATGCGAGGCGTATTATCAATCATATTAAAATCCAACGCTAACACAACTTTCTCTGGCCCGTATGCCGTGATCCATTCATCGGATGCTCCTTGCACCGCACGCGTCCCAATCACCGCACGCGAGACACCCATTAGAAATAATCTGTCCATGTCCGCTGCATTGCGAATGCCTCCACCCACCTGAACAATTCCACCAAACGCATTGACAATGCCCGCAATCGTTTCTAGCTGAGTCATTTTGCCGTTTTTTGCACCCTCTAAATCAACCACGTGCAAAACCGTCGCGCCTGCATCTCGAAATCGTTTCGCCATATCAGCAGGCGCATTGCCATAGACAGATACTTTTTCATAATCACCTTGCATCAGACGAACGCACTTTCCATCGATAATATCAATACTCGGAATAATGTTCATGATAACCTCACAAAATTCTCTAACACACGCATGCCAGCAAGCCCCGATTTCTCAGGATGAAATTGCACACCATAAAAATTATCTTTATGAATTACCGCCGAAAAAGGCGTGCCATAATCACAAGTCCCCAAGGTGAAGGCAGGAGAGACCGCTGCGGCATAACTATGCACAAAATAAAAGTCTTGGTCTTCCGTAATGCCTTTTAATAACGCCGATGGCTTTACCGCTGCCACATTATTCCAACCCATGTGCGGAATAATGCGAGCATCTTTGATCCGAGCCACTCCGATGGGAATAATGCCCAAACAATCCGCGTCATCTTCTTCAGAGTGCGTGCACAGTAACTGTTGGCCCAAACAAATGCCTAACACAGGCTGACGAAGCGCTGGAATCAAGGTCGCTAAACCTTGCTCATGCAGTAATTGCATCCCATAACCTGCTGCACCTACACCCGGTAACATCACATGAGACGCGGTGATAATCTGTGTTGGATCGCGTGTCACCACGGAACTCACACCCACACGATTCAACGCTGATTGAATCGATGTAAAATTAGCACCGCCACTTTCAATGATCGCCACAAGACTCATAAAACCCCCTTGGTCGATGGCAATTGTTCCCCTGAAATCGCTATCGCTTGCTTCAACGTTCGCGCTACGCATTTAAAAACAGCTTCCACCATGTGGTGCGTATTGTCGCCGGTCACACGAATATGGATCGCCGCCCCCATGTGATCACTCAAAGATTCAAAAAAGTGCTTGACCATTTCTGTCGGCATTTCACCTACCATCGGAGATTTGAAATCACCTTCAAAATGACAATAGCCTCTGCCACTCAGATCAATGCTGACTTGTGCTTGCGCTTCGTCCATTGGCAATACGAATCCGTAACGATTCATGCCACGCTTATCACCCAGCGCCGATTTAAGCGCCATCCCTAATGTAATCGCCACATCTTCTACCGTGTGATGCGCATCAATGTGTGTATCACCCACGGCTTGAATGGTGAGCGACATTCCACTGTGCCTTGCCAATTGTTCCAGCATGTGATCAAAAAAAGCCACACCTGTTTTAATGTGAGCTTCCCCACCATTATCCAAGATAACATCACATAAAATCTCAGTCTCATTCGTTTTACGGGTTTGCGATGCACGTCGTGGGCATTGCATCGGCGCACCGGTCAAACCCATTGCAGCGAGCAACAATTGATTCTCTATCGGTGACCCCACCGTAATGCGCAGTGCGTTTTCCATCTCATGCGTGCGTTTGCGAATGACAATGCCTTTGCTTTTTAAGCGATCATACAAATCATTTGCGTCCTTTGCGATGATAAGTAAAAAATTTCCTTCGCTTGGAAATACGGTAATGATCTCCGATGATTGTTGCAACTGCTCATATAAATAGGCGCGCTCTTGTTTGATTTGAGCAATTTTTTGCTGTGCATTAAATAGCCCAATCGGCGACAGACTTTCCAGTGCCATTTGTGCACAGGGCGTTGGAATGGGGTAGGGCGGCAACACCGTTCTCAATACATTGATTATCTCGCGCGATGCCATGACCGCGCCAATCCGAGCACCTGCCAGCCCATAAGCCTTTGACAACGTGCGCATCACAACAAGGTTCTCGTGTGCATTTAACAACGTTGTAGCCGAATGCGCATCAGAAAACTCTATGTACGCTTCATCTACCGCGATAATCGCTCGACCCGCATATTGATGACATATATTTTCTATCTGCGCCAAAGGAATAATCGTTCCCGTAGGATTGTTGGGTGTACACAAAAAAATGATTTTTGTCTCGTGCTGAATGTCTTCAATACGCGCAACCCTAACCACCGATGCACCTTGGATGCGCGCGGATACTTCATAATAGCCAAACGTAGGCGTGATGATCGTGATGCGGTCTTGATAGGGTATACAGAAAGAACGTACTAAGACATCAATCCCTTCATCCATTCCGCGCGTGATGAGTAATTGCTCTGTATTGACACCGTATAACGCAGCCAATGTTTGACGTAACGCTTTGGGCTGTGGCTCTGGATAACGATTCACAGCCAACACTGATTGTCCGTAAGGCTTATCAGGATTTTCATTGGCATCCAATGCAATCGCATGCGATCCCTCATATTCACTCCGCGCAGATGAGTATGGAACGAGTGTTGCAATTTCAGGACGCACTAACGGTCTAATGCTACTCATACCTTCACCTCTGCTAATGCTTCACGACGAACGACCACCGCTTGACAATGTCCATCTAATCCTTCAAGGGTTGCCAAGTGCTCAACACATCCGGCCAATTGTAACAATCCTTCGGGCGTGACCTCTTGAAATGTGATCGATTTCATAAAACTTTCTACACCCAACCCGCTATAACTGCGCGCATAACCGTATGTCGGCAAAACGTGATTAGGGCCGGAAGCATAATCACCTAATGCCTCAGTTGTCCACTGCCCAACAAACACAGACCCTGCATGGGTGATCAACGGTAGGTATTCATTCGGATGATCAATTTGTAAAATCAAATGCTCTGGCGCAAATTGATTCGAAATGCTAAAACAAGTTGCTAAGTCTTTAGCAACAATCAATACGATTGACTTCATTGATTTTTCTAATATGGATTGCCTGCTTAAACGCGCTGCTTGCATTTTCAATGCGACTAATAATTCTTTTGCCAATGATATGTCCGTTGTCACGAGCACTGCTTTTGAATCAACGTCGTGCTCAGCTTGTGCCAATAAATCTGCTGCCACAAAATCTGCCGATGCATTTGCATCTGCAATCACTAACACTTCAGAGGGTCCTGCTGGCATGTCACGTGCGCAACCTTCAGGATCTTGTGAAACCTGTTCTTTTGCTTCTGTCACGTATTTATTGCCTGGGCCATAAATTTTATCGACTTTTGGCATCGTCTCTGTTCCATACGCCAACGCGGCAATCGCTTGCGCACCCCCACACGCGTACACTTGCGTGACTTCGCATAACTTGGCAGCGTATAAAATCGCAGGATGGATGTTACCATCACGTCCCGGTGGCGTGACAACCACAATTTCTTTACATCCTGCAATCCGCGCAGGGATCGCCAACATCAACATCGTCGAAATCAATGGTGCTGTTCCGCCTGGCACGTATAAACCGACGCGTTCGATGGCTTTATACTCACGCCGCAATGTCCCCCCATCGATGGTTAAACCAATGTCTTTAGGTTTTTGTAGTTCGTGAAAGCGTTTGATGTTGTTATATGCTTTTTTGATCGCTTCCTCTGTCTTGATATCGACGATGGCATCTTTGAAACTGACCTCCAGTGCCGACCGCGTCACACCATCAAATTGTTTTGTGTATGCTTTGACCGCTTCATCACCGCGCGCCCGTACCTGTGCAATAATATCACGGACACTGTTCTGCACATCCACTTGTGTATCAGCGCTTGCACGACGCAATACGTCTGCTTTTTCAGTACAGGATTCCCAGACGACAATTTTCATAAAACACACCTCATTCAATCAATCGTTACGCAATCATCTTCTCGATCGGCAACACCAATATTGACCCTGCTCCAATCGCCTTCAATTTCTCGATCGTATCCCAGAAAATATTTTCATGGCTTACGACGTGAACGGCAACACGGCTGCTGCCTTGCTGCAATTCTATCACTGTGGGGGATTCACTCCCAGGCAATATTTGTGCCAACAGCGGCAATTTGTCACGCTCAATGTGCAGCATCACGTATTTATTTCGATCGGCTTTAATAATGCCATTGATGCGCAATAATAACCGCTGTAACAACGCCTGCTTTGTCTCATCCATGCTGTCTTTTTTCGCGATCAGGATGGCTTCACTTTGCGTTACCGTCATCCATTCTTTCAAGCCGTTTTCTTTCAACGTTGCACCACTGGATACTAAATCGCAAATAAGATCCGAAATCCCCATTTGTGGCGCAAGCTCTACGGAACCGTGCATCGTCACAATCGTGGCACTCACATGATGCTTGGCTAAAAATCGACGCACAATGTTAGGGTACGATGTTGCAATGATCTTACCTTCCAACTCACGCATATCGTTATACGTCTCAGATTGCGGTACCGCCAAACTTAACTTGCACTGCGCAAAACCTAAAGGCATCACAATGTCTAATAGGTCGCCTTGGCTACCCTCTTGACCACAATATTCTTCCATCAAATTGTTGCCGATGATGCCTAAGTCACAGACCCCTTTTTCAACCATTCCAGGAATATCATCATCGCGTGCAAAAATGAAATCTATCCCAAACTCCTGATCTTGAACCATCAATTGGTGTTTGGCCGCCAGGACCTTCACGCCGCATTTTGTTAATAAGGATTGACTGCCTTCGGCCAAGCGACCCGATCGCTGGAGCGCTAGTCGTATATTCGTTCCTCTTTTCATCATGATACCCCTTGAATGTCTTAAATCTACTGTGCTAGTATAGCATTGTACTAGTATGATCTTACATCTGTCAACCATTAAGGATACCCATGATGCCTTTTTTAACCCTGGCCCATCAGTTGGCCGACCAAGCAGGGGCGATTGCACGCACGCATTTCCGCACCCCCATTGAGACGACGTTGAAAGCCGGCGGCTATCCCGTGACAGCCGCGGATTTGGCGATTGAATCGGCCCTTCGAACCACCCTTACTCAAGCCTTTCCCGATCATGGGATTTTGGGGGAGGAATTCGGTGAAACATCTTTCGGAGGTGAATATCTATGGGTGATTGATCCGATTGATGGCACCACCAGCTTTGCCTGTGGGAAGCCGACGTTTTGTACCTTGATTGCGTTGCTGCGACATGGCGAACCGATACTAGGTATCATTGATCAACCTATCATCGGTGACAGATGGGTCGGGGTGGAAGGGCAAATAACCACTTGGAATGGCATGCCATGTTCGACAAACGCCCATCCGGATCGCATACGACTCAATTGCACCACGCCTGCGATGTTTAAAACAACGGATGAACGTGCCATGTTTGAGCAGTTAAGTAAACAAGCGTCCGTGATTTCATATGGTGGCGATGCGTATGCCTATGGATTATTGGCCGGCGGCTGCATTGATGTGATACTCGAAGCTGATTTACACTATTATGATGTCGCTGCATTGATTCCCATTATTGATGGAGCAGGTGGCAGCATCACCGATTGGAAAGGCCAACTATTGCGTCGGGAAACGTTTGAGGGGAAAATATTAGCCATCGGCTCTACGAATCTCTTCCAGAAAATCATGTGTTAACGCTTCATATGATTGGCTTTCATCGGAGTATCTGAAAATCTCCCCTGATTGAATATCAAAAAACCATAAATGGATCATCAATTCTTTTTTGGCGAGCTTATCTTGAATCCAAGGAAAATCAAGACAGTGTCCGTACGATTGCTTCAACACATGCTTCGCGCATTCATCCACACTGTGCATGCCTAAGGCCTCTGGCTTAAGGATAGATACCCAGTTGGTGATAAAGTCATTCTGATCCGCAATCTTATGATTTAATAGCGCTTGGATACCACCACACTGGCTGTGACCCAATAAGATCAAATGCTTGACACCCAGAAAACGCACACCGAATTCAAGTGCGGCGCTGGTACCATGGTGACCTTTGTCCTTTTCATAGGGAGGAACAATGTTGGCAACGTTGCGAACAACGAACAAATCACCCGGTTCACATTGAAGGATCACGGCCGGATCAACGCGAGAATCACAGCACGCGACAATCATGATTTCAGGCTGCTGGCCAAATTGCGATAAGTACCGCATGACCGAACTGTCTCCATGAGCATATTTGTCTCGAAATGCCTCGTAACCTTCTAAGATCTTGATAAAGCTGCTTTCCATGAGATATACCTCTTCAATATGTCAGTATTCTCGTTGATGTTGAGGAGTTTTGCAAGGAAAAACCCCCGCCTCGGAATACTCGGCTGCCCCCTTTAGAAGGGGGCGCTAGAGTATTAAAAATACTCGGCTGCCACTTCGACAAAGAGGGCGAAGAATCTTACTAGCATCTACAAGATTTTCTTCCTTTTTGGCTTGAAATGCAGTAATCTAGCGCTTCTGGAGAGATGGCCGAGCGGCTGAAGGCGCACGCCTGGAAAGTGTGTGTACGGTAACCCCGTACCGAGGGTTCGAATCCCTCTCTCTCCGCCAACATAACGGCCTATTGATAAATCATCATCCAAACCATGATCCCAACCGCCACAGGCGCCACGAAACGCACTGAAAAACGCCAGATATTATAAATCCACGTTGGCATCGCAAGCTCTTCAAATGAAATTTTCTTTGTCACATACCAGCCACCAAAAATAGCCAATAACAAACCACCCGCTGGTAATAAAATCATCGTGACTAATAAATCTAACCATTCATAATAATTCAACGACCCAACGCGAACATTTTTCCACACATTAAACGATAACGCCGCACCTAATCCGACCAACCAGGTTAAGCCTGCTGCCCACACCGTGGCCCAAATACGCTTCATATTAAAACGTTGTGTGATCCAAGCCACCATGGGTTCAACCATCGAAATCGCCGACGTCAATGCGGCAAATACCAATAAGGTGAAAAATAATCCGCCAAACAATGTGCCATAAGGCATTTCGCCAAACGCAATCGGCAAGGTCTTAAACACTAAGCCAGGGCCTTCCGTCGGCGTCAGCCCATACGAAAATACAATCGGAAAAATCGCGATGCCTGCCAACAACGCAGCTAATGTATCTAACCCTGCGATGCACAAAGACGCTTTGAAAATCGATGCATTTTTCGGCAAGTACGCACCGTAAATCAACATGCTCGCTGTCGCAATACTTAACGTGAAAAATGCTTGGCCCAATGCCGTCAAAAACGCTTTCGGCGTGATCGCTTCCCATTGCGGCGTCAATAAGAACGCTATACCTTCTTTAAAACCAGGCGTCGTGCAGGCATAGGCTATTAAAATAAGCAAAATGATGAACAACCCAGGCACCAATACTTCAATGGCCTTTTCTAGCCCTTCACGCAACCCGCGCGCGACTACCGTCGCCGTCGCCAAAATAAAGACCGTGTGCCAGAATATCAACGTCGATGGGCTAGCCAAAAATGCATCGTGCGATGCCGCCACTTGCAGCGGGGTCATCCCATGAAAACTGCCCGAGAACGTGCGCACTACATACGCAGCACTCCATCCCGCCACAACACTATATATAGATAATAAAAAGAAAGACGTGAGGATACCTAAGAAACCTAATGCACCCCAACGCGCAGACAATCCCGATTCGACCGCAACATTCGCGACACTTTGTACAGGGTTCTGTGCGCCGCGTCGGCCCACCATGATTTCCGCCATCAAGACCGGCATACCAATGAAAATCACCAGCCCAATGTACATCAACACAAATGCGCCGCCGCCATTTTGACCTGTGATGTAAGGGAAACGCCAGACATTGCCTAACCCTACCGCCGAACCCGTCGCCGCCAATATAAATAACCAGCGTGAAGACCATTGAGCAATGCGAGAGGTGGGTGTGGATGACATGATGATCCTCGAAAGGAGATGGTGGCCAGAGGCGGAATCGAACCACCGACACAAGGATTTTCAGTCCTCTGCTCTACCGACTGAGCTATCTGGCCAGAGCGCCTATTAAACCCGATTTAATCCTGAGCGTCAAGAGGTTTATAACCTACTGGTTTCTCACTTCCTTCCCCAAACAAGAATTTTTCCATTTCTTTTTCTAAAAATACCCTGGCTTGTGGATCAAGTAGACTTAAACGGTTCTCGTTGATCAGCATCGTTTGATGCGCTACCCAATCCTTCCACGCTTTTGCTGAGATGTTATTCAAAATCCGCTGCCCCATTTCGCCAGGGTAGGGAGGACGCTCCAACGCCGGTAATTCCGCTTTGTATTTATGACAGAAGACTTTTCCTTCCATTTTTGTTCCCCACATAAGTTTAAGGCATCAAACGATTAACCACTGCAGCAAGCCCAATGGGCGCACTGCCTTGAGTATACCAGAGATAATCCGGAGCAAGCGAGGTGGGCGCCTCGCTTAAATAAATCCACTCTGATGACAAATGCCAGCGATAATGGCTGAAGGTGTGTGAAGAAACAGGGCCCGTCTCTTGCTTCTCTATGGGTAAGTCAGCCAACAAGCGCTCGTCGTATAAAGGAAAGCACCAGAGTCCGCCCCAAATGCCTGGGCTAGGGCGCTGCTCCAATAACAGCGCACCATCGTCACGCACAATCACCATCACACGATCATGGCGTTGCGGCAGTACCTTTTTAGGCTTGCCGATAGGTAACTTATCTTGTATGCCCAGCGCGTTGGCTTGACAATGGGTGGTGAGGGGGCATTCGTCACAACGCGGTTTGGTGCGCGTGCAAATCATCGCGCCTAAATCCATCATCGCTTGATTGTAGGCGCGCACTTCCTTCGTCGGCGTGCACGCTTGAGCCACTTCCCACAACTGTGCGAGGGCTGTGGGTTCATTCGGCCACGCTTGCAATGCCAACACACGTGCAAGTACGCGTTTCACATTGCCATCTAAAATCACCGCGTGTTTTTGAAAGGATAACGATAATATCGCACCTGCCGTCGATTCACCTACACCAGGAAGAGCCACTAATCCTTCAAGCGTGTCCGGGAATTCACCCCCAGAGGCAACCACCATTTGTGATGCTCGATGTAAATTGCGCCCGCGTGCGTAATACCCTAAGCCAGCCCATAAATGTAATACCGCATCCAACGGCGCATTCGCTAATGCGTGAATGTCAGGGAATCGATCCATGAATCGTGCATAGTAATCTATCACCGTCGCAACTTGCGTTTGCTGCAACATGATTTCAGATACCCATACACGGTAAGGCGTTGGGTCTTGCTGCCACGGCAGATCTTTGCGGCCGGAGCGAGCGTACCAGCCAAGGACATCATTTGCAAAAATATTCGTTAGCACAAAACCCCCGCCTCGAAATACTCGGCAGCACCCTTAAAAAGGGGCGAAAGATATGAATTACCGTCCCAACGCTTTAAATATCTGCTGGCCGACATTGCTTTTTACTTCTTCAATGATCCGCTCTTTCACAATGCTCATGTCCAATGAAATACTAGGATTAGAAGTGCTTCCCATGATTTCTAACGGAATCACTTGCCCAACCGGTTGATCACCGTTTCTTCCTTGAATACGGAAACGATAATTGATGCGATCAGAAATGAAATTAACCGTTCCAGCACCCGCACCATAAATATTATTACTGAGGATCACCAGATCATTATTTTGCAAAATTCCATTAACGATAGATACATTCGCGGTCGTGGTCGCAAAATTGGTTTTACCCGTATTCGCAGGCACCGGCACAGGCTTTTTAGGATTGAGCAAATTCGAACCCATCGCATAAAAGTATCCGAGGTCAACGCCATTTAACACCCCATTTTGCACGTTCACTTTCGCCTTACCCCCTAAGCTTTGCATCATTTGCGCTTTCACCGCGGATGATTTAAACGCAAGGTTGCCTTTCATGTTCAATGTGCCCGTGAAACTTTCTTTGCCGCCCATGTCTTTTAACATCGGCCCAATTTGTACGCCTTTTAAATCATAGTTCGCCGCAATGCGCGAGGGAATGGTGCTGGTATCAATCGTTGCATCGCCACCTAAATTACCACCGTAAAATGCCGCAGAAATCGGATTCAATGTAATCACGCCTGTATTCACCTTCATCGGTGCTTTCAACGAGGCCATTTTCAACCCTTGCATTCTTAACGAGGCAATGTCAACGTTACCATCCAATGTCACTCCATTGGGATCATATGCACCCTCCTTCAATACCACTTTTAACGATGCCTTTGCCGATACGTTTGCGGCAACATCCGGAGCAGAACTCGACAGTGCAAACTTGAGGGTGACAGGGAACGCTTTGTCTAAGGCTACATTCTCGCCCGTGAACATTATATTCGACACTTTATAGTTTGCACCTTCTTTATCATTTTTATAATTCATTTCGCCATTGGTGATCTCAATTTTTTCAACATTGAAACTGAAATCACTGATGGCCAATCCTTTTGAGCCCGTTTCTTTCGTTGCTGTTTCAGCTGTTGCCGTTTTGGCAGGTGCTTTCGCAGGCGCTGCCGCTAAATCATCCCAGCTGTTCACGCCTTGCATGTTTGTCTTCAAATTTGCTTTCAAATCGACAAGCTCAACTGTCTTAACATCCACGTGACCGCGCAACAAACTCATCGTGTCTACGAATACACTGACCGTTTTCATGGCCGCAAATGTTGTCTTGCCAAACAATGCATTGTCACTCAATGAAACGTCATCCAATGACAACCCTAATTTGGGAAATATGCGCCAATGAATATCCCCCACAGATAACGTGCGCTGATACTTGGTATTGATATAGTCAATCACGTGCGGTTTGAGCCGCTCAGGATTGGCAAAATAACTCAATGCGCCTAATACAATGCCGCCTAACACCAACAGTGTTAATACGATTTTGATCACGATGCCGAATATACTTTTCATGCTTCTCTTCCTTTAGAAATTAAATGGTTAATGTTTTAAATTGGCTGAGCTGGTTGAACTGGTTGAGCGAGTTGAGCTTATACTACTTGAGCGATCCCTGCTTTGTTCGCTGTGTACACTACTGCTTTCAGTGTTGCTATTCTGACGTAATGCTGATGGGCTTAAGGTTAACACTGGGACGGCAGATGAGGATGAAGAAGATCCGCCCAGCATTTCCGAGAGCGATCCAGAAACCTTTGAGAAAAGATACGAGCCAGCATAGGCTACCGCACTTTGAGTGTTTGAAAGCAAGCTACTCGTATCGTTTTTTGACGCCACATCATTTTGCTCCGAAGCAAGAGGCTCGATTTTCAACGCCGCTTCTTCCTTTTTTAACCATATCTTCGCGGCTACTTCTAATGGAGCATACGCTTTAAATGACGGAATGGACGTTTTCTCTTCCCCTAAGGACACCTCACAAGCGCCCGTCATGTGTGTGCAAAATGCTTGCATCTTCTCCCAATCCGCAGTACGCATCGCATGTGGGTAATATAATCGTGACATGCACAGATTCAGCAAAGTCAAACGGCTGTAAATTTCATAGTTCATCTCGTCCATTTTTGCTTTTTCAAGGCCAAACAGCATGAATACTGTTCTAGCGTCTTTTAATAAATGCGTTGCTTCAACAATAAAATCGTTTACTAATGCACCATGAGAGTTAACAGGATTTTGACTGTTATCATACGAGGTCACCAGATTCACACACTCATGCTTAAATTTTTCTAAATGCGCATCCCATGGCTCCGAAGACCGCTCTGCACTGGTGGATGTCTGAATCTCACGACATTGCTCCAATTCACGGCCTACTTTGTCTTTCTTTTTAGATGAAAGGATAGGGTCCTTCATCGTCGTAGCTTCACGTTCACGCACATACAAGGAAAATAAATGACTGAATTTCTCGGCCATGTAAACATCAAACAATAATTGGGGCATAGTGAACAGCCTTCCTTGGTTAAACAAACACTTATACATCATATGAAAGACAAGGACGAAACGCAACCGGTTGCCCAGATATTTGATTCAGAGTACACTATCTTACATGAATATCCTCATTATAACTTTCTCAGTATACTCACTACTTATACTGTTTATTACCCTGGCGGCATATCGCCATACGCACACCCACGCCGATTATATTCTGGGGAACCGTAGTTTCAACGCGATGATCACGGCGATGGGGGTTGCAGCCTCCGATATGAGCGCCTGGCTCATGCAGGGCATCCCTGCCACTATCTATATGATGGGCCTTGGTAAGTCCTGGCTGCTGGTCAGCATCTTGATTGGGAGCTACCTCAATTGGCTGATCGTCGCCCCTCGGCTGCGCATGTACACCGAAGTTGCTTCCAACTCCCTGACCCTGCCAGCCTACTTTGAAAATCGCTTCGCCATGAAGGCAGGTTACCTGCGCTACATCGCGGCCCTTTTCTTCGTCGTCTTCTTTACCATTTATGCCACCTCTGGTTTTGTCGGCGCAGCCAAGCTGCTCGTCACGGCGGCTGACATGGATTATGCCGAAGCACTCTGGATCAGCGGGCCGCTCATCATTGCCTATTGCGTGGTCGGCGGGTACTTTGCGGTCAACTGGGTCGACCTCTTCCAGGGGACCTTGATGCTGGTGGCATTGGTGATTGTCCCTGCGGCGGCTATCCTTGGATTTCAGGGCGGCTTTGAAAGCATTATGATGCACGTCGCGACCATTGCTCCGGAAAAAACCTCCTTCTTTAATATCGCATTGGATATCTCATTCTTTACGTCGATCGCCTGGGGCTTGGGTTATTTCGGGCAACCGCATATTTTAGTACGGTTCATGTCCGCTCGCGATGAAACAGCGATTAAATATGGACGTCGCATTTGTACCACTTGGATGGTCATTGCATTGAGCAGTGCTGTGCTCACGGGTTTTGTCGGCATTGCGTATTTCCCGCTCGGCAGTTTACCCACACCTGAAGCGGTCTTGCCGGCATTAGTAAAATCATTATTGAACCCTTGGGCAGCGGGGCTGATATTAGCGGCGATTATTTCGGCGATCGTCAGCACGTTGGCAGCCGTATTGATGGCGGCAGGCTCTGCGTTGATCAATGATTTTTACAAACATCGTTTCCGTCCCAATGCGTCACAGCTTGAATTAGTGTGGGTGGGCAGACTGTGTGTGTTAGTGATCGCCGTCTGCGCTTTCTTGATGGCGGATCATCCGAATCCCAGTGTGATGATGTTGGTCTCGCATGCATGGGGTGGATTAGGAGCAACGTTCGGGCCCGTCGTATTGGTTTCCTTGTTTTATCGCAACATGACATGTACCGGTGCGTTATGTGGCATGTTATTCGGCGCGTTCACCGCGTTAGTGTGGGCCGCGTTGGGGCATACGGTCGGCGGTATTTTCGAATTGTATGAATTGTTACCTGGGTTTATCATGGGGATGATCGGCGCAGTATGGGGTTGCCGCTTCAGCCGCCCGAATCATCAATCGCTTGAGTTGTTCGATCGTATGAAGGAGCGCATGCAGTGACGGAAGAAATGCATCACCGTCGGATCCGCAGTTTTGTCAAACGGGAAACGCGTTTAACACCCGCACAAGCACGTGCGCTAGAATCCTATTTGCCACTTTATGGCATCGAACGTACGGATGCGCCCATTGATTTGGCAACGTTATTACCGTATGAAAGCATTATTTTAGAAATTGGATTTGGAAAGGGCGAGTCGCTGTTTGAACAAGCGCAAAAAAATCCTGACACAGGTTTTATCGGCGTCGAAGTGCATCGGCCTGGGGTAGGGCAGTTTTTAAATCGTATTCATAAAGCAGGATTGAAAAATGTCCGGGTCTGCAATCAAGATGTCGTCGAGTTTTTAAGTCGCCTTAGCCCAGCGAGTTTGTCGGGTGTGCAAATATTTTTTCCAGATCCTTGGCAAAAAGCACGCCATCATAAACGTCGATTGATTCAAGCATCCTTGTTGGATACGCTTTTTCCATTATTGAAAACCGGTGGGTTTATTCACTGCGCCACCGATTGGGAAGACTACGCCATGTCTATGCGTGATGTCTTCGCCGCCGATCCGCGTTTTAAAAATGCTTCCGAAACCGGCTTTATCCCCAGACCCGACCGCACTGTCTCTAGCTTCGAAGCAAGGGGCCTGCGACTAGGGCATCAAACGTGGGATATTTGGGTTGTTGGGCTATAATTAGAAAACCGCCGCTAAGGACAACCCATGGACCTGCTCGCTCTCCTACAACAAGGCAAACAAAAAAAAGCATCCGATCTGCATTTAAGTGCAGGCATCACGCCGATGCTGCGCATTGATGGGGATTTAACACTGCTCGACAATGCCGCCCCCATAGGTCCGAACGATGTCAAAGAGGCGCTGACACCTTATCTATCCCCCGAACAACTTAAAAAGTTCGACAACCGCGCAGACATAGATTTTTCTTTTGGCATTGATTCATTAGATCAACGTTTTCGTGTCAATCTCTTTCGGCAACTTCATGGTACCAGCGCAGTATTACGTTATATTCCTAATACGATTCCGACATTAAGCGGGCTGAATGCCCCTGACGTATTCATGGAAATTACCAAGCAACCTAATGGCCTTGTCTTGGTCACCGGCCCGACCGGCTCGGGTAAAAGCACAACATTGGCAGCCATGATCAATGAAATCAATCACACACGTCCCGATCATATCGTGACGATCGAAGACCCTATTGAGTTCGTTCATGCTTCCAATAAATGTGTGGTCAATCAGCGCCAAGTGCACGAACACACCGAAAGCTTCAGCGATGCACTGCGATCAGCTTTGCGCGAAGATCCCAATATTATCCTTGTCGGTGAATTGCGCGACATCGAGACCATTCGTCTTGCGCTCACCGCCGCTGAAACGGGGCATTTGGTTTTCGCCACATTGCACACCTCATCCGCGTCAAGCACCATCAATCGCATTATCGATGTGTTTCCCGGCAATGAAAAAGCCATGGTGCGCGCGATGTTATCAGAATCATTAAACAGCGTGATTGCGCAAACCCTCATCAAAAATAAAGACGGTGGCCGCGTTGCGGTCCATGAAATCATGCGCTGTACGCCCGCTATTCGGAATCTCATCCGTGAAGATAAAGTCGCTCAAATTTATTCTGCCATTCAAACTGGTGCAAGCCTTGGCATGATGACGAAAGAACAATCTTTGTTACGCGTTAAAAACTAAAACGTAATCGTTCACTACCACAAGATCACAAAACGAAGAACTCTTCGCCCACTTTGTAAAGCTGCTCGTTACCCATAAGTCGACGCTTTAAAGGGGACTTTTCCATAAAATTACGGTAGGATGATGCCTTTAATTAACCACCATATCAAGGAGGATTTAGGTGAATCACAAGGAAGTTAAGCAATCCAAGG
>JBIOEA010000026.1:0-31264 GCA_044445605.1 Gammaproteobacteria bacterium | reverse complement strand
TTTGGAGGTTTTATAGGGAGGAAAGGAGACGCCTTTCCTGGTGCACAGACATTGTGGATTGGCCTGCAAAGAGTCAGGGATTTTGAAATAGCCCTATCAGTTACAAGAGATATGGGGGCGACTTATGGGTAACGAGCAGCACTTTTAAGGGGGCAGACAGTGCTTTCGAGCATTGCGAGAAAGTACTGTCGGGGGTTTTTCTTCACGAAAACTAAAACGGTTTCATCTCTTTCATCTCTATAGCCCTATCATCTTTATTCACAGACAAATCAATATGCGTCGGAAAGAGAATCTCAATATCTTGTTCAGGCTCAATCTTTAAAAATCTAACGGTAGCGGCAGTTGAACTTGAACTCGCGGCAGCCACTCGCGTAGGCTGCCTCTCAGTTCCTGCACTGGTACCGAGCAATCCTTGGTTTATTCTCAGAGCAACATTAACAACCCTAAAATTCTCACTGCCTCTCGGGTAACCCAAATTAAGTGCTATCAACGAGTTATTCTGCTCTAACGTCGCAAAAAAATAACTGCGCGCATATGAGAACATAAGGCCGTTATCACCATGAATATCAAGTTCCTGTAATGCTGAATTCTCACGAAGACTGAGAGCAAGGCTGCGGGCGTCTGTGTATGTCAGATCATTATTTGCAATATTGAGCTTTTTTAGGGTTGTGTTTGTTTTTAACGAGTTGGCAAAAAGAGAAATTCCAGAAATTTTGTTGCCATCCATCATCAACTCATGTAATGAACCACAAACCCTCATTACCTCAGAGAAACAGTCAATACTCGTTATCTGATTATAACTTAACTTAAGTGCATGCAAACTATTATTTTTTTCAAGCATTTTTGCAATTGCCTCACAACCGGCATTATCAATCTTATTAACCGACAGATCAAGATATCGGAGCGTCGCATTATTCTCCAAGTCTTTGGCAAGCAAAATTGCACCGGCACTCGTCATGGTATTCCGCGATAATTCAAAAGTATGTATTCTTTTATTGTTCCTTAAAACCTGGCAAAAGATATCAGCGGCAACATCACCTATTTCGCCTCCACGAACAATGACAGTGTCGATAGAATCGTTTCTCTTCAACATTTCTGTAAACACGTCCAAAGCAAGTAAACTCATTTTAACTATTGAAACATATATCGATCCTGAAAAACTATCTTTTTTAGGCAAATTTTGGTATGGATAAAATTCGCTATCTCCGAAATAATGATCAGAAATTGCTACTTTTCTTAAACTTGATTTCTCACGAAGCAAGCTGAATATCGACACAGCACCACCATTGTCAATGCAATTTTTAGCTAAAATCAACGTATGCAATGTTTCATTTTTTTGCAAACCTTCAGCAATTGCCGAAGCCCCGGAATCCCCTAAACGATTTTGAGTGAGTCGTAATTCGTTTAAGGTTGTATTTTGAGACAACGTTTCAGCCAATGCTTTAGCAGATCGTGCACTAATGTCAACATGAGACAAGCGCAACTTTTTCAGTGTTGTATTATTTTTTAATGCGTCCACCAAAGAAGTGACTATCTTTTCATCCCTGTCATTTTCATATGCGTACACCCAAGGCGAGGGGAAATCCGTACGCATCAGCAATAAACTTAAATCGAGGGTATGCACCATCGTGTTATCTTTTAAAGCATTACATAAGTCTACAAGTTCACTCGCAGAGGGCAAAGCATTCTCACAATCTGAAAATATTATTTCAGTTAAGGTAGGATCTTTTTCCTTTAATCGCTCCGTATACTCCTTAATGGATCCTTGATAGTTTCTCATTTTTAACGCTCCTGCAACTATTGGGATGTTTCAGATCTCAAGGTATTTGGCAATTTGATCGAACTGTGCTGTCAGAACCATCAATATTGGTTTGACGTTTATAAGCAATCAATAAAGTGTTGACAAGTTGTTCCCAAAATCTCGATACAATACCGTCATCTATATCCTATTCGAATGACCTTCCAGCCCTCTTTGTGCTTGAAAACATGGGGGTAGCATCCGGGGCTTTCGCTGCCTCAACATAATGTTCATAGGGGTCACTGCCAAATTGGCTTGTGGTATACAAAACAGTTTTATCCGTTTTTTCAATGTATTTGTAATGAGCGCTAGCCTTAACCATATCACCCGTCAGATAATATAATTCAGCCATGTGAAGACGCATATAGAGACGATGATCTTCAGATAGCCCATGGTCAGAGCTTAAAATATCTCCAATCCTGCGAATGAGCATATCAGCATTGCTGCTATCTCGGTGTTTAATCACCTGATAGGCAAGCTTAATCGTTGAATATTTATCAAGTATATCTAGGCCATTTCTGTTTGCTCGTGCAAGATCTGTTGCATAGGGATACATGTATGATTGATCAGTTCCCCTAGGTTGATAAATTGGCACTGGAGTATTTTTGGTTAACAACCTGTCCATGTATTGTTCCAATTTTTCAAGCATACCTGGATAGATTAACTTGATCAAACTTGGTGGCATTCCCTGGAAAATGGCTATCACGCTCTCTTCAAAAATTTCGTTTTTATCATAAGCGACTTCGATCGCTAGTAATTGTAATTTCACTCTGTAGACGGCGGCCAACAAGGGGGATTCGCACTGAAATTCTACATTAAGCGCACCGTTTTGTCCCTGATGATACCGCATTACCTCAATCGGCATTTTTTTTAATTTCAACCTGGTTTTCATGCCACCCATAACATCTTCCAACACTAAAGATTCTTTAGAAAGTATTTTTTTATATACGGCATCGGTGGGTTTAATTTGAAAAGTAAATAGCCCTGGAAATTGTGATCGTTCAGATTGTGCGGCTTCATGTGCCTTTTTGAATTGACCAGCAAATTTACTAGGAATTTCCATTTCCAGGATTGAGAAGCCTTCAAACATATCCAGCATTTTTTTCCCATCGTCTAACAAGTTTGCAATCCCGGGAATTATTTCCGACATATTTGTTAGGGGTGATTTCTTGGTTGATAAGCGAGTTTGAATTAGGCGAAATAACACGTGCAAGGTTTCATGGACAACAGTCATGTGACTCCTGAGCCCTGCATCGATTGCATCCCTATTAACATGGACCATATGAAAATCATCCATCAAGGCTCCATACACTGGGGGGCCTCCTGGATGAATTGGATCTTGTCCTTTGTAATCATATGTTATTTTATACTCGTCATCAGTCCCCACACAGACTGTAAATAATTTTTCTGCAAATGAACTACTGCGAATTCCTTGAAAAACATGATTAACAGCAACTTCACAATCTTTTTCCTGAGCACCTACAATCGCTGAAATAGCCACCCGATTTAAAATGGGGTGCGGCATAGGGCCTATGTAATTCGCGGAGAATATAGGGTTATTAATCTCAATAACATTAGAACGCTGTTGAAAACGCAGACAATTGACTACAGAATTAGACCCAGCACTAGCTGGACTTAAAACGGACATAAGAACATTCAGCAGCAATGCTAGATTCTGCATATTTTTCATGAGGTTACCATTTGTTGCGTTATCGATTAGGTCATTATACACTTAAGTCAGTTCGATTGCAATGGACGAATGACTTATTTACATATGAGGGCGGAAAATGTTTCGAGCTTTTCTCTCAACCTCTCCGGGATCGTCACCGGTGCGCCCTTCTCGGGATCAAGACAAACCAGCTTGGCATCGCCTTCTGCATAAAAAACCGTTCCATCTTCCGATAACAATTCACTGAAAATCGTAAAACTGGTATGGCCCAATCCTTTCAAATAATGCCGTATCAGCACATTGCCCGGATACAAAATCGATTTCTTAAACGTGCAATTCGTATACACCAACACATATTGTGTTTCATCATAGGGCGTCATGATGTGCGATAACACTTTTCCGCGCCCTTCTGTCATGTATTCAAAATAACGACTATTATTCACATGACCATAACTGTCTAAATCGCCCCAGCGCGTTGCAACAAGACATTCCCCAATAAACGGTAATTTTTCATCCATTATAAAAATCCCAACTGTAGTTTAGCCGCTTCAGACATCAATCCTTGATTCCACGGGGGATCAAATACTAATTCAACATCGACCTGCTTGACCTGCGGCATTTTCATCAAGCGTGTGCGTATATCATTTACCAGCACTGGACCCATGCCACAGCCCGCCGCAGTGAGCGTCATTTCAATTGCAATGTTTGCTGTATCACCCTCTAATGGCTGAATCGCCATTTTGTAAATCAACCCGAGCTCAACAATGTTCACGGGGATTTCAGGATCATAGCACGTGCTTAACACTTCCCAAACGCCTTCGTCGGTCAATGCTTCAGGTATAACAAACGTATTCACTTCTTGCAAGTTTTCGTCAATGCCTAAAGCATCCGCATCTTTTGCATCAACACGCGCTAAGTTGCCCTGCAAGGAGACGGTATACGTCCCACCAATAGCCTGCATCACCATCACTTGCTCGCCCTTGCGCAATGTCACAGGGATCCCGTTGGGAATCAACAGTGCATCACAATCGCGCAAGACTTCTAATACTGTCCCATTCATGATCTATTCCGTTGTTGCTGTGGTTTCAGAACGGTCCAACGCGTGGACCAATGTGTGCCAAGCCAAAGTCGCGCACTTCACGCGCGCGGGATAGGCTTGCACACCCGCCAAAATCTGGAGCTTCCCTAACGATTCATCGTCAATCACACAGTCACTCACTGTCAACATCTGATGAAATGCATTAAAGACATGTCTCGCTTCCTCAATCGTCTTGCCCATGATGCGCTCCGTCATCAACGAAGCAGACGCTGTCGAAATCGCGCATCCATCGCCCGAAAATGAAACCGACACAATCACATCATGCTCGATCCGTAAATACACCGTAATATTATCACCGCATAACGGATTCTTACCGTATGCTTGACACGAAGGCGCATCCATCACCGCTTTATTGCGAGGACGCCTGCCGTGATCAATGATCACTTCTTGGTATAAATCTTGTAAATCGCTCATGCGAACACCTCATTTACTGCCAGTAATGCCTGCGCTAAACAATCAATATCTTCCGCCGAGTTATAAATACTCGCACATGCGCGCGTCGTCGCTATCACACCAAAACGCTCCATCAAAGGCATCGCACAATGGTGCCCCGCCCTGACAGCCACGCCCTTCCGATCTAAAATCGTGGCAACATCGTGCGCATGAGCATCCTTCATCGTAAATGATACGATAGGCACGCGCTCCTGAAATTCACCTAAAATACGAAGACCTGGAATGTTGCTTAATGCGTCCCACATATAAATAGATAACTGATGCTCGTAAGCCTCAATTGCAGAAAGCCCTATAGACTGAATAAAATCAATCGCAGCACCCAAACCAATGACAGCTGAAATCGCAGGCGTGCCCGCTTCAAATTTATAAGGCAGATCGTTATACGTTGTTTTTTCAAAACGCACTTCACTGATCATCGCCCCACCACCCCTAAAAGGCGGCATCATCTCTAACCATTTTTTCTTCCCGTATAAAATGCCAATGCCTGTTGGGCCATACATTTTATGACCAGAAAAAACTAAGAAATCACAACCCATGTCCTGAACGTCAATCGGTGTGTGTGCGATCGATTGCGCCGCATCAATGACAACAGCCGCCCCTTTCTCATGCGCTAATTCAATTATATCTTTAACAGGGTTTTTTATTCCTAACACATTCGAAATGTGGCACACACTAACAATTTTCGTTCGCTCGGACAATAATGAACGGTACTGGTCCATGTTTAACGTGCCATCATCATTCACGGAAATAACGTTAAGCGTGAGCTTCTTGCGCTCACACAGCATTTGCCATGGCACAATATTGGCATGATGCTCCATCTCGCTCACGATGATTTCATCGCCTTCGCTTAAAAGCTCTCCTAATGAATGCGCTAGCAAATTGATCGCGTCTGTCGTCCCATAGGTATAAATAATTTCTTCACGATGCTGGGCATGAATCAACGCCTGCGCCTTCAAACGCACTGCCTCATAGGCACGATCGGCGCGCTGACTCAAGGCATGAACGCCACGATGCACGTTGGCATTATCATGTTCATAATAATGCGTCATCGCGTTGATCACCGACTGCGGCTTTTGTGTCGTCGCGCCATTGTCCAAATAGACCAATGGACGCTGATACACGTCTTGTTGCAACGCAGGAAATTCGGCTTTCAAACGCTTTATATCAAGCATGCGGCCTCCTGCTTGAAGGCAACCGACATTAATGTGTGATGCATGTATTCCCTGATCTCAGGAACGCTGATTTCATCTATCAAGCTCGAAGCATGCGCTAATTGGAGCGTGGCTTTTGCTTGAGATTCGTTAAACCCACGTGACATTAAATAAAATAATGCGTCAGCACGTAACGCGCCCACTGTTGCACCATGACGACATTGAACATCATCACAATCAATTTCTAATTCAGGCTTCGCATCTATGCGCGCACGACGTGACAACAACAATCCATGATGCGATTGCTCTGAATAGGCTTTCACAGCACCAGGCTTAACAGAGACGCGACCATTGAATACCGCGCGCGCATTGTCATCCACACAGCCTTTCACGTGTTGCGTCGTTCTGCCAAAGGGATGAAAATGCTCAGCATCCAAATGATAATCCACATGCTGCCTACCACTTACATGATACACGCCATAAATATGGCTCTGAGCATGCGCTGCTTGGTAATGTGCATTCATGTCAATGCGTGTCAATAAAGCACCTAACGTTAGCGTATGCACGGTCATCTCGCTATCCTTCGATTGATTGAAGCGTATGTTTTCGACGTGATAAGCTTTTTCACCTTGAAGCTGAATATGATATAACGTTGCCTTTGACGCTGCTTCCAGATCAAATACCGTATGAATGTTCGCCACATACGATTCCTTTGTATCCCCTAAGTAGCGAATGACAAAAGATGCGTTGGCATGAGACTTAAGATGTACACGGTGGTGCATGTGCAGGGCACAGTCTTCGGCATTATCAGTGAACAAAAAAACCAAATCAATTGGCTTTGCAATCTCAATGCCCGACTCAACCGTGATTTCAATACCCTCAGATAAAGCCTCCGGAAGATGCTTCATGAAGGGGTTTTCGTCCGGGAAAAATGCTTCAATCATGTTTAATGTGATCGGTGATGAAAAATCGCTCAGGGTTTCCACGAAAAACCCATCAACAAATACTAAACGCCCCGATGTCTCAAAGGGTAACACAGGGATCTTAACGTCAGATACAGGCTTAGCTTTGGGCGCGCTAAATGGGAAGCCATCAAGAGCGCGGAGCGACGTATATTTCCATCTCTCGGATTGAATCATGCTGGCACCTCATCGATCCACGCATACCCACGTTCTTCTAATTCAAGCGCCAGTGATTTGTCGCCAGAACGTACAATCTTACCTTGCGCGAAAACATGAACATAATCGGGAACGATATAACTTAATAAGCGTTGATAATGCGTCACCAGCAAAAACATGCCTTCACCATTACGCATGGAATTAACCCCGTTCGCTACCGATTGCAATGCGTCGATATCCAACCCGGAATCAATTTCATCCAAAATCGATAATGCAGGATTGAGCACCAACATTTGCAGAATTTCATTGCGCTTTTTCTCGCCGCCTGAAAAGCCTTCGTTCACGTTGCGGTACAATAACGATTCTGGCATATCCACTTGCTTCAATTTCTGTTTAACACTACTTAAAAAGTCAATCGCGTCCATATCAGGTAAACCCTGAGCTTTGCGCTTAGCATTCAATGCCGTCTTCAAAAAGTTGACATTGCTGACGCCAGGGATTTCAACGGG
This sequence comes from Gammaproteobacteria bacterium, assembly GCA_044445605.1. Classification (GTDB taxonomy): domain Bacteria; phylum Pseudomonadota; class Gammaproteobacteria; order JABCZS01; family JABCZS01; genus CAWKDC01. The sequence goes on along the minus strand of JBIOEA010000026.1, from coordinate 23,467 downwards.
GTATTGCATCGCCAAAAACACGCCCTTCTGTGCGCGTTCATTGGGTGCGAGCGTATGAATAGGTTCACCGTTTAACCAGATTTCACCCTCAGTGATTTCATAACCAGGGCGGCCCGCTAATACGTACGACAATGTCGATTTACCCGAACCGTTCGGCCCCATGATCGCATGCACTTCGCCTGCGTTAATCGTTAAATCAACGCCCTTCAAAATGGCTTTGCCGTTTATCGACACATGTAAATGCTTAACTTCTAGTTTCATCACCGCTTACCCCACTGCGCCTTCAAGACTGACTTCCAATAACTTTTGAGCTTCTACCGCAAATTCCATTGGCAACTCTCTAAATACTTGTTTACAAAAACCATTCACGATCATCGATACCGCATTTTCTTGATCCAATCCACGGCTCATGCAATAAAACAACTGATCATCGCTGATGCGCGTCGTCGCTGCCTCATGCCCAATCTCAGCCGTTTGATTCGATGTTTCCATGTACGGGAACGTATGCGCGCCGCATTGATCACCTATTAATAAGGAATCACACTGCGTGAAATTTTTAGCATTCTCTGCCGTTGGCGTGATCCTGACCAGCCCACGGTAGGTGTTCTGCCCTCTTCCCGCGGAAATACCTTTCGACACAATGGTGCTCGTCGTGTTCTTGCCCATGTGAATCATCTTCGTGCCTGTATCAGCCTGTTGTGCATGATTTGTTAATGCCACTGAATAAAACTCACCCACACTGGATTCACCACGCAAGATGCAGCTTGGGTATTTCCACGTGATCGCAGAGCCTGTTTCAATTTGCGTCCACGAAATCTTTGATCGTGCACCACGGCAATCACCACGCTTGGTCACAAAATTGTAAATACCACCACGACCGTCTTTATCGCCAGGATACCAATTTTGTACAGTCGAATATTTAATCTGCGCATCGTCCATGGCGACCAATTCAACCACGGCTGCGTGCAATTGATTTTCATCACGCATCGGCGCAGTGCATCCTTCCAAATAGCTCACGTAGCTTCGTTCATCAGCAATGATCAATGTCCGCTCAAATTGCCCGGTGTTCGCGGCATTGATACGGAAATATGTCGACAATTCCATGGGGCATCGAACGCCTTTCGGTATATAAACAAATGAACCATCACTGAAAACGGCTGCATTTAACGCAGCATAGAAATTATCGGTGTACGGAACCACTGTGCCTAAATATTGCTTGATCAATTCAGGGTGCGATTGCAATGCCTCTGAAAATGGACAAAAAATCACGCCATGCGCTTTTAGCTTTTCTTTAAAAGTCGTTGCAACGGATACGCTATCGAATACGGCATCTACTGCCACGTTCGCTAAAAATTCTTGCTCTCTTAAAGGAATACCCAGTTTCTCATACGTGCGTAATAATTCAGGATCAACCTCCGCCAAGCTCTTCGGACGATTCTCATTCGATTTAGGCGCAGAATAATAACTGATCGATTGGAAATCAACCGGCGTATAACGCACATTCGGCCATTTCGGTTCTTTCAAGGTCAGCCAGTGAGCGTACGCCTTCAAACGCCATTCGAGCATGAATTCAGGTTCATTCTTTTTCTTGGAAATCGCGCGAATGACATCTTCGCTCAACCCAGGCGGCAAGCTGTCCGAGGCAATGTCCGTGACAAAGCCATGTTGGTATTCTTGTGCTGCATAGGCTTGTATTTCTGCTGTCATGTTTACTCCTCACAAGGCGAAAGATGTTTCGCGCTTACATCAGGCCGCATATTATTCGGCCTCATACCCATTAGTGACCCCGCCGGTATCGTAAAAGGGTTGGCCACGCTGGGCCTCACTAAATCAGCTAAGCTGACCTGGCTGAGTGCCCCCATAATCACATGGTTCATCCGCTGCCAATGACCTTGGACGCCACAATCATGGGCCTGGCCACAGCGATGCCCCGAGACGGCACATTCTGTCATAGCGACCGGGCCTTCCATCGCGACCAATATATCTACGACAGAGACCGCCTCAGGGGCCTTCAATAGGCGATAGCCGCCCTCAGCGCCACGAGTTGCCCCTACCAGCCCCTGGGCTGAAAGCATCTTCATGATCTTGCTGACCGTCGCAGGGCCCATTTTTAGTAGCTCAGCCAAAGACTTAGCGCTAAACACCTGTAATGGGCTTTTGGCCATATGTGTTAATATGACCGTCGCATAGTCTGTTAGCCGGGTTATCTTAAGCATGAAGCTTACCTCAAAATCCAAGAGGCCCCATAATAGTACTAATCCAGTCCTGAATCAATCCTTTTTTGGGCATTTATTGTAACTTTTTTCACAAAATACAGCTGAATCAGTTAAGTCCCCTCTAGATCTTTAAAATAAACCTGTTATGCTTTTGCAGGTTATAAGTTTTTCAAACAGGGAGCGTTTCATATGTATTATCATCGTATTGTCGCTGGCGCACTATTAGCGTTCACTCACACAGCTTTTTCTTCTGGCTTTGCACTGCATGAACAAAATGCATCCGGTTTAGGTGAGTTTTATGCGGGAGCAGGCGCCATCGCCGAAGAAGCCAGTACCAACTACTATAACCCAGCCGGTTTGGTACTATTACCAGGTACACAAATTTCTATCAGCGGCGTGAATGTCATGAGTGCGTTTACGTTTGAAGGTGATACAGAGTATCAAACAGGCATCGGCGCACCATACCCACCTACTGCACTTTACTCGGCTGAAGGCAGCACGGCGGCCGGTACATCTCGTCTTGTCCCTGCAGTGCATATTTCGCATCGCTTTACGGATCAAATTGCTGCTGGCTTCAGCGTAACAGCGCCTTTTGGTTTAGCCACAGAATATAGCGATGAATCCATTGCGCGCTACCAAGCCATTGAATCAGACATGTATACACTGAACATAGGTCCAAGCCTTGCATTCCGAGTTCTGCCCTGGTTATCCCTGGCTGCCGGTTTTGACGCACAGTATGCCGAGCTCAAAGTTTCCTCTGCAGTTAACTATGCGTTTGGTTATGAGCCAAGCCCTGAAACAGACAACATTTCGAAAAATCATGCGACTTCCTGGGCATGGGGTTGGCATGCTGCGGCCATGGCGATCATTAGTCCGCAATCTCATGTTGGCTTGAACTATCGCTCCAACTTTGAACATGACTTCAGTGGTAATAGCCGCTTTAAAGATGCTGACGGCAACTTGATAACAGACAGTCACGTCAGTGGCACCGCCGATTTCCCTTGGTTGGTTGATTTATCGGGTTCACATGCCTTCAATGATAAATGGACAGTACTGGGTTCCGTTGCCTACACGAACTGGTCTAGTATTTCCGCACTCACATTGGATAATGTGGCTACTTCGATAGCTGGGCACAACGCCACAGGCACGAGCACAGATCCATTGAACTATGAAAATAGCTGGTCTGCATTCGCAGGGTTACGTTATCAATACAACCCCTATGTCATGTTTAAAGTCGGTGGTGGCTATGATCAATCGCCCACGCAAGATGAAGATCGTGATCTTCGCCTTCCCGATAGCAACCGTTGGATCGCCAGCGCCGGTATCCGTGTGATTCCACCTCAAGTTAAAAATCTTAGCTTAGATCTTGCTTATGCACGCATCTTTGCTAATGATGCGCCAATTGAGAAGTCACTGGAAGATGAAACCACTGTCACCAATACGGCTGATGGTACCGTCACAGGCCATGCGGATCTTATCGGTGCGCAAATCAGCTTGAGAATATAGTTCGTTCTCGGTTGATTAAAAGGGCGCCATTGGCGCCCTTTTTTGTGCCCCTACAACCCAAGATGGCCATATATGCTACACTTGAGTCTTCACGATATTATGTGTTGAGACGTCACCCATGCGGATATTGATTGTAGAAGATGAACCAAAAAGTGCCGCCTATCTGAAAAAAGGTCTCACTGAAAACGGCTTTATTGCTGACACAGCGTCCGATGGGCAGGAAGGCCTGTACCTGGGCAGCACGCAATCTTATGATCTCATCATCCTCGATATCATGCTCCCGAAACTAGATGGGCTGTCTGTGATATCCCAGCTACGCAAACGACAAGTACAAACCCCCGTCTTATTTTTGAGCGCCAAAGGCACCACAGAAGACCGTGTCAAAGGGCTGGAACTTGGCGCAGATGACTACTTGGTAAAGCCCTTTGCTTTCACGGAACTACTCGCACGCATACGATCGATTCTGCGTCGCGGTCAAATCAATTCACCCGAAAAACTGACGGTTGCCGATTTGACGATTGATTTGTTGGCCCACAAGGCCATGCGCGGCGAAAAGAAATTGCTACTGACACCCAAAGAATTTACGCTACTGTCACTCTTGGTCCGACGCAAAGGCGAAGTATTATCAAGGACAGTCATCGCCGAGCAAGTATGGGGAATGCTGTTTGATAGCGATACGAATGTCGTCGATGTCGCCATGAAAAGACTACGGCAAAAAGTGGACGACCCATTCGATAAAAAATTAATTCATACCATTCGAGGAGCCGGCTATGTGTTGGAAGACAATGAACATTCGTAAGTCTATGACAATGAGACTGGTCTCCATTTATGCGGCAACATCGTTCGCCCTGCTTCTCATTCTGGTGGTTTCTTTATACTTGACCTTTACAAAAGAACTCGAAACAGAAGATAAACAATTTCTGGCAGATACTATTTCCGTCGTGCAAAGTGAATTCAAAGAACTGAAAGGCAATAGAGACCCTGATTTTTTAAAAGATGAATTCATGATAGAACCCTCTATTTATCATTACTATCTCAGGCTTATCGACGCAAATGGCAAGGTCATCATTGAAACGCCCAACATGACCGAACTTGTCCCTGTCTCGCGTTACCATGAAGCAATCGATCAACAAGCATTCAAAATGATCATTTCCAATAAACATTATTTGCTCATGCACTCCAAACAGAACATCAATGGAGAAGACCTCGATATTCAAATTGCGATGGATGTTTCATCTGGAAAGAAAATACTGGAAAGACACAAAAGGGACTTAATCAGAACATTATTAATTGGTGTGGTTGTTTCGGCGATAGCAGCGGTCATCGTCACGCGTCGCGGCTTGCGGCCACTCAGCGAAATGACAGAAGCTGTCAAGCGCATCACGATTTCTCAACCTAACGAAAGAATTGATTCGGACGCATGCCCGCAAGAATTATCACAACTTGCTACCGCATTTAACCATATGTTAAATAGAATTGAAGAAGGCTATTCGAGATTGTCACAATTTTCAGGTGATCTCGCTCACGAATTGCGAATCCCCATCGCCAATTTAATGGGAGAGGCAGAGATCGCTATATCCCGTAAACGCACACCGGAAGAATATCAACAGGTGATTGGCTCCAGCCTTGAAGAACTTCAGCGCCTGTCTAAACTGATTGAAAATTTGTTGTTTTTAGCGCGTGCAGAAGATCCAAAGTCAGCCATTACTTTCTCTACTGTTGATGTGGGTTCCATTTTCAAGGATATTTGCGACTATTATGGGATCGTGGCAGAGGAACAAGGGATCGCGCTCGTTACAACAGGAACAAGCACCCTGAAGGGCGACCTGGCAATGCTACGTCAAGTCATCAGTAATCTCGTCTCCAATGCATTACGCTATACCCCTAAAGGGGGCTCCATTACCCTTTCCACACTCACCAGGCCCAATGGAACCGTTGAAATATCGGTTAAAGATACCGGGAAAGGGATTGCTGCAGAGCATCTCCCCTTTTTATTCGATCGCTTTTATCGCGTCGATGCTGACCGCGCTCAAATGACCGGCGGCACGGGTTTGGGACTGGCCATTGTCAAATCGATTGTGGATTTACACCAGGGGTCCATCTCTATCGACAGCGAACCCGGCAAAGGAACGACCGTCACCCTGATTTTCCCGGTATAACATACGGTTAATGCACTAAATGACAGAATTGTCATTTAGTTGTCATGATTCGGTAACCGCCTACCCCCTATTATCCAAGTATGAACAACACGACTTGGAAAAGACAATTCAATATTCTGTGGGTAGGGCAAGTATTCATGCTGGCCATCCTGGGCATGAGCCTACCCTACTGGCCACTTTATATTGAGGAATTAGGGAATTTCACCCCAGGTGAAATACGTATTTGGAGCGCAGCCCTGTGTGTCGCACCGTTTATCACGGCGATATTATGCGCACCCATCTGGGGGAAAATCGGTGATAAATTCGGCTACAAACCGATGGTATTACGCGCCTGTGTTGGCATATTCCTGACGCAAACGCTCATTTTATTATTCACCGATGTATGGTTCATTCTTTTTTTCCGCGTGCTGCAAGGCATCTTAGGGGGCTTTATCGTATCGGCTCAAGCCTTCGCACTGGCGATGACGAATGATCAGGAGCGCGGCACAACGCTGGGTAAACTGCAATCAGCCACCGCTATCGCAGCCATACTGGGGCCAATGCTGGGCGGCGTTATTGCGGGCTTTGCTGGCTATCAAGCGATTTTTATAGCAGCCTCTGTGATTTCTGGCATCGTGACGGTCATATTCTTTATCTTCCTGAAAGATGTTCCGAAAGCAGCTAAAAAGCCCGCTCTAACAGGTGCAAAGCCAGTGTCCATATTCCAGAAAAAAATATTGGTGATATTGCTCGTGATATCAATGATCCAATTGGCTGAACAAATGATTACACCCGTGTTTGCCTTGTTTGTTTCTGATCAACTAGGCGCAGATGGCATTCTCGTCGGATTTCTATACGCCGCTCCAGGATTCATGATATTTGCCTTGGCACCCTACTGGGGTAAACTTGTCGATAAAATGACGCAACGTGGGTATAGCATTTATTACTTTATCGCAGCGCTGTTATTTTCATCTGCAGCATTGCAAGTACTACACGCTTATGCAGAAACAGTGACAGCTGTCTTTGCTCTCAGGGCACTGTGGGGAATTTGCCTGGGTGCGTTATTGCCCCTGTTGTTGAGAATCTTGGTCGATAACGTTGATCCGAGTGAGAGAGGTGCTTTTTTAGGCTTCGGTAATAGCGCCTCAAAATTCGGCACCGTATTAGGGATTCTCTGCGGCGCGACCACGGAAGCATACTTTGGATATTCGAACAGCTTTATCATCATGGGCATCATGTACTTTATCGCCGGTATCATTATGCTGGCTGCGAATCCTAATAAAAAGATGTTTCGTCCCTACAATGGAAACAACCTCAGAAAATTCTCGGTTGATTCTTTTTCAACGGTCTCAAATGGAACACCACGATAATGCGCGAGCGCCTCAGCGACATAACGCACGAAACCTGGCTCATTCGTTTTGCCGCGCATCGGTACAGGCGCAAGATAGGGGCTGTCTGTTTCAATTAAGTAACGATCGGCAGGGACTTTCTGCGCCACTTCGTGCACCGTTGTCGCATTCTTGAACGAAACAATTCCTGAAAATGAAATGTAAAACCCTAAATCCAATGCCTGCTTTGCCATCGCCCAATCTTCCGTGAAACAGTGCATGATGCCGCCAATCTCACCCGCGTTTTCTTCACGCATGATTTTTAATGTGTCCGCCTGCGCCATCCGCGTATGGATAATCAAAGGCTTCTTTAACGCTTTCGCGATCGCAATGTGCTCTCTGAAACGCGTGTGCTGCCACGTTAAATCTTCTTCACCCGCTTGACGGTAATAATCTAAGCCCGTCTCCCCTATCGCAATGACTTTGGGATGTGACGCTTGTTCTATTAATCTATTTTTATCAAGCGGTTCGCCAGGCGCTTCGTTTGGATGCATGCCCGCAGATATATAAATGTCAGGGTGCTTGGCCAGCTCTGCCAAAATGGGATAGGCCTCGATCGTCACGGCTACATTTAAAAAACGCCCGACACCTTGCGCTTTCGCTTGCTCGAATAACGTCTCAAAATTCTCTGGGTAGCCAGGAATTAAATGAAAGTGACAGTGGGAATCGATTAACATTTTTTATTCTCCAAATATGTCAAGAGGGCGAAAGATATTTCGCCCCTACAATAAAAAAGATCTGCATTGCATTCCCCAATTCATCGCTTTAGACAAACCAGCTTCTTGATATAACGCTTGCCATGCATCCAATCGCTCAAAATCTTTCATTGCCAAACTGGCTTTCGCACGCCTTGCCAATACATGGTAGACGGCAGCGTAAAACAACTCTCTATCAAATGCATCAACAAATGGCTGGATATTTCCGCCCTTGTCTAATACGTCTTTCAATGACATTAATTTAGCCATATCTAAGCCCTTTAATATCATCGGCGAACCGTCTGTTAAATCATATAGCCATTCATCATATGCAATGCTCTCAGCCTTACACCACGCTTGAAATGCTTCAGAGGACATAGGCTTGAGCGGCATGATCGCCATACGGCTTCTCATCGTCGGAAGGACACGTTCAACATTCCTCGCCGTAAATACAATACCAGTGGGCACAAACGGCTCTTCCACAATCTTTAACAACGATTGCTGTGCAGCCGTCGTCGCACGATCAAAATGCTCAATCAATACAACACGGCATGGCGCCATCGTCGGCTTTTGATGCGTATGCTCATGTAACTGTCGCGCCGTATCAATCGAGATGGTTTCACCATCATCCACCAGCATCCAGACATCTGGATGCGTGCCTGCATCAAATAATGTGCAACCCGTACAAAACCCGCAAGGTTTGTTTTCCTGTTCACAGACATACGCTTTTGCTTTGCGCTTGGCTAATGCCCACTGCCCCCGGCCAGGCGCACCCGTGATTAACAAGGGTTGGTATGACATAACTTCTCCAGAATCGCTGATACCTGTTCTTTGACTTCACTCAACGGTAATGCGGCATTCACCACGTTGTATCGTGCAGGATCTGCAGCCGCACGATCTAAATAACACTGACGCACTCGCTCAAAAAATGCGTGCGCTTCCTCTTCAAAACGATCCGTCGTTTGACGCGCATGAGCCCGACGCATCCCCACTTCCACAGGGGCATCCAATACAATCACTAAGTCTGGCTTGAAATCGCCTAAAACGCATCGTGAGAGCATATCAATCTTAGCCGTATCAACACCACGCCCGGCCCCTTGATAGGCGTACGTTGCATCCACAAAGCGATCAGAGACAACCCATTTGCCTAATGTCAATGCAGGAAAAATCACCTCTTGAACGTGTTGTGCGCGTGCTGCGAACATTAACAATAATTCAGTGTCTGAATGAACAGGTTCATCGTGCATGCTCACGACTAAACGGCGAATTGATTCCGCCAATGGGGTGCCGCCAGGTTCGCGCGTGCGGATGACTTCAACAGATAATTGACGTATGAGTGTTTCGATCACGAACGATTGGATCGTGGATTTGCCGACGCCCTCAATGCCTTCAAGCGTGATGAGTTTTCCAGTCATTGCTTCGCATCCTTTTTGGCTCGAATCACGTATTTAATAACCGCATTATTATGCTCTTTCAAATTTGTTGAAAAATAATGAGAACCATCTCCGCGCGAGACGAAATATAAATAATCGCCCTCCGCAGGATGCAGCGCCGCCAATACTGCATTTTTGGAAGGCAAACAAATCGGCGTGGGCGGCAACCCCATATTTAAATAGGTATTGTACGGCCCAGGTGTGATTAAATCATTTTTGGTGATATTGCCCTGAAACGTCGGGCCCATGCCGTATATCACCGTAGGGTCCATTTGCAAAGGCATCCCCTTCGCTAATCGATTGATGATCACCCGTGAAATTTTAGCACGCTCTTCCGGTATAGAAGCCTCCTTTTCTAATATCGATGCCGCTATCAACGCTTCATAGACATTTTTATAAGGGACACTCGTGTCACGTTCATCAAATGCCTTTTGAGCAAACGCCATCTCATCACGAAAAGCACGTTTTAAAATCGCAACATCACTTTCGCCTTTCGGGAAAAAGTACGTTTCAGGCAACAATAACCCCTCGCCCAAATGATACTCAGGTGATATTGATACAAACCAATCACCTACGAACGATAACGTATGTTTTACAGCAGGTTCTGCCACAAGAAGCTCAACCACTTCATGAAGTGTTCCACCTTCAGGCATGCGCAGGGTATGCATGTAAATATCGCCTTTGCGGATCTTGACAATCAAATCCTCAGGCGTCATGCCAGCAGTTATCAAGTACTCACCCGCATGCAAATGCGTCGCGCTGCCATTGATACGCGCATACCAACGGAAAGCAAAAGCAGACGGGATAAGACCTTTGTGGGCCAGATCTTGAGAAAGTACTTTAAGTGAAGTGCCCTTTTCATAGTCGTAAAGCATTTCTTTACCGGACAGGGGCATCGGGTGTATTAACCCTACGTACATGATGTAAGCACTCGTGCACATCGCTGACAATAGCGTGACACAGAGATACCCTAACAAACGTCTGATCATCGAGGTCAATCCTTTGAGATCAAGATTTAAGATTTAAGATTTAAATTCCTTTAAAATAAGCGTGCCGTTCGTGCCACCAAAACCAAAATTGTTGTTCATGGCCGCTTCAATGCGCATTTGCTGTGGCTTGTTCGGGACATAATTTAAGCGGCAATCTTCACTTGGCTCAACAAGGTTGATCGTCGGCGGCGCAATTTGATCACGGATCGCTAACGCAGTGAACAAGGTTTCAATCGCCCCTGCTGCACCCAACAAATGGCCTGTCATTGATTTGGTCGAGCTCATCGCTAACTTAAACGCGTGCTCGCCAAATAATTTTTCAATCGATTGCGATTCCATGCTATCACCCATCAATGTGGATGTACCATGCGCATTGATGTAATGAATATTTTCAGGCTTCATCTTTGCATCATGCAAAGCATTCTTCATGCACTCAATCGCACCCACACCGCTTGGCGCAGTCATATGGTACGCATCTGCACTCATGCCAAAGCCAACGACTTCCGCATAAATACGTGCGCCACGTGCTTGTGCATGTTCCAACAACTCAAGTACTACAATGCCCGCGCCATCGCCCATGACAAAACCATCGCGGTCTTTATCAAAGGGACGTGAAGCATGTGTCGGATCATCATTGCGTGTGGACAATGCACGCGCTGCACAGAAACCACCTAAGCCCAGTGGCGTGATTGCTTTCTCAGCACCACCTGCCAACATCACATCGGCATCACCATACTGAATCATACGATACGCTGCACCAATGTTGTGCGTGCCTGTTGTGCATGCGGTAACAACACTGATGTTCGGACCACGCAACCCATACATCATCGATATCTTGCCAGCAACCATGTTAATAATGCTGCCAGGAATCGAAAATGGAGAGATTTTACGTGGGGAGGCTTTGTCTAGGGTTTCCCAAATGCTTGCGAGGACACCTGCGCCACCAATCCCAGAACCAACGGCCACGCCCATGCGTCCGCCATTTTCTTCTGTGACCACCAAGCCTGAATCTATCATCGCTTTCGCTGCAGCATAAATACCGTACAAAATGAATCCGTCAAATTTACGGGCTTCTTTGTTCGGTAAAAATTCAGTGATGTCAAACGTGGCTTCGTCAACAGCCGCTGCAATGCGGGTTGAGAATTCGCTGACATCGAAGGTTGTAATAGGGCCAACACCGCTTTGACCGGCCAATATGTTTTTCCAGACCTGCTCCACATCGTTCCCTAATGGGGAAACAATGCCTAGCCCTGTAATAACAACGCGCCTATTCGCCACGGTGGACTCCTATTTTCTTGATCAGTGGATATTACTCAGCCGAGTGCTTCGAAATGTAGTCAATAACGTCTTGTACAGATTTCAGCTTCTCTGCCTGTTCATCAGGAATCTCAGCGCCAAATTCTTCTTCAAAAGCCATGACCAACTCAACGGTGTCAAGTGAGTCAGCTTTCAAGTCTGTAACAAATTCTGCTGAATTAGCGATTTCGGCTTCATTCAACTCTAATTGTTCTGCAACGATCTGTTTAACACGTTGTTCGATATTACTATTAGGCATTTAGGATCTCCTCAATCGTATAATAAAAGCAATAGCGACCACATGATACTACCTTTGAACGCCTTTTGGTAGGGGGTAAAAAAAGAGGGCCATGAGGCCCTCTTTTTTTTAGAATGGGTAGGTTACATACTACCCTTTCTCTTCAGCGACCCTGTGCTGGTATTGAACTCAACATGGCCACTTTCACGATTGGGATTCCCGTAAAGTTCTTTCCTTAGGCCATCTATCTCAGGAACCAATGTGTCAATGGATTTCTGAAGCTGGTCTTTCGCTGTATCGAGCTCTTTAAGCTTTTTGACTTGGGCATCACGCGCCTTGACAAGTTCTTGAAGAGAAGGCTTAGAGGTACCAAACAACTCATCCGCAGCTGAGGGGTTATTTTGCTCTGGCTGAGTACGAAGGGTGGCAATTTCTTTCTCCATTTTCTGGATGGCTAATGACAATGGCTTAATTTCCCTTTCAACCAATGCATCGCGCTTTACTTTTAACTTGGCAGCTTCTTTAGCCACTTTCTCAAGTTCCGTTTCTGAACCCATTATCTTTCTGTAAGTAGTGCTGAAAATGCCCATAATTTAGTTTCCTGTAATGCTGCGTTAAGGGACAACCTGACCCATTACCATAAGTATTACCCAATAATAGGGGTATGTCAAGCAGTCATCCTCTGCTTATTACGGCTTAGGAGGGGTCTTCTTGCTAGAGGTACCCTCATCAGGACCTTCAACAGAATCGCTGCCCCCCTGCTTCTTTTTCGACGTCAGATAGGCCATCTCCTCCACTACCATCTTTCGCTCTATGAACCGCGCCTTACTACTATTTAAGCTGGAATAAGACTGGGACTTATGTAATGCATTAATAGCTCTTTTCTCTGCCTGCAAGCTTGCAGTTGTACTCGAACTGACACCACCAGAGGAAGAAGACTCATGAAGGTTGCCCGCGCTTTTGCTATGAGATAGCTGCGGCTGAAACGTCGCTGATGAGTGTTGCTGGGGCTGAACGGGGGCTTGAGTTGAGGCCGCAACCAGCGCTGATGAAGCTGCGCTGGCCGTATTCATTGCATCCTTGAATTTGCGCCCTAAACTATCGCTGCGTTGCAATCGTTGAGTGGCCAGTTGTGGCTCTCTCTTATTATCAACTTGGAGCCCAGGCATAGCATTGATGATGGGTGGATTACGGTCGACCTGCACTTGTTGCATAGGTTGCAACTTTATCATGAGACTTTTATCGCCCCCATCTGGTCCCATGATCTCTCTTACCAATTGACGTTCTTCACGCCGATCACTCATCACATTGCGGAACCATTGGGCAGCACTTTTGGCCAAAAATATAGAATCGCCCACAAGCGCCTTAGCGCCATTCCACAGAACGTTTCCAGCCTTAGCGCATGCACCTATGACACCTATACCCGCCATGGAGACGGTCAGCGCGGCAAGGCCCTTGCCGGCCAACCCCATCGCACCCAGGGCCTTGCCTGTAAAAGCCACAAGGGGCGCTAAATAGACAGAGCTGGCTATCCCACCCACCCCTAAGCTTTTTAATATAAAAGTAGCTAACGCTGCGACACCTGCTCCAGCGCCAAAACTAACGATGGAAAGTGCAATCACAAGCCCAATTCCTAGGGCTACGCCAATGATGGTTCCCCATGGGACAGGCGTGGGAGCTGATTTTGCGTATACCCCATCGGCATAAAAAGCTAGATAATCAGCCACACTCGGAGCAAAAGGCCTAATCCCATCGAGTATGCCATTCAGAATACATTTACCAGTACTTGAAAAACTAGCATTTCCCATGCTGAATAATGCCGTACCTAGACCAAAAATCAGGCCTACCACCCCACCTGCAACAGCAAAGGGCGCACGGACAAATTCAACTAACACTTTTGCGACAGAAGTAACCCCGGCAGCGGCTACTCCTACAACGCTCGATACTAAACCCAAAAACCGAATTGGCCAACGTAAGTAGGGTATATTATTACCGCGCATGGCCCAGCCAGCTCGTTCAAAAAATAATTGAACAGCGGAAGCTACAATAACAGGCCATCTAATGGCCGTATCAATAGCCTTAAAACTTCCAAAAATAAAATCACGTGTATATTGAAAAACCATAAATGACAATGATGACTTCATGGAAGACCCTATCGGTAGATCTAGGAAGTAACGGTTAATTTTAAGCATACCTAACAAACCAATCTTCTGTTTAGGATCAATATCAAATCCAAAAAATGGCTCCCCTCCCCCAGGGGTATTGTAATTAAATACGTGAGCGGCAGTTAAAGCCTCTGGACGGGGATCCTTTTCTATCATGCTTGTTTTTTTGCGCCTAAGCGCATAAGCCAAGGTCCCTTCAGCACGAGTGTCGGCATTCATTAATACCGTTGGAAAAAAATCTTCGAAAAAATGAGCTGGCCGCTGAATATCAGTTTCTCGACCAATAAAAAAACGACTCAAAAAGCCTGATCGACTTGAATCGATAGGCCTCACTACTTCTTGAGGATCTCGCATATCTTACTACCTTTAGTTGAAAAACCCAGCACATAGCTAAGTATGTTAGGTTTCTTGTTCTTTGTCAACTGGTTAGCTAGGAATGGTCGAAAAAGCTCAGATTTAGGGTCTTGATAACCCTAACATAATAAAATAATTGACCTATAGGCAAAAGGAAAAAGGGCGAAACATCTTTCGCCTCTTCAAAATCCTCCGAAAGGTTAGGCTATTGACAACACCTTAGCTTTGTAACACACTTCCTCGTGAGGTTTCAATGTTTCTAACTAAGGTTGTTGTATGCCAAATATAGATGTAAAACGTTCAGGGTTTTTAAGCCAGATTGTCAGTGGGAAACCGACATATGCATCTCGGGCACCGCGCTTATTTGAAGACTTTGGAATGACAGTACTTGCGCTCTCGGATACCTCTGTCGACAGCCATCGCGTTTTGACAGCCTTAGAAAGCGAAAAAACTGAAAATGGAAAACTGGAAATAGGCACAGCCTCCCACATTTTGAAAATTCATCAAGAGAAAGAGGGTGTCAAGGATAAAAATAAGAATGTCATTAAGACTACCATTAGAACGGGCGTTGGCCCATTTAAGACATACTATGGATATTCCGTGCAATCCCCTGATAAAAATACAAACTTTTATAAAATATTTTTCTTACTGCGAAAACTCCTATTTCGTTTATTCAAAAGCCTAGATTCCATCATAAGACTACCTGCAATAATTTTTTCATCGCCTGAACTGCTGTTAGAGCGTGGAGGATGGAATGTACAAACACTTTATAAAACCACCGATAATGTGTTGCTTAAAGGCGCTGCATTTGTATTTATCGCGCCCATTGGCCTTATCCTAAATGTCATTGGAGCCATAGTTTTTAAGGCGCTTGTATTGGTTTCGAAAATTGCCGCAGAAGCAGTGCGGATGCCATTGGCTATCATGGGCGCAGGTGTTGGCGTGGTCTTTGGCGGTATCGTTGCAATCTGTCAAAACCTAATGGATACCGGGTCAGGAGCTCCCCTAAAGTCGGCTCCTAATAGTGTTTTCCAAGGCATGCTAGATGGTATCAGACCTTTTGCGCCGGAATTCGCAAATAATCTGCAAAGAGCCTGGGTACAAAGCGAAGCAGCTCGCATGTCTATACGATGGCCATTTCAAAAGTTATCGGGTGATACGAACCAGAAAACTGGCCCGATCGATCCACCTTGGTTCTCGATCGCAATGTTCACCACCGCCGTTATCGCCGTGGTTTTATTATCCACTACCACGTTTGGAATCAATGCATTGAATGGGACGACACTGCTTCAGCTCGCTTTTGATGCAAGTGGTATCGCAGCGGGTGGCATAGGGCCATTTGGGCTCTTTACATTCATGAAACTTAACCCTGAATTGTCCATGCTCACACTCGTGACAATAGGATTGATGGGAATCGGTGGGTTAAGCGCTGCATTCGTTAGCATAGGCCGCGGTATTAAAGCGTTTTTTAATGATGTTGCTGAGATGGGGAAGCCGAGGGAAGAGGACGTGTTGATTCCAAAGCAACAGCAGCACGTGCATGTGCATGTGCGGGTTCAACCTAAGCCAGAGGGTAATTTCGGAACTACTGCTGCGATAGATATACCTATAAATAAAAATGTATCCGATAAAGACACAATAGCATCACCCTCTTTAAGCAGCAGGAGTCACTAGTACTCCGTCAAAAAAGTGAAATATTCTAATGAAGCAAATGAATAAATAATCCTGAAAATCAAGTTGTTCTTGATTTCACCACTGCCGGGTTATGTGCTGGTTGTGGTTGAAATGGCGGTGGCAGATCCCTCACATAATCCACTGCAGTGATCGGGTATTGTTTTTGCATAAATGCGGGCGAGAGCGCATAAAATGATGCCGCCAGTTTTTTTGATTGATATTCAAATCGCAATAATACGTCATAATTAAATGCCGATATCGCTGTTTCAAACATTTTTTTTGGTAATGCTCTCATGCGATCAAGCACATGTTCTGCAGCCTGCGGTTCGTTAGGAATATTGGCTATCACAATGCTGAGCGCATCGGTATTGCCTTCACGTGGTTTTTGCAGCTCCCGGATAGCAACAGGAGGAGAGAGCAGGCTGATTACTTTGCCGATCATTGGGTAGTTTTTGAATGCGATAAGGCTATCAATCAAATTCCAGCTACATTGTCTGGAAAGAAAAATCTTACTGAAAGTTGATGCAGGTTTAAATTCAGCATCTAGGACACCCACACGTTTTCCTGCTTTATCCACAAGGAAGACATTGCTGTCGAGCTTTGAGAGCAATGTAGATGCGATAGTGGTGAGGCGACATTTGTGTTCTGAAATTACCTGCGCACAAGCTGCCTTTTCTCGAACAATACGCTCTGTTTCAAGTTGATTCAATTTTTTTCTTGCGCGTATATTTAGCGCAATGCGGCACATTGATGAAATCTGATCCTTTGCGAATGATAAAAACACTTCATTTTTTGATTTTAAATCTATAAGATTTTTTCTTTGGATATCAAATTGATATCCAGACATTTGCCTGTATCCTGAATTTGAATAGGGTCTATAGTTATGGTCAAAAGCCTCATGAATAGTAACTCCTGCGCAGCAGACGCGATAAACTGTTTCGTAATACCAGTCATCGTAGACGTATTCCACTGTAATTAAGTGTGCAATTTCTTGTAAAAGTGATTCAATTTCTTTCTGGTCATCAGGTATGGGGAATTTCTGATCATGATACGGCGCAAAGGTTTCGTTCACGGGCGTACCTTTTTTGATAATATTCAACATCTCCGTGAGCAAGCTTAGCCCTTTTTCTTGTGCGACAGCCAGCAACGTGATCACATGCCCCGCTGAAAATGCTTCGGCATAGCGTTGCGCGAGTTCCGTGTTCATTGAAACCAATGCAAGAAAATCTTGGGGATGCTTTGCCAAGTGTTGTACATGGTTCCCCAGCACCTGATTAGATTGTGAAATTTGTTGTGCGGTTACCATCTCATGTCTCCTCAATTGAATTGTTCATGAGACAAGTATCTGCTGGTTGAGCATGGTAGTAAAATTGATTGTTTCTATTGTTATGATAGACGGAAGCTATCGTTTGGGTGTTTCGCCCCTACAATTACATATATAATCCACCGCTCACATTAATCACCGTACCCGTCACATAGCTCGCGCCTTTGCTCGCCAAGAAACGTACTGCGGCAGCAATTTCTGAGGGTTCACCCATGCGCCCTGTCGGGATCATGCTCACGACTTTCTCATTAATCTCCGCACCTAAAGCCTGCACCATGTCAGTGCCAATGTATCCCGGCGCAACCGCATTCACCGTAATATTACGCGACGCAATTTCGAGCGCCAATGATTTCGTAAAGCCAATTAAGCCCGCTTTTGCAGCGCTGTAATTGCACTGGCCCGGGTTGCCCATCAGACCACTGACAGAGCTAATATTAATAATACGACCCCAACGCGACTTCAACATCGGCTTCATGCAGGCCTGCGTTAAACGGAAGATACCCGTTAAGTTCGTGTTGATCACATCGTCCCATTCTTCTTCTTTCATGCGTAACATGAGATTGTCGCGCGTGATACCCGCATTGTTGACCAAAATATGTGGGCCTTCAGGATACGTTGCCTTCATGTGCGCTACTAACGCATTGATCGATTCTTTATCGCCAATGTTCAGGACCACACCCTCGCCTTTGCCGCCTTTCGCCTTGATCGCTTCCGTGATCGCAGCAGCGCCCGACTCAGACGTCGCCGTCCCTATCACCGTCGCACCGTCTTCCATCAAACCTTCTAAGATCGCCCGGCCTATGCCGCGGCTCGCGCCTGTGATGAGTGCGATTTTGTCGTTAAGCATGTTGTGTCTCCTAATATCATTTCCCCAAATCTGCCGGCGATACGTGATCCAATACATGGGTGATCGGCAAATCTTCAACAATACGTTTGTGCAACCCAGATAATACTTTCCCCGGGCCGCATTCAATGCATTCCACCACGTCCATCCCTTCTATCTTTTTCACTGTCTCAGACCAGCGTACTGGGGAATATAATTGACGTACCAATGAATCTCGAATTTGTTCGGGCTTGAACACCGTCGCTACATCCACATTATTGATCACAGGAATGACTGGCGCTTGAATCGTCACCGCCGCTAAATCTTCACGAAACTTCTCTGCCGCAGGTTTCATCAATGCACAATGCGATGGCACACTCACCGGCAACATCATCGCGCGCTTCGCACCCCGATCTTTTAATACCTCTACCGCTTTTGCCACGGCATCCGCCGATCCGGCAATCACCACTTGGCCTGGTGAATTGAAATTCACCGCGCTCACAACACCCGACGTTGCGGCTACTTCATCGCAAATCGTTCGCACGGATTCATCATCCATGCCCAATATCGCCGCCATCGCGCCTTGCCCCTCAGGCACCGCCGCTTGCATCAATGCCCCACGACGTGCAACCAGCTTTAATGCATCTTCAAATGCAATCGCGCCCGCCGCAACATACGCTGTGTATTCGCCTAAACTGTGCCCCGCTAACACCGATGGCGTCAACGCCTTTTCTTCTTCATACAGCAACCAAAAAGCGTATGACACTGCCAATATCGCAGGCTGTGTGATTTCTGTTTTGTTGAGTTCTTCAGCAGGACCGTGCTGTATGATGCTCAGTAGATCATAACCTAGTGCGTTGTTTGCACGGTCAAAAAGTGCGCGGACTTCAGGTAAATGTGTGTAGCCGTTTAACATCCCAACGGATTGAGATCCCTGGCCGGGGAACAAGAATGCGATCGTCATTTTAACTCCTTTTTTCCAGGATGACAGCTATTTTAATACCGAATCAGCGCCGATCCCCAGGTGAACCCACCGCCAAACGCTTCTAACAACAACAGCTCACCACGTTTAATGCGTCCATCACGTACACCTTCATCCAACGCCAACGGAATACTGCCAGCAGACGTGTTGCCCTGCTCTTGCACCGTCACAATCACGCGCTCCATCGGCAAATCTAATTTCTTCGCCGTCGCAGCAATGATCCGCAAATTTGCTTGGTGTGGCACCAGCCAGTCAATGTCCGACTTTTGAAGATCATTCGCGACCAGCGCTTCTTCAACCATATCATTCAATGTGTTAACAGCGACTTTAAATACTTCTTTGCCTTCCATCACAATGTATGGTCGACTGATGGTTTTACCCGTTTCTTTCCAATTGTGTTTCGCATACAACAAATCACGGTAACGTCCGTCAGCATGAATGTGTGTTGATAAAATACCAGGCTCGTCAGATAAGCCTAAAATAACAGCGCCCGCGCCATCACCAAATAATACGCAGGTTGAACGATCTTCCCAATTAATATAATTGGAAATCACTTCCCCGCCAATCACTAAAACACAACGCATCGCGCCCGTTTTCATGAACTTGTCAGCAACACTTAATGCATAAATAAAACCAGAACAGGCCGCCTGAATATCAAAGGCAGCGCATGTGTTTGTAATACCTAATCTCGCTTGCAAATCGCACGCAGCACTCGGGAATACGTAATCACCACTGGTTGTACCAATGATAATACCGTCAATGTCGTTTGGAGAAATGCCACTGGCTTCAATCGCGCGACGCGCTGCCACTTCAGCAATGTCAACCAACCCTTCATTACCATCCACAAAATGACGATTGCGAATGCCAGAACGGCTGAAAATCCACTCGTCAGTCGTTTCTATCATTTTTTCAAAATCTTGATTCGACACGATACGCGGTGGCAAATAACTGCCTGTGCCTAAAATCTTGGAATACTGCTTCATATTAGGCCCCTTTACCTAGCCAGTCATGCATGCCAGCTTCAATCCGCTTCGGAATATCTTGTTCCACTTGCAAATACGCTTGCTTAATGGCATATGCCGTTGCTAGCCTGTCTGCACTGCCGTGGCTTTTTAACACTATACCTTTTAAACCCACCAAACTTGCGCCGTTGTATGCGCGTGGATCAATGCGCTTGCCTGCACGAGAAAGCACAGAACGTGAAATCAAACCGGCCAGCATCGACAACCAACTGCGACTAAATTCTTCTTTGATAAACCGCGCAATCAGTCGAGCAACACCCTCAACTGACTTTAATGCAACATTTCCCACAAACCCATCGCATACAATCACATCGACTTTCGCGTCATAAAATTCGTCCGCTTCCACAAAACCAACGTATTCAATGGGACCAGATAATTTCTGCATGAGCTGATGCGCATCTTGCACCAACTGGTTGCCCTTGATGTCTTCAATACCAATGTTTAATAATGCAACGCGTGGTTTTTGAACGCCCGATACCGCCGTCGTTATCGCAGAACCCATCACCGCAAATTGCAGCAACTGCTCTGCTGTGCAATCAACGTTAGCGCCTAAATCCAGCATGTAGACCACCCCACCCGCCGATGGCATGGCTACACATATGGCAGGACGATCAATGCCCGGTAATGTTTTTAAAACAAACCGCGCAGTGGCCATCAATGCGCCTGTGTTGCCCGCACTCACGCAAGCATCCGCTTCGTGTGCTTTCACCAGGTCAATGGCGCGACGCATCGAGGAATCTTTTTTATGACGCAAGGCTAATACAGGAGATTCATCCATCCCAACAACTTCAGTGGTGTGACGTATTGAAAGACGATTGCCAAAACGCGCAGCAGCGTCTTTTGGCATCGCCTCTTGCAAGGCTGCACTGTCTCCCACTAAAACGATGTGAAGACATGGGTAGGCCTCAAGGCTGTCTATCGCTGCAGGCAGCGTGACAGGTATCCCAAGGTCGCCTCCCATGGCATCCAAAGCAATGGTGATGGTCTTCAAACCGTTTTACTCTTCGTCAGCCGTATAGACTTCTTTCGGAATAATCATTTGTTTACCACGGTAAAAACCCGTTTCTGTCACGTGGTGACGACGGTGCATTTCACCCGTTTCTGAATCTTGCGAAATCGCAGGCACTGACAATGCATCGTGTGCACGGCGCATACCACGTCTCGACCGGGTTACTCTACTTTTCTGAACAGCCATGAAAATCTCCTCAATAGGCTTTTTTGATATACGCAGTATATCAAATGACACAACAATGGGCCAATGGTTTTGCCAAGCCCACAATAACTGGGGTATTATACCTGGAATCTCCATAGATGGAACATATTTTCGATGAAAACACTGATTTTGGCATCATCCTCCCCCAGCCGCCGGGCTCAGCTTGCCGAGCTAAAACAACCGTTTACTATCCAATCCCCCGATATCGATGAGACCCGCCTGCCTGGAGAGGGCCCAGAAGCCCTCGCCAGACGTTTGGCCATCGAAAAAGCCCAAAAAATCGCCGCATTGAACCCCGATGCCATCGTCATCGGCTCCGACCAGGTCGGGTTCTGCGAGGGCCGCTTTATCGAGAAACCCATCACCCATGAAAAAGCCATTGCTCAATGGGAACACCAAAGCGGTCACATTGCCCGCTTCTATACCGGCCTTTGCGTCATGGGTAACGGGGAAACCCAAGTGTCTGTAGTGCTGACCGAGATAAAATTTAAAACCCTTACCCGCGAAGCCATTATTAGTTACCTAGAAAAGGATACCCCCTACCAGTGCTGCGCCGGTATCAAAATAGAATCCCACGGCATGGACCTCGTCGAATATATCCAGAGCGATGACCCCGATGCGATTATAGGCCTACCCCTTATCGAAGTGGCTAGGATGCTGAAAAATGTCGGGATTGATGTGCAAAAACGCACGATACGCCCTCATTAGAAATCTATCTATGGATTTTAATCCATAAATGGACTATACTCAGCTTGTATAGGAGGGTACAGTGAAACATCCATCAGCGCTCAAAAATAACGAATTTCCAGACGATGTCGCCTGGAAAGCACTCGAAAACCTGATTCAGCGCTTCCGATTTAACCAAACCGAGGGGCAAACCTTGATGGGGGATATGCCCCACTCCTCCTATTATAAAGGCCTGAGCCAACATAACGTTCGTTTAAATAGGGATCAGCGTGAACGCATTTCCTATTTACTGGGCATCTACAAAGCCCTCAGAATTCTTTTTACGGACAGTGAACAGGCCATGACCTGGATCAACCGTGAAAATTCATTGTCACCTTTTAATGGTAAGACTCCACGTGAGTATTTAATGGAAGGCAGTATCGTTCGTCTGGCAGAAGTGCGCCGGTTTCTTGATTTCTGGAGAGGATATTAATAGGAATGCGCACTCATCGCTTGATCCCGTCTCGGTTTCCGCCTGTCTCTTTGTTTGAATGGGCAGAGACCCCCGAAGAATTAGCTGCACTCGCAGCACTTGAAAGCCTCACTAATGATCGTCTTGGCGATTTGTCACTCGTGCCTGAAGAAGATTGGGTGCTTGGCCCAGGCAGCACTGTTATCATGGCAGCGTTTACACACCCAGGCCCTTCGCGTTTTACGAACGGTAGTTTCGGTGTTTATTACGCCGCGGATACCTTGGATACCGCGATTGCTGAAACCGTATATCATCGCGAACGATTTTTGAACGCCTCCAACGAAGGCCCCACCTTTATTCAAATGCGCGAATACATTGCGCAAGTTCAACAACCATTAGAAAAATTGGATGTTGAAAACCATGTGCATTTGCTGAACCCCGATGCAAACGCATATCAAATCAGCCAAGACTTTGGCCTCGAAAAACGAAATGAAAAAATTTGGGGGCTGCATTATCCCAGTGTGAGAAAAAAAGATGCGCATTGTGTTGCGATTTTTCGCCCACCCGCGTTGACGATGCCTCTCCAAGGATGCCATCTTGAATATATTTGGGATGGCGAGAAGATTGGTGAGGTGCGATTGTCATCAATCTTATAGAGCGAAAGATATTTCGCCTCTACAAAAAAATCCCCCGCCTCGGAATACTCGGCTGCCCCCTTTACAAAGCTGTTCATTACCCATAAGTCTTTACGTACAAGCGGGCTTTGCCCACACCCTCGGCGTCAGGTATGATGAAAATCAGTAAGTAACCCTGGTAATATATATGCTGGGGTGCGAGCCAGGACAGCGATGGCGTCATAGCCTTAGAGGCTGA
>JBIOEA010000025.1:0-32639 GCA_044445605.1 Gammaproteobacteria bacterium | reverse complement strand
GAGGTTTTATAGGGAGGAAAGGAGACGCCTTTCCTGGTGCACAGACATTGTGGATTGGCCTGCAAAGAGTCAGGGATTTTGAAATAGCCCTATCAGTTACAAGAGATATGGGGGCGACTTATGGGTAACGAGCAGCTTTGCAAAGGGGGCCTAAGACATAGTTCGGAGTACTCGGCTGCCCCCTTTACAAAGTGGGCCTAAGACATAGAAACCAATTACCCATGGAACCCGGAAGTCATCGGATATCGCCGCTCCTTTCCAAACGCTAGGCTCGTCAACTTCGGCCCCGGTGGAGCCTGGCGGCGTTTATACTCGTTTCTATAAAGCAACCGAATCACTCGTGTGACATCAATGTCAGGATCGGCATTTTTGATCACGGTTTCTAAACTTTCATTGCCTTCCAAATAGGCTTTCAGAATGGCATCCAATAATGGATACGGCGGTAAGTCATCCTCATCGACCTGATTCGGGGCCAGCTCTGCACTCGGCGGACGGTCAATGACTTCCTGCGGAATCACCGCAGACAACCCGTTTCGGTATGCTGCCAACCGATACACCTCTACCTTGTAAACGTCTTTCAATGGCGCAAATCCCCCAGCCATGTCACCGTACAATGTCGTATAACCCATCGCATATTCGCTTTTATTTCCAGTACTGATCAACATGGCGCCCGTTTGATTCGACACCCCCATCAATAACATCGCGCGTGCACGCGATTGAATGTTTTGGAGCGTCACCGAATTTAATGCGCCTTCAATGCTCTCTAATAGAGAATACGAAGCCGCCATGATAGGATCAATCGGTATTTCCTTTAATGTTATCCCCATCGTTTTGCATTGGGCTTGGGCCCCGGCTCGGCTGAGCGCGCTTGAATAACGGGAAGGTAAAAAAATAGGATGCACATGCTCAGGCCCCAGTGCATCATTTAATATCGCCAAGCAAAGCGACGAATCAATGCCGCCCGATAAACCGAGCGTCACGTCTTTGAACCTATTCTTAGTGCAATAATCCCGCGTGGCTAACACGATCCCTTGATACATCAAAGCATCTTGGGAAAGTGATGCCGTCACGGTACCCATCGCGGCCAACGTGACAGGCCATAAACATTCCTCAAACCAAGGGGCTTGTGAAATGCATTTGCCCGCACGGTCAAACGCACAAGCACCCCCATCAAAGACCAACTCATCTTGCCCGCCCACTTGGTTTACGTAAACAACAGGATGCTCAAGGTAGGCTGCAACATCACTCAATAATTGATGACGTAGCTTCGGCTTTTCAACCGAGAAAGGAGAAGCATTCATGACTAATAAGACGTCAGCCCGAAGCAACCGTATCTTTTCTATCATGGCTGCATGCCATATGTCTTCGCAAATGGCTAGCGCGTAACGAATACCGCCTAATTCGACCACAATATCTTGGTAACCAGGCTCAAAATATCGACGTTCATCAAAGACTTGCATGTTAGGAAGGAATTGTTTTTCATAGCGAGTGACAAGCTTCTGGTGCTCAAACACGCTCGCAGTGTTGTAAAGCTTGCCATCACGCTTATAGGGGTGCCCAACGACCACCGCAATCCCATCCGCCGCCTCTTGAACCTGCTTTAACGCCACCTCGACTTCTTCCAGGTATTCCGCCCGGTAAAGTAGGTCCTCAGGAGGGTAACCCGTCAGGGTCAACTCAGAAAATATAATTAAATCAGCATCATGGTTGATTTTTGCCCTTTCAATGGACGTCAGGATTTGTCGGAGATTCCCCGCCGTATCCCCTACACATAAATTCAACTGCGCACATACTAATACCGTCATTGATGTCCTCGACAAATCTTGGCAAATACCTCATTATATTCTAGTAGAGCCTCAATCACATAGCGTTAAAATGTTGTTTGACAGTCGACTGCGTTTTGAGGCATAATCGTTTGAATAGCCTATCGTATTTAAGGTTGGGAGCTTCTGCATGGTCAATCCGTTTCAAATCAATATCACCTTCGGTAGCTGGGTAATCGGTGATAAAAATACGCCGTTTGAAATGGTTGATGAGAAAAGCAATGTCTCTGAAATAAATCCCAATGCTTTTAGCGCACATCAATACGCCCTGCTTGATGCTTATCCCGATCGTATCGAAGAGCTCGGAGAAAAATTAAAAAGTAATCTTGAGACTATCATCGATGATGCAATGAACCATGATACGACAATCACCGATAGCGCTATTGAGCAAAACCCTCTGAATATTCGAGATGATTATGTGCAAGAGACGATCACAAACCAGCCTAAACGTATTGACAGTGGCGAAACAAATCAACATAAAAACGTCATCAATACGCAGCTTGAGCATCTTCATATACCCAAATTCAGCATCCCTTCCCACCTAAAATATTTCTTTGCGCGATTTTATTATGCAATGGCTTTAAAAACCCTGGAAAAGGAATCGTCTCCTGCGTGGGGTGTTCCATTATTCATTTCTTGGGCCCTGTATAGGGTCATCGATGCATTGCGTTTTGTGGTAGGACTTATTTTTTCCCCCGTGGCAGCGGCACTTACACTCACACTAAGAAGCACATTTGCCGCAGCTCGATTAGTCGGTAGCTGGCTACATTATGGAATAGCAAACACTATCAATAGTATTTTCAATAGCGTTTCAGCTTACATGGAAAATTGGGACGAAAAACGCGAAAAGCCACAGGATATCCCCAGACGAACAGTAGTACGCTCCTTTAAAACAACAGACTATGACATTGAGGGAAAGCTTACGGGGAATGTTGCCTATGATACGAACGGTAACCCTATCGGCATTAACGAAGGTGCCGTGCAAATATCTTCAGCCAGTGCATTCCAGGGGCGCTACATAACAACGAAAGGCCCCATCGATCTTCCTGATATGGTGGAGGCATGGACAGACTTTTTAACCAGACTGAAATCATCTTGGGCGGACAGCATTGCTTACTTTAATCCTATTCGACGAAAAATCGATGTGGTTCTGAGCCCAATGCATCAGAAATCAGAAAACAATAAATTATGGTTTATTCCTATCGCCGCTTTTGTGACAATCACACTATCTGTGACTGCTTTCTTGGACTATGTTGTGGTTGAGACGCTATTGCGTATCGCTGAAATGCGCCCATTTGATACTCAGTTTTTTGACACCATCGGTGGAGGGTATGCTGAACTTGCTTGGAAATATATTTCATTAGGTGCGAATATTGCTTGGGATAATATTTCACTCGGCGCTAACGTTGCTTGGGACAATATTGCGCAGGGTGCAACGCTTTCTTCCCAAGCCATCGCACATGCCTTAAGCCCTTCTTGGAATAACATACAAATTGGGATGGAGTTCTTCGGCTACTTCCTCGTGCAAAATGCGTTTGTCGCGGTCGGCATCGTAGGCTTATTAGCCGCCATGGGGACTATTGTGTATAAGGCGGCCAAGGGGAACGCAGAGATGAATGAAAAACCCATGTTTATTTCGACACCTTCACAGCAATGGACATCAAATAATACAGCTGCGGCTGTGCCGAGTAACGACCACCCCTCTACGATGCTATATGCTGCGCCCAAAATAAATAGTAAAATGACATCCACTAACAATGAAAATACAAATTGTTGCGGGGTCCAGTGAAGAGGGCGAAAAATATTTCGCCCGTACAAAGAGATAACAACAATAACGAGAAACCATTATGAATCTTCTAGAATGTATCGTCACCCTGGCCATCAGTGCAATAGTCTCTTGTCTTGCGTTTTCCTATTGGGATAACCTGATCGCATCTTATGCCGTCAACCAAGATGCACACATCTTAGCCAAAACATTTAAATCAACACAAATCCGTGCGATGGCATCCCACCAAACAACGCGTTTATGTGGTGATGAACACTGCACGGCCCCTTTGGGTGACAACATCGTCGTGGTTCCCGATGTCGGTAACACGTATCACACCGCGCTGAGCGGCAAAACGCATTTGATCACACGTGCGTTTCCCGCCAGTAAAAACAATCAATTTGTCTTTACCCCACAAGGCATGACCGACTTTCAAAATGCGAGTATTTACGTTTGCTCCAACACCAGCCCCGTCGCTAGACAGTTGCGCATTAATCAGGCAGGCAGAGTCATCGTTGATGAGGAAAATGTGTTCGAGGAATGCTAAACGCAATTTAATATCGCATGTTCATGGGTGGCCTCCACCCTCGGACATACCACATCTTCATCATGCGCCACGATTGCCAACCGATACGTAAATCGCTCCGCCTCTTTCTCTAATAAACCCGATGACGGTTCTTGCAATGCTTGTGCACAAATCCGGTAGTCCATCGTTGAAAAATAACAGGATTCAATTTGAGTTTGCAGACTCAACAAATCCGCCAATCGCTCGCGTGCCTGCGCTTTCTGGACAAAAAATTGATATTGCGGAATCGCGACCTGTACAAGCAGCCCGACGATGACTAGAATCATTAGTAGTTCCAATAAGGTGGAACCCGTAAAACGATGTTTCATGGAGATAACTCTTTTTTTTGTCCATGATAACACACTCAACAAAACGTGAGGCTTATTCGCGATGATCGATATTCAAAAAGCATTGCTCGACCCAACAGCCGTTTTTAAACACCCCCATGATGTCGTTGTGAATACTCAACTCACCCGTGACCAGAAAATCGATATCCTGCGCCGCTGGGCCTACGATGCCAAAGAGTTAGAAACCGCTCAAGATGAAAATATGTCGTCCGCGCACGACCACGAAGATCGCTTGAACGATGTGCTCAAAGCCTTGCATGAGTTGGGTGCCGGATTGATGAAAAATTAAAAGGATTTACGCCCCTCTTAATTCTCTCCGTAATATCTTCCCGACATTGCTCTTGGGCAAGCTATCTTTAAACACAACCACCCGCGGCATTTTGTATCGCGTCAAACGTGATTCGCAATAATCCAATACATCTTTTTCCGTCAGATTTGGATCTTTCTTCACGACGAATAATTTCACGACTTGACCACTGGTTGTATTCGGCGCACCCACCGCAGCAGCTTCTAAAACGCCTGGGTGGCCCATCACGACATCTTCAATTTCATTCGGGTACACATTAAAGCCCGAGACTAAAATCATGTCTTTCTTGCGATCCACGAGGTATACGAAACCTTTCGCATCAATCTTTGCAATGTCACCGGTTTTTAACCAGCCGTCTTTGCTCAGGACCAATGCCGTTTCTTCGGGGCTTCGCCAATAACCTTTCATCACTTGTGGGCCACGAATACATAATTCGCCAACGTCCGCGATATCTAACTCTTTGCCCGATTCATCAATGATTTTCACTTCCGTCGAGGGTAATGGCAACCCGATCGCACCCGTGTAATCCTTTAAATTAAACGGATTGATCGTCACCGCCGGCGATGTCTCTGTCAAACCATACGCCTCGAGGATCGGTTTGCCCGTCACTTCTTTCCATGACGACGCCACTGCATACTGCACTGCCATACCACCGCCCATCACGATTTTTAAATGGCTGAAATCCAGCGCATCAAATCCATCCGTGTGCAGCAATCCATTAAATAAAGTATTCACCCCCGTGATAACGGTGAATTTGTACTTGCTTAACTCACGCACAAAACCCTTCATGTCGCGTGGATTCGTGATCAATACATTTGCGGCACCCATCTCGGTGAAGATCAAACAGTTCGCGGTCAAGGAGAAAATATGGTAGAGCGGCAAGGCCGTCACCACGCATTCTTTGCCCGGCTCTAATATATGCCCTATCCAGGCTTCGCCCTGCGCCACATTCGATAACATATTCGAGTGCGTCAACATCGCGCCTTTTGAAATCCCCGTCGTCCCACCGGTGTATTGCAAAAACGCAATGTCTTCCAAACCGACGTCAACAGGATTGAGGGTTAGTTTTTTACCCGTTGAAAGCGCATGATTAAATGAAATAGCCCCTGGAAGGCTATAACCTGGGTAAGGATTGGCAATGTATTTGCTGATGAAATTTACCGCCAAGCCCTTCACTGTACCAAACAAATCACCTACGCGCGTAATGATGACATGCCTCAATGCAGGACATTGTGGCAAGGTATCTTCTAATGTATGTGCCATGTTCGCCAAAATCACAATCGCCACAGCACCGGCATCATTTAATTGATGTATCGTTTCGCGCGGCGTGTATAACGGATTGACGTTCACCACAACCAAACCCGCACGGAAGGCACCATACATCGCCACTAAATATTGCAATAGGTTCGGCATCATGATCGCAATCCGATCACCCTTCTTCAGGCCTAATGATTGTTGAAAGTAGGCAGCCATGTCGCGCGCTAAATCGCCTAACTCGGCGTAGGTTAACGTCGTACCCATGTTAATAGCAGCAGGACTGTCACCATAACGTCCTACCGCACTCACAAAAAGATCTGCAATCGATGAGTATTTGAGGGGAGCAATTTCTGCAGGAATACCGGCGGGATAGCTTGCAAGCCAAATTTTGTCCATGTCTCTTCCTTGTGGTTACCTACCGGCCCCTATTGTGACCGAAAATGAAAAGGGGTGCAATATGGTTGGGTATGTGTATAATTAAGTCATCAAGTTATACAGGCATTCCAATGAAGCTTATTTTAAAACTGTTAGCCGGCATTGTGCTCGGTGTCCTGCTCGGGCTTTTATTGCCTGATGCAGCCTTACGTCCTTTTATCACCCTTAAAGTGCTTTTGGGCGATTTTATTGGCTTTGTCATTCCTTTCATCATCATTTTCTACATCACGCATGGCATTGCTGGATTGGGCCACCAATCGGGCCGAATTGTCGGGCTGACCGTCGGCCTCACCTATTTTTCAACCATCTTGGCCGGCTCCATGGCAGCCTTGGTCGCGATCGCCGTCCTCCCCGGGTTTTCCACCAAAATGGCCATACTCGATGCTACGCCTTCGCTGGCCCCCTACTTTAGCCTCAGCATCCCCCCTATCATGCCCGTCATGACCGCCGTCCTGTTGGCCTTCCTATTCGGCATAGGGATCAGTAAGAGCCATGGGCATGTCCTCAAAGACGCGACGCATGAGGGCAAGCTCATCATGGATAAACTGCTCAGCCATGTGCTTATCCCTATGCTGCCTCTCTATGTCGCCTGTATTTTCGCCGATATCACCGCCAATGGCGCTGCCCTCGATACCATCAAAACCTTCCTGGTCGTCTTGGCCTTGGCCATGGTGCTGCATACCGTTTGGCTCACCCTTCTCTATGCCTTGGCGGGATTGATTGCCGGCAAAAATCCTCTGCGGTTGCTCACCAATATGTTCCCTGCTTATTTCGCCGCCGCCAGTACCATGAGCAGTGCCGCAACCATCCCGGTTACGCTACGTTCTGTCAAAAATAATGGCGTGCGTCCTTATATTGCCGACTTTGGGGTGCCATTGTGCGCCACCATCCACCTGTGTGGCAGCATGATTACCCTCACCAGCTGCGCCGTCGCCGTTACCTTGATCTCACCCGGCTTGCCCGCCCCATCGTTTGAAACCATGTTCCCCTTTATTATGGCATTGGGCTTTGTCATGATTGCAGCACCCGGCGTCCCTGGCGGCGGTGTCATGGCCGCACTCGGCTTGCTCGCCAGTATGCTTGGCTTCGATGAGACTGCGCTCGGCTTGATGATCGCCCTCTACGTCGCCCAGGATTCCCTCGGCACTGCCGCCAATGTCACCGGCGATGGCGCCCTGCTCATCATCATTGATAAATGGACGCCTTGAAAAATACGTTTATTGTCCCCATTCTATCCAAATCGAGAGGAAAAACCCTCCGACCCTACGGGCCACCTCCCTTAAAAGGGAGGAATATGGAAAAAATGATGAGGATATATTATGCAAGCCGAAAAACAGACACATGTCTTTAATGCAGAAGTAAAACAGCTTCTCAAAATGATGATCCATTCGCTCTACTCGGATAAAGAAATCTTTTTGCGCGAACTCATCTCCAATGCATCCGATGCACTCGATAAGGTTCGTTTTGAAGCGCTCGATAATAAAAACATCGTCGCTGGCCAGCCCGCCATCCGCGTCATTCCTGACAAAGTGGCACGCACCATCACCATTACCGATAATGGTATCGGGATGAGCGAGGCGGAAGTCATCGAACATCTGGGCACCATTGCCAAATCCGGCACCAAATCCTTTTTAGAAAAACTCACTGGCGAACAATCAAAAGATGCACAGCTCATCGGCCAATTTGGCGTTGGTTTTTATGCCAGTTTCATGGTCGCCGATAAAGTCACCGTCTTAACCCGACGTGCTGATGCAGGTGCTGATGAAGCCGTCCTATGGGAATCCAATGGCGAAGGTGCATATGATGTTTCCGCCGCACACAAAAATGACGTCGGCACATCCGTCACGCTACATATGAAAGAAAATGAAGATGAATTGCTCGAAGATTGGAAACTCCGCGAAATCATCACCAAATATTCCGATCATATTTTCTTCCCCGTTGAAATGCAATTGCATCAAGCCGAGGAAGACAAAACGGAAGATTCACCCGTTGTCTTTGAAGCTGTCAACAAAGCTAATGCCCTGTGGACACGGCCTAAATCGTCGATCACAGACGAAGATTATCAAGCATTTTATAAACACGTCAGCCATGATTTTGACGATCCCCTTTGCTGGACGCACAATCGTGTCGAAGGCAAAACGGAATACACCAACCTTCTTTATATTCCTAAACGTGCGCCGTTTGATTTATTCCAAGCCAATATGAAACGCCATGGCATCAAACTGTATGTCAAACGCGTCTTCATCATGGACGATGCCGAACAGTTCATGCCCAACTATTTGCGCTTCGTTAAGGGCGTGATCGATGCTGCTGATTTACCATTAAATGTCTCGCGTGAAATCCTTCAGCAGAATAAAGTCGTGGATACGATCCGTGCGGGCTCTGTCAAAAAGGTCCTGGGCTTATTAGAAGACCTTGCCAAAAATCATCCGGAAAAATACCTGGCATTCTGGGCGGAATTCGGCAATGCACTCAAAGAAGGCCCGATTGAAGATCATGCGAATAAAGAGCAAGTTGCGCAATTGCTACGTTTTGCGACCACGTTGAAAAACGATAAAACGCAAAGCGAATCGCTCGATGACTATATTAGCCGCATGAAACCTGAACAAAGTAAAATTTACTATGTCACCGCGGATACATTCCAAGCAGCCAGCCATAGCCCACACTTGGAAATCTTCCGTAAAAAAGGCATCGAAGTCTTATTATTGTCCGATCGTGTTGATGAATGGCTCGTCACGCATTTGCCTGAATATAAAGGCAAAGCATTTGAGTCTGTATCCAAAGGAACATTGGATTTGGGTGATTTGAAAGACAATGAAGATGCCGCATCCCCTGAACAAGATGCGTCGTTCACTGATTTGTTGAATGCGTTCAAATTAGCGCTTGACGGTGAAGTCAAAGACGTACGATTAACCCACCGATTGACAGACTCCCCTGCGTGCGTTGTCGCCGATGCCAATGACATGGGCTTGCAATTGCAACGGCTCTTTAAATCTGCGGGACAAGCGATCCCTGGTAGTAAGCCGATTTTGGAATTGAATCCAACGCATCCGCTGTTGGTTCGTTTACAGAAACAAGCCAGTGATCCCGTGATCGCGGATTGGGCGCATGTTCTCTTGGGACAAGCCATTCTCGCCGAGGGCGGGCAGTTGGAAGACCCTGCGTCATTTGTGAAAAAGATGAATGGGTTGATGGTTTAAATTTAATATTCCGTCCGGGACATCATCGCCTGCGCTAATGTCCCTGGATCGGCGTATTCGAGATCCAGGCCCATGGGGACGCCCAAGGCAATGCGGGATGTTTTGATTTGGTGGCGTTTGGCCATTTCGGCCAAATAATGGGCGGTGGCCTCGCCTTCGACCGTGGGATTGGTGGCAAACACCACCTCCCTAATACAGCCCTCTTGAAAGCGCAGTTCCAGCATATCGGCCCCAATGTCTTCTGGGCCCATGCCGTCCAGTGGGGATAGGTGCCCCATGAGGACAAAATACATGCCTTTGAACTTCTGGCTGACTTCGATGGCAACGACGTCTGAAGGGCTTTCGACGACGCATAAAAGGCTGGCATCACGCCCTGGGTGCTCGCAAATGGAGCATCGGGGTGTTTCAGACAGCATACGGCAGGATTCACAATAACCGACTCGCGCCAGGGCGGCGTCGATCGATGCAATTAACCGTTTGGCGCCCATCCTATCATGCTGCAATAGATGCAGCGCCATCCGGCTCGCTGTTTTGGGCCCCACCCCCGGCAAGCAACGCAAAGACTGCATTAGCTGCTGGATAAGTGGACTCAAACCGGCCCCCCTCAAAACGCGCCTCGCTGCGTTAAAAATCTTCTCAAAATGCTCACATACAAATCGTATGCTGCGCATTTCTCGTCGATTTTTGCCTTGCGATCCACCTTTTGAGGGGGTCCTGCTATCATTAGCGGGTTCCTTCTTCGCCCGAACCTTCTTCGCCTGTAAACGGATTAGGCATGCCTTCAGGCAGGTCAACGCCCTTCATCAAGCCCATCATTTGTTCACGAGACTTAGACTCAATCTTGCGCGCCGCGTCGTTAAATGCTGCTGCAATCAGGTCTTCCAGCGTTTCTTTGTCTTCACGGAAAACGGAATCATCAATGCTGACAGTCTTCACAATATGAGCCCCTGTCATGGTGATTTTAACCAATCCGCCGCCCGATTGGCCGCCGACTAATAGGTGGGTAATGCGTGCTTGCGCTTCTTGAATGTTCTTTTGAACTTGTTGCGCTTGTTGCATGATTTTACTGAAATCTGGACCAGCCATGTGTGTCTCCTCGTGTTTTGCTACTGAGCGCTTAATGACGCGCCCCTATGGTCTTTGAAGGTTAACGGATAGTCCTACCCCCGTCAAGGGGGTATGTGCAAGTAACCCAGATTAACTAAAAACTCAACCTCATGATTTAGCGCCTTATTTTGCGTTAATGAGATACAAATTGTTACATAAACAACTTGCTCACTGACCCATGACCATGGTATAAAGTAAGTAAGTAGTCTTTGGGGGTGGGATATGAGTAAGTGGGAAAAGTGGTTAAAAGCCTCCAGAAACGAACCCATGGGCGAGGGTATCGAGAACACATTTTGGAGAGACCTCCTCGGCGACACCCTGCTTGAGCAAAAAGAACAAGAATTCGAAGCCCTGAAAGTCGCGAACACTAAGCTTGCTACGAAGCAGGATAGTAAGGATGAACGCGATACTAAAACACGACAAGATGATCGCGAGGCTGCGCTTACCGCTTTAAATGATGAAAAAAAAGATTACGCGTCCTTCTCCAATGCTGTCAGGGATGCTATCGATGAGAACTTTAAAATCATTTTAGAGCTTG
Source organism: Gammaproteobacteria bacterium (assembly GCA_044445605.1). Lineage (GTDB taxonomy): Bacteria > Pseudomonadota > Gammaproteobacteria > JABCZS01 > JABCZS01 > CAWKDC01. The sequence continues at coordinate 21,295 of JBIOEA010000025.1, read as the reverse complement.
ATCATGATGCGCTCGATACTGATAAAATAGACAAATTAAAAGAGAAATTTATCAATGTATACAACAGTGCCTTGCGTGAATATGCGATTCAAACCTACGTGTATGATAAATCATCTGAGAATTTGCTCGCAAACTTCAAAGAAACGCGCGAGGAAATCGAAAGTTTAAACAAAATTGCTGATAAAAAAGAGCGCGCAGAAAAATTAAAGAGCATCAATGGCAAGCTCTCTACAAAAGAGTTCAAAAAAGCAACATTAAAAAGCTTACGTGGCGATATCACAACTGATGCTATCGACTATACCGATGGTATCGACTATAAGGCAATGTTCTTTGAGCTCAAAAAAGATGCGTACAAATTAAAAAATGTGGCGAATGAAGATCTTTTAGAAAAAATCAAAAAAGAGCAAGAAGAAAAATTACGCGCAGTTAAGCATAAATGGTGGGCAGTATGGGTTGGCCTTAAGAATGCGAAATATTTTGCACTGAGCTGTGGCACCACGATGGGTGGGGCATTGCTCATGATTGCATCTGCTTTAGGGGCGGAAGGACCTATACTTCTGGCTGCAACCGTGGCCTCACTTCCAATAGTGTACTGGGTAACACGCGCCAACTGGTGGCTTACGAATAAAGCTGTGCCTAAACTGGCATTAGACCTCGCTGAACCTATCGAGTTTTTAAAAGACTTCTGGAAAAAACTCTGTAAAAATCCTAAGACGACGATTTACAACCTTATCGTATCGTTCGTTATCACTGTTGTTTGGGCTGGGCTGACCTACGATACAACGCTCGAGCTGACAAAACAGCTTTATGATAAATCCACTATGAGTGGTAGCCTAGCTTCCATGATCGTCCTCGGCGTCACGAGTGTGATGGCTGTGGTAGCGGCACGTAAGCTTTATAAGAGCTACATAAAAAACAATAAACTCTCTGGCCTTAAAACTGTCTGGGCAGCAGCAATCATCGCTGTGACTGCAGCGATCGCCTACTGGGTATTGGGAGCTAATTCCGTCGCATTCCAACAGGCGAGCATCTTCGCCGCAACCATCATGATGACCTTCTATACGGCCCCTGCTATTTATACAGTTTTCAACAAGTATACGGATGGTTTTATCAAAGCATTTCAAGGCCCTATCGACGAAGAAGGCAACGATAATGCTTATTATCACAAAAATATCGACAAATCATTTGATGACATTATTACGGAAGCGCGGAATAACAAAAATGCCCTAGAAAAATTCAATACAACTTATAAAGTTATCATGGGATTCGGTATCCTTTTGGCAATCGTCTCAACTTTAGTGCTGCAGCAAGTGATAATGGGCGAAAATATATCATTTACAACACTGCCGGACTTCAAGAGTATGGAGTTTTGGGGATCCGTTATTGGCTCTGCAGGGGTCGTCGGAATCGCTGTCAAAGGTATCTTCATGGGGATTGACTGGAAAACAAATTCATCAGTATCCGACCAAAATGATAAAGGCATTAATAAAGGTATGCTTTACAAAGCACTCGTCGTACTAGGCAGTGCCGCATTGATCGGTGCATTCGGGCAAGTAATCGCATCTAACCATATCTTGGGCAATATATTCACCAAATGGATGGGTGCAACAGATAGCCAAGTCACTATTCTTAATGCTGTCTTTACCATGGGCGTTGGGTTTTTAGGCGCTGCAGGATTCTACTTTGGTGCATCCATCGGTGCCGTCCAACAGTTATTTGGAGTGCAGAAGCCTAATCTCGATCTTGCTGACCCAACAGGCCGAAAACGTCAACCCGATGTGACAGAGACCATTAACAAGAATAAAAGCTGGATGAGTCAAAAAATAACTTGGGCTGCAGATACTGCGAACTTGTTCGGCATAAAGCCTACTCCAGAGCAATTTAAGCGAGAGGTCATTTTGAACGGCGTGGGTAACTGCTTGCCTCCGATCTATGCTGCTGGTGCAAATCCTGTTCAAGCGATCGGCCTTGGTTTCGCATCATGTGCTGGATCCATTGCTTGTAACATTGACGCTAAAGACCCAGCTCCGCACCCCCTCCCGAATGTTAAGCCGCAAGAAGCTACTGTGGCAATGTTGACCTATTTGCGGAGGAAAGAGGAGGCTGCGAAGAAGCCGAGTGCGGGACTGAGTGCGCGTAGAGGAATGGAGTAAAAGGAATTTATTATTAAGATCTTTCGCCCCCTTTTAAGGGGGCAGCCGAGTATTCCGAGGCGGGGGTTTTTACGTGCTTATCGAACCCTCATCTATCTTCGCATCCAACGTTTCTCGCAAACCCTTTACAATAGGATCCGCTTCTAACGTTTGTTTTGCTTGCTCCCAAGCCGCACTTTGCGCTTTCGCTCGGTTGTCCGCCGGCGTTTCAATGATGGCATCCACAATCTCAACTTCTAACCGAATCTTTTGATTCAGGTTGTCACATATCGCTTGCTCAATCCGCGCAGCAACCGCTTTGTTAAATAATGCCGCGTGTGCCTTCGATAAAACACATAATATCCGATGACCATCGAATTCCTTCAGGACACAGTGTGACGCCAACATCCCCGCCATGCCCGTTAACCTTAATGACGTTAGGAATTCTTCCCAGGGGGGTAATACAAATCCCTCCGCCCGTTGGGCACCTCCCTTTACAAAGGGAGGGGAAGATATTGGCTGGGCACCTTCCTTTGCAAAGGGAGGATCATTCATTGGAGCAGGCGGCGCAGAAATCGCCATCGGTGGCGGTTCCATTTTCACGCTGATGTCTTCTGCAATAATGTCTTCTTCAATAGAGGGTGAAGAAGGAGGTAGGATGGGCGCACATGCAGGTGATGCGGTTACCCCTACAGAAAATCCCTCCGCCCTTCGGGCACCTCCCTTTACAAAGGGAGGAGAATTCATTTGTTCAGGCGCTCCCTTTACAAAGGCAGGGGCATTCATTTGTTCAGGCGCTCCCTTTACAAGGGCAGGGGCATTCATTTGTTCAGGCGCTCCCTTTACAAGGGCAGGGGCATCCATTTGTTCAGGCGCAAACGCCAACATCCGCAATACCGTCATTTGGAAGCCCACACGGGGATTCGCCGCAAACGGTAAATCACGTACACCCTGCAAAGCCATTTGATAATACAACTGAATGTCTTCTGGCGAAAAACTTTTAAGCCATGGCTGAATCACGTCAAATCGCGCAATCCCTAACAACGCATCGTCACCGATCGTTTGCCATAACGCCAAATCATGTAGACCTTGCATCAACAAACGTAACGCCTGCATGTAATCGCCATTCTCTTGCGCAATGTCTTCCGACGCCGCCATCAGCGCCCCACCGTCACGTGCCGCCAATGCCGCCAATAAACGTGGCAAGATATTAGGGTTCAACGCGCCTAACATCTCCCTCACCGCCGCCGCCGTCACATTCCCACCACTGAAGGCAATCGCTTGATCCAATAAACTTAATGAGTCCCGGACACTTCCCTGCCCCGCCGCCGCGACCATCGCCAACGCCTCTGATTCGTACTTCGTCGATTCCGCATCCAATATGTGTGCCAAGTGCGCAGCAACGTCCGCTTCACCCACGTGCTTTAAATGAAACTGTAAACAACGCGACAAAACCGTGATCGGTAATTTTTGTGGGTCCGTCGTCGCTAATAAAAAGATAACGTGCTCAGGTGGCTCTTCTAATGTTTTGAGTAACGCATTGAAACTGTGCCCCGATAACATGTGCACTTCGTCAATCAGGTAAATCTTGTAGCGGCCCTGCGTCGGCGCGTATTGAACGTTATCCAGTAAATCCCTCGTGTCCTCAACCTTGGTGCGCGATGCCGCGTCTACCTCAATCAAATCCACAAAACGGCCCGCATCAATCGCCAAGCAGGCACTGCACTTGCCACAAGGCGTGGGTGTGATGCCCGTTTCGCAATTCACCGCTTTGGCAAATAATCGCGCTAAGGTCGTTTTACCAACCCCTCGGGTACCCGTGAATAAATAAGCATGATGCAAACGTTGCGTGGCTAAGGCGTGTGTTAATGCTTGGAGAACGGGACCTTGCCCTACGACGGTATCAAATGTTTTGGGGCGCCATTGGCGCGCAAGTACGTGAGAAGCCATGTCTTCGTCCTGTTGGAGGCGCCCTTTTCCGCCACACCTCGGCACCCGAATCACTCACTACCGCTGCTCCCTTCCGGGCCTGACGGGGTTTGCAAGCTATCGCTGCGAGGGGACGAAAAAGGACTGCCATTGAATATCCCGTGTCCGGCTATCATACCAGATTTTATCGGCTTGGGGATGCCTCCCAGGGTTGATTTTCACCCCAGGTTTGTGTGAGAATGCAAGCTGAAACCTTGCCAACAAGGAAGCTTTAAGATGTACCCTTTTTCGTATTTCATGCCCTTACCTCCACCGCCTACAGAACTTCTGTATTACGTATGCCCAGAACATCAGCCTCGTATGAGTACGTTCTTGCCACCCGTTATTCAACAATTGCTCCATGTCACACCCACCGCGCTGCTAGCACAAAACTATGCAAAAAATGTGGCCAAATACTATCGCGATTATTACCAGGCAGAACGACTGGGCAGACCGCTCCCCGCCACCCCGCAGGTGGGAAACAACCATCATTTTCATATCGTCATCTTCGACGACCCCAGTTTCAGCGTTTGTCACCCTATCCCGCATTTCCGCGGGGTCAAAATAATGTCAGATATTCATCAATGGGTCGGCAATACAGGAACAATCACGACAGATCCCGATTATATTCAAATTCAAAACGCAAAAATCGATCACTTTACCTTTAATATCACCCTATGCAATCCAACCTTTGCCGCATTTGTCACGAAAGACCAACCTTATTTGATCGATGCCCGACGCAATACGATCATTTTTAACAACAGGCTCACAGCGGATGCACTATTCATGCCTACGGAGGCTGAACTATCGGCTGAGGGTATCCCTATGCCTCCACATGAAGATACCATCCCCCTAAACACATCAGACGACGAAGAAGACGTATTTTTTGATGCCCTAGACTTTATCGATGATACGAGCCCAGCAATACAGGCCAAAAGCCATAAAAAGCCCGCATCCACTCGAGAAAAAGAAAAAAGTCCATTAAACCCCCAAAAAACTCATCAAAAACCTAAAAAACAAACAGCACCTGCCAAAGAGAATCACACATCACACAACGAGATCGCCCTTGACGTGGATGATCATGAAAAACCCATTGAAACAACCTCTATGTTTTCAGGAAAATACTGGAGCACCTATTTCGCCTCCTTGAAACCTAAAAAAACTTCAAAGCCGTTACGATTCCTTCACTACAAGCCGGCGATGTCTGCACCTATGCTGATATCGCCACCCATGAAGACATCTGATGACTCTCCGCGCTTTACGTTCCTCAAAAAACAATTCAATAAAAAAGATCACATTTCCAACGATCCTGATGTGTGGCTTGAAGAGCACATTCGCTGGATTGCTCCATGGCTCAAAAACTCAACTCGCTTTAAAGAAGATTTCAAGAAAGACATTATTGGCGCGAAAAAGTCTATCCAGCAAACTATATGCGATAGAAACCCCGAGATAAGCTCGTTTATCTCCTCCGTCAATGACATGGATAACGTTGGATACTTCAGCATCCCTGCCTCCGCAGCGATAACGTACCGCGCCTATGATCCCGAACAAAGAACGTTAAACCTGTTCTTTCCACTCGTGGTTTGGAGCATGACAGCCGTTATATTTATTACGCAACAAGCCCAAAAAATCAATCGACGTGAGTACGAGAAAACACTGCTAAAACGTTGCTTAGACGCCCAATACGGGTTATTAAATGCAAGTGATGCAGTCATACTCGCCTTGAACCTGATAACCTTAAATGAGTTAAAAGCAAAAGACGTTGATTTAATGGAAGTGATAAAGATCGAAACCAAGCGCGGGCAATCTCTTTATAACTTACAAACCCTCATTTATAAAAACACTCATACGGACGAGCAAACGGCGATTTCACTGGATACGGTGCTATGCCTGGTCTCCATTCATGGCAGAAAATTGTTTGACCTGATGAATGAAGATAACGTACCCGAAATCAACATTCCCTTTATGCGTATCGGTGAGCAAGAAAAATTATTTCAGGAAAAAATTGAGCTGCTTCAAACCAAGATTCCTGCACAAAATTACCTTCAAATACACTTCAGCATTGAGCAACGATCTGACATGAGAGACATCATGGATAGCATGCTGCTTGTTTATGCCCTAAGGAATAAAACGGAACACTCAGCGTATTTCGAGCAATTCGACAAGGACCATGAAGCATTTGTGAAACATATCAATGAACAAATCAATGCTTTTACCCAAGATGAGCCGTCTTCTATTCATCAATATGCGACGAAATCAAGACTATTTACGTGTGCCCTCATTGAGGAACCCGGTCTGGCGATTGGCCTGTTAGAGCATCTATCCAATGCCCCTGGACCGAAAAAGAAACTACAGTGCTAGGCGATATTAATGGGGCTCTGGGGTTGATTTTGCCACCTAGGTTGTGTAAGAATGCATTCTTAAAGTTTTATGAGCAGAGGTTTTGCTATGTTGAATTTCCCTTTTCAGATGTCGTATTACCCCATTCAGCACCACATTGCGCCCGTTTATTATACGTGCCCTGAAGACAACACCGCCCTCTCGCATTTACCCGATGCAACTAAAGCACTCGTTGAGGCAATCCCTTCTATTCTTCTAGACAACTGGGTTGCACGCGAATTAACGATGTATTACAAGCAGAAGCACCATCGAGATGCCCAAGCATCCGCGCCGATCCTGGACCCCAACCAAAATATTCATTTTATCGTGTGCGACGATCGAAACCAAGGATTCATTAGCAAAGATAGAGCACGTCACATCATTCAGAATGAACTGGCACCTTATTTTGGGGAACCACCTAAGGAAAGCCATACCCATCATTCGACGACTGTTTCGGGTTCAAAAAACGGGCAACAATACATCATCACCTTTTTCTACGGTGGGCTTAATGCCTATTTAAGCACTTTCAATGAGAAACAACGTTATCTCATCGATCTAAAGCTCAATCTCATTGTATTAAAAAATCGTAACAGCTACGCTCAGCTATTCCAGACCGATAAAGTGCACACAACCATTGACCAGCAGCAAGACGAACCTGAAATGTCAGAAAAAGATGACACCATCAGTGACATTGAACAGGACGAATTAGAAGAAATAAAAGAAGAAAATGAAGATAATGTCCTGCCAACGTTCGACATAATAACTACTGACACTAGCCAAAGCGCATCGCTCACATCATCTTCTGAAACAAAGCCTGTCGCTTCATCACATCAACACAAGATAAAGAAAAAGGTCATCAAAGAAAAACCGCTAGAAGCAGAACAAAAAAAGAATCGTCCCGCCAAAATAGAAAAGCACACTGAACAGCAAGAAGTGGCAACATCCTCTTCTTTTTTCCCTTTATCGTTTAGTCATCTGTTTTATGGCAAGAAAATAGCGAGTGAAGGCCAACGAAGGGCAGCAGAAAAGCTAAAAGCAGTCATCGCTGCGAATCAAGCGCCTACTGCTGCATCAAACATATATTCAGCATCGCTTCTCCATTTGAGAGAACAACTAAAAGTAACTATCTGCTACATGGAGGTAGATCCTAAAAAACGAATACTGAATCAAGCGAGCACGCTTAACAGCGGAAAGAATCTACCAACGAAAGACACGCTTGAGGCGTTGATCAGCACTTTCCAAAAAGCAGCGCTTGATAACATGAATCAACTCTACAAAAAGCACGAAGCACCCAAACAAGCAGACATGAAAAACAAAGTAATTTTACGTAGTGATATAGAGTTATTGTATAAATTGCTGTTAATTCTGGTGCTGGTTTATGCATATGTATTGTATGAGCTTGCGGCATCAAGGTCACTGAACACGTATCCCAATATTACGTTAATGTTTGGGGGGCTCGCATCATTTGGCGCAGCATCCGGCACTGTCGCCACTAAAAAGAAAACAAATGCATATCTTAAGGAAGATTATCTCATACTGAGTAGCGCATGGGATGAAGCGCTTAAGACGCTTGATGTGAAGCTGGGCAAAAAGAATGCACCTTGCCAACTGGTACAGTTTGCATCGATCCTCTTAATCATGCAACGCATTAAAGAACATCAAAAAAAGCCAAAAAATGTGGATGACGATAAACCTCTGCATCAATTTCTATTAAACTTTACCTCAACCGTCAATCAATGGTATGTCGTTAAATCAGCATTTGCCGGCGCATTGTTTTTGCCTGAAAACAAATCTGCTCATCTTGAGGCCACCATTAACACATTGGTCGGGTTATTAGCCATTCACGGCGAAGATTTCTTGCCGCTTGCTTATCAAAACAACGTTCCTGAAATCAACATTCCAACCATGCCTCATGAACTTCAAATAAAACTGATGGAAGAAAAAATAAGCGCGATTGAGAGCTTGAAAGCAAAACCGCAATTAACAACTAAAGAAAAGCATGAGCTGGTTTCTCTCGCCGATGCGTTATTTCTTGTTTATCAACTCAGAAGCAAATCAGATCCAACCACATTTATTGCTGATTTCGAGAAAAAACATCAAGACTTCCTGAAACACAGCGAAGCACAACTTAAAGACGATTCACCTGAATGTATTGTATTCCGGTCTATGCAGTTTTCAACCACCTTAAAACATAATCCTGATCTGGCGCTGCGCACCTTGGAAGCCATTGCCCTTCCTAGCAAGCCACAGAATCAAGTTAACCTTAAATCCAAATTGTAGCAGTGAGAAATTAAATGTACTCGTTTTACCCCGTTGTTAGACCCGTTATCGCAGCTTATCAGTGCCCGCCTGAAACACATTTGATGGATGCATTTCCGGACGAATTGAAAACGCTTTTTGATAACATCCCAACCCTGCTGATGCTCGATCTTGGCCGCCAGTTTACACGCTTCTACCGTAGTGTTTACCAACATGAAAATAGCATGCAAACGAGACCTCAGATTGGTCACCAGCACATACATTTGATTGTGTGCCATGACCCTGATACATATCAGCATGAGGGACTCTTTAAGTTCATCACGCCCGAAAAGGCTATAGAAATCATTCATCAATACAATACGAACGGAAGGTTGATTGAGGATGACAATCATGCTTATATTCAACTCGAAAAAATGACCATTGGAAATACAACGATTAACATCACCTTTTTATTCCACGGAATTCAATCCTTTTTTGTGCATTATCGGGGAGACGTACCCTTACTCGAGATTAAAGGCAATCGATTACTCTTTGCCGATACGCAGGCCTTTATAAACGCTTTTGGACTACCGCCGCGTTTTGAGAATATCAGCAGCCCGCCCTCTTCCACTGCAAACCAAAGCGAACAGCATAGTGACACACACGATTCTAAAACCGATACTGACACGGAATCCACTGAAAGTTACCCTCGCGATATCAACATAGTTGATGAAGAACAGTGGGAACAATTTCTAAAATGCATCGTCAAACAAAAAAATACTACGCCTAATGCCACGCAAAATTTGGATTCATTTTATTCCGTGCTGGAAATTGAAGATGTTGCTAGTGATGACGACAACAAACCAGTCCAACGACAACGCCATCAACGTCAATTCACACAGGCAAAAACCAACCCCGTTCATCACAACAAACCATTGCCAAAGGCGAAACCCATTGCCGTCGAACAACCCTATCGACCTGATGCCAGCTTGTCTGGCGATGTGAGCAAGGCGATTTCTTCTTCGACCAAATTTTTGTGGACCATGGCCTCATCGACATTCCGCCGCGTAGCCGTTGATGCTGAAAAAGCTGCTGCATCGGCTAAAAGAAAAGAGATGATTGGTTTGTATTTGAAAAACACGCATCAGGTTTATGTCGAGCAACCCAGGCCGATTGACAACATAAAAGCGGATCCCATCGAAAAACTTTTAAGACAATACTCTCCATCGCTCTCTCTCACAGATTTAAATCATAATATTGATTGCATCCCTCTCAAACAAAAAATCTTTGATGTCAGAAATGACCTGATCATGAAATCGAGAAATGCCATAAAGCCAGAAGCCACACGATTAAAAGTAAGTCAATCACAACAAGATGATGCTAGCACAGCGCTCCACATTTTAGCTTCTGGATTTGTACTCGCCCTCTACAAGCACTTTTCCGCTCAGGATAGAGAATTAGAGAGTACCTGGTTATTTTTTATGGGTGTCATGTTCTTTGGATTGACATTTGTTTACTTGCTAAAACTGGAACGTGAGCCTGCAAGGATCAAAATCGATGCAGATGTCCTAGTGAATACATTAGTTAAATCGCTCGCCCTCGTCGAGGTGAGTAAAAATAATAATGATGCTGAGACATTATTTTTTACAATCACACTCTCGTTACTTTTACGCAAAGAAATACACGCGGCTGGTATCACCTTCCGTCGTGAAAATCAACATGCAGCCTTCAATGATTTCATGACGAACTTTACAGGCCTCATCACTGAAAGACCTACCTCACTCACCTCAAAACCATTGTTTGCAATGATCCCGGTTGACAGCCTTAACCGCATGGACTTGACTGTTAAAACAATGTGTTGTTTATTATTGATTCATAAAGAAAAACTATTGAATATGATTTTGAAAAATCAAGTTCCTGAAATCAACATTCCTTATATGACAACCGAAGATCAAATCGCTCTCATGAAACTTAACATCGAAGAACTTCAGAACATCGTTACACCTGAATTAAACATCGTTGGCCGCAAACTCAGGTACGATGAGTGCAATAAGATTTTCAATCTTTTTGATAACATCATGCTCATTTATGTCCTGCGTAACGATCCCAATAATGATCCGTTCTTTGAGACTTTTAAAAATGATTACGCTGATCTTGTTCAATACGCAGATGCTAAAATTGACGCCTATATCAAAAAAGAAAATGATGAGGCGGATTGGCTTCTCGATACGACGACGATTCATCAGACACCCGTAAAATCGAAATTGGTGTCCGCTGCGTGGATGGAAAAAAGACCCGTTGCAGTTGAGGCAATGAAAAAGATGGTTGGAGTGGGTGAGCCAAGAATGACTGTAAAACCGAAATGTTGAAGAGAAACCCCCGACAGTCTTAAAAGGGTGCGAAGAATGTTCTTGCTGAAATATTATTTATTACCCTTCGCCCTATCCAAACACTGCGGATCATCACTGCCGCAAACAATATACACCTGACACTCTTTTGTATTTTGTTTCGTCGGCGGGCAGCTCTTATAATTTTTCTCTAAATCTTTCGGCTGGGATTGGGGATATAAAAACGGTTGCATCACATTATTAATGTAATTTTTATTTGCATTAAACTGCTGTGATGCGCCCGTTGCAATGAGTATGATCGCGACCAGGAGCAACAGTATCATGATGCGGTAAAAATAACGCCAATATTTCTTGGACATCTTTCCTCCCTTCGTTCGATGCCGCAATCGTGCGCATCACCGGAAACGTTTCTATCAAGGCCCCTGCGTATAACTGCCGCACTAACGGCGTGTCATGATTAGACACCAGCACAGGCGCGCCCTGCGCGGCTGATAACTTCGCCAACACGGCTAAATCTTCTTGATCCTTTAGCCCAAAACCGCCCTTGGTGTACTTCGTGAATGCCGCACTCTCCGATAACGGCACGTACGGTGGATCACAGTAAATCATACTCTGTGCGTCCACCCCGACAAAAAACGTCTTAAAATCTTGACATGAAAACGTCGCTCGTTGCGCCTTCTTGTGGAAAGCCAGCATTTCATCTTCAGGGAAATAAGGTGCTCGGTATGACCCGAAAGGTACATTAAAGATCCCTTTTTGATTATAGCGGCACAATCCATTAAATCCATGCCGATTCATGTAAATAAATAAGGCTGACCGCTCTCTCACGCAGGTGCTCTCATTAAATGCACGGCGAAGACGATAATACTCTTCGGATGTATTCGTCTCGGGTGTGAAGAACTTTTTCACATAGCAAACAAACTCATGACCTTCCTGCTTTAACGTTTGATACAGCCCAATCAAATCAGGATTGGCATCCGCTAAAGTATATTGCTCGGCCTCCACATTCAAAAATACAGCCCCCGATCCCAAAAAGGGTTCGTGCCAATGCCTCACCGGCGTTTGAACATGCGCCATGATTCGCTCTAATAATCGAAACTTGCCACCGGGCCATTTTAAAAAAGGTTTTTGATGCATTTATCTTGCCAATCCCAAAAAATGTCGGTATATTTTGTTAAATAATAACTCGAACAAGAATAACATGAATCATGGCTAACGACGCACTCACGCAATTAATTTACGACTCGCTCGCTGCGCGAGCCTCCGATATTCACTGTGAACCGGGACTCTCCACGGTTAATATTCGGTTTCGTGTCGATGGGTTGATGCAACCCGTGTGCATGCTCGCAAAAAATGATTATGCTCAATGGCTCGTTCGCTTTAAAAGCTTGGCAGGGATGGATATTGCGCAATCCCTGCGCCCCCAAGATGGCCGTTTTAGTTTTGAGGCCCAGGCCCGGCATCACTTTCGGATCCACAGCTGCCCTACTGTTTTCGGCGAAAAGCTTGTGATTCGATTATTACCCGAAAGCCAAAAACGTTTGATGCTCGACGATCTTGGGCTGCATCCCTCGCAACGCATGGCCCTTGATACCGCACTGCGACAACGCTCTGGCCTGATCATGGTGACGGGCCCCACGGGCAGCGGTAAAAGCATGACACTTTATGCGTGTTTAGAATGGCTTAAAACACAACCCTTACAAATCACCACATTGGAAGATCCTGTTGAAATTCCGCTTGAAGGCATGACTCAAATCCCCATTCAAGAAAAACAAGGGCTGACATTTGCCACTGCATTGCGCGCAGTCCTACGACAAGATCCAGATGTTATTTTGGTGGGCGAAATGCGTGATTTTGATACCGCGGACATTGCCATTCGTGCGGCGCTCACGGGACACTTAGTGCTGACATCCTTGCATACACCCAACGCTATTGCCGCCATTCGACGCTTAGAAAACATGCAAATTCCTGCATACAATCTCGCCGAAAGCTTGAGCTTGATTGTTTCTCAACGGTTGGTACGTCGTACCGCTGCGGAACGCGAGGGATTCCAAGGACGCATCGGCATGTTTGAAGTATTAGCGCCCTCGCCTGCTTTCAGGGATGCATGCGTCCGCGGGCATATCAGTGAAAAACATACCCAGGATCACGTCGCGGGTATTTCTCTGGCTGCATCGGGTGCATGGCATGTGTCTCAAGGTAACACGACACCGACTGAAGTGGCGCGCGTGTTATGAAACCATTCCCCTTACGCCTGTGGCGCGATTTATTCAGCGAATTAGGATGGCTGATTCAGCATGGGATTCCCCTGCAATCCTCACTGCAATTATTATTGAAACAAAAACGCCTTACGCCGCTTCATCCGTTTTTATATCATTGCTTGCAGTGCATCACCGAAGGCAATCCATTGTCGAGCGCGCTGACCCTTAGCCCACAGGCGTATTTGTTCCAGGCATTTGTGATCTGTGGGGAGACATCAGGTTCACTGGATAGCGCGTTGATTCGGTGTGCCCAATGGCTTACACAACGTTTGCACTTTCAAACACAATGTCAGGCGTTGCTGTTTTATCCGGTGTTATTGATCCTCTTATTGGTGGGTGGCAGCCTTTTATTGTTGGGCGTGATTGTGCCGGAGTTCTATCAGCTCTACCAGGCATTCAATGCACCCCTGCCTATCACCATGAAGGGCCTTTGGGCGGCACACCTTTTTTTAGTGGATTGGGGCCTTGCATTGGCACTTGGTTTTATACTAGGTGGTTTCGGTGTTTGGGCTTTGTGGCGTATTTCTCCTGCTGTTCATCGACGGATTGAGACGGTTATATTACGGATCCCCGCAGCGCATCAACTGTGCCATGCCCATGAATGCGCCCATTTGGGCATGCTGCTGGCGGGTGGTATCCCTATCTATCAGGCGTTCCAGTTGCTCATCACGCATGCGCGCTTTCGTGTTCATCAAGCACTCTTAAGCCGCATTTTGGAAGCACTCACACGCGGACAAAGCTTAGCCCTTGCGTATCATACGGTGGGCTGGCATGATGCCTATCTATGTGACATGCTCCGGATTGCCGAGCATACCGGAACGCTGGATAAAACATACTTGAAACTGTGCGAATATTACACACATCAGTTGGATATGCGATTGAACCGTTTTAAGCAGGAATGGCAGCCTTTAATCATGCTAGGGATGGGCGCACTCGTCGGAACCTGGGTTTTGTTACTATACTATCCTCTGATACAACTGGGCTATGCCGTGGGGTAATGATGCAAACAATGGAACCGATTTTGGCTTTTTTAGCGACACCGCTATGCCTATATATTACTACCGGGTTATTGGGTGCGCTCATAGGCAGCTTTCTAAACGTGGTGATTTATCGATTGCCCATCATTCTTGAACGCGAATGGCTGATGCAATGTGCCGAATTTTTAGTATCACTCAAAAACAAATGGAATAAACCCAGTATTCATTGTGAAATCACCGAACAAAACATTGATATCACCATCACACCTCGCACCGCACCCCCTGAACGCCCCGTGTTTAACTTAATGTGGCCACCTTCGCATTGCCCTGAGTGCAAACAACAAATTCATTTTTGGCAGAATATTCCTATCATCAGTTATGTATTATTACGCGGATATTGTCATTTTTGTCGCACCAAAATTCCTGCACGTTACCCGGGCATTGAATTACTCACGGCACTTGCATCTGTGGTTGTTGCTGTCTATACGGGCCCGAGCATTGATCTGCTTCCTGGGTTGTTTTTTACCTGGCTGCTCATTGCAGTGACATTCATCGATATCGATGAACAAATGTTGCCCGATGATATTACCTTATTGGGAATGTGGGCTGGGTTGCTTATCAGTACTCAGCATATTTTTGTCTCCCCTACTGAAGCCATTTTAGGGGCAGTTGCCGGCTACATGACCTTGTGGATGATTTACTGGGTATTTAAATTATGCACGGGCAAAGAAGGCATGGGTTATGGCGACTTTAAACTCATGGCCTGCGTGGGCGCATGGCTGGGGTTTAAAGTGTTACCGCTGGTGATTTTAATTGCATCGCTAACGGGCTGTATTTATGGGATCAGCTGTATGGCGCTGCACTTGCAGGATAAAAACAAACCGATCCCTTTTGGCCCGTTCATTGCGTTGGGGGCTTGGTTATCCTTTATTTGGGGCGAGCCGATTATCAGAATCTATTTAGGATGGATGCATTAATATGTATTGTGTAGGTCTTACAGGAGGCATAGGCACGGGTAAAAGCCTGGCTTCACGATTATTTGCTGAGCATGGTATTGATATCATCGATACGGATATCATCGCACGGCAACTTATTGAAAAAGGCGGCGCGTTGTATGATACCGTGTGTGCGCATTTTGGACATAAGATCGTTGAGCCAGAGGGGTCGATTAACCGAAAAGCATTGCGTCATATTATTTTCAATGCGCCCGAACAGAAAAAATGGCTGGAAAATCTCTTGCATCCTGCCATCCGTGAACATGCGTATCAAGCATTGCTGAAAAGCACATCGCCTTATGCCATCATGGTCATCCCATTATTGGCCGAAGCTGATCCAGAACATTACCCATTTTTAGATCGTATTTGCGTGATTCATTCCATAGAAGCGTTACAAATCGAACGCACCATGAAACGCGACCAGATTTCCCGCGAGGATGCGATTCGGATCATTCAACATCAAGCCCCGCATGAAAAACGCATGGCCCTGGCGACGGATGTCATCGAGAATAACGGCGATGAGGCTGAAGTTGCTGAAACTGTCAATGCACTGCATCTGCATTATTTGAGATTGGCTATGGTGGATTAGAGAACTGTCACAGCTTGCTATGCATTTTTCCTTCTTTGCTGCCATTCTTTTTACTGCTTATATCCTCTTTTGACCAATTCATGGAGACAGGTGACTTAAGATAAGTACTGGGATGGGGCAGTTCACCAAAGGAACTTATGTGAGCGTGCATGCGCATAACGAGACCCCGTTCATTGGCGTGGGTTGATGCCCACGCTTCGAAGGTGGCTTGATGGGATGCAAGATTCTCGGTGACTTCTTTGAGGCAATCTTGCTTCTTAAGTACCTTTATCAATTCAGCCGCAAACTTTGGATCCTCGAGCTTCTGTGATTTTAATGCGGTGATGAAGTACAGAAAGGTTTTTGCATTTTGCTCTTGCAGACATAATTCCACATCTCGCTTTAAAGACACAAATATTTCATCTGTAAACCCAACATTAGCCAGGTTTGCTTTACTCATTAGTTCGAATAGGTCGTCTCTTGAATGATGAAAGTTCTCACGAATATCGCTTACGTGTCTGAAATTAAGATCATCAGTAATAATCATTTTTCCAAAAGCATGAATCCGGTATACAGCGAACTCCAACGAACCGAGGTTGAGCGTCAGATTGGAGCTAAATTTTAGCGCAGCGCCAATAAGCGCTTTATCCTTTGAATTCTTTAAGATGAGCTTTATAGCGGTATGGATTTTCTCGGCGGGATCGACGGGCAATGCACATGTGGGCGAAAATTTCTGTTTGAAGCTAAACATAAAACCCCTCAAGTACTTTTATTAAAAATGGTGCCTATCACACTACGCCAATCCCATTTTCAAGTCAATAAGGGTATCGACTTTCTTAGGCCCCCTTTGAAGGGGGCAGACAGCGCTTCCGAACGCAGTGAGGAAGTGCTGTCGGGGGTTGTCTCAACGTAATAACAACGGTATCATCTAAAACTAGACCCATAAAACAATCATAATAGGGATAAACCATGGATGTACTTAAATACAAATCTGATCTTAAGCCATTTGCTCGCGAATTGCGAAAGAAACAAACACCTGCTGAACAACTGCTTTGGCACTATCTGCGCAAAAAACAAGTCCTAAACACCCGCTTCAGCCGTCAAAATCCGATTGGCCCATATATCGTAGATTTCTTTGCAAAAGAGGTAAAGCTGGTCATTGAGGTTGATGGTAGTCAGCATTACGATCTGGAGCATCTTAAATATGATCAGGACAGGGATCAATATTTGAGATCATTAGGACTAAGAATATTACGATTCAACAATTTGTCGGTATTGAAAAACACCGAAACGGTAATGAATATTATTGAACTAACAATTCAGGGTAAATCAGTCAAAAACACACACAGCAAATATGTTGATCTGTGGTAATGACAGAGCGACAACCCCCGACAGCACTTCCTTACTGCGTTCGGAAGCGCTGTCTGCCCCCTTCAAAGGGGGCCTAAGAAAAGAGACAACACCCCTGATCTATCCATCATGATTGGACGTGCAAGGCTAATAAAACTTCAATAATGCTTCGTGAAACAAAGCAGCTCTCTTCGGCAATCCCTCGTTGAGATATATCAGCACTTGCTCCTCGACTTTGCGCCGGAAACGCTCAGTATCCACCTCAGGGTTGGCCAAATTGTCTGCGCTGATCCGAAAGGGAACTCCTGCTGCAACCGAAAAAATACACTCTAAGGCCTGGGGCCTCACTTCCACTTCTTCGAATCGCGACTGCCAAACATCATCGCGCCCATCCGGTTTGTACCAATAACCATAATCTTCACATTGACGCCGTTTTCTGCCCGCCAAACACCAGTGAGCCACTTCGTGCAGAGCACTCGCAAAATAATCGAGCCTGAAAAATATACGGTATTTATCGTGGTCAGGCACATAGATCGGCTCTTCTGCCCCTCCAACCAATAGCGTGTTTTCAGACACTTCGAATAATTGATTAAAAATAGTAATGAGATCGTTGCTGTTCTTCATGATGAGCTAACTATATTACAATGACTGCATGATGGCAAGGGGGGGGGAACCCATCAATTGAGGTCACGCTCACTCCCTCAATGGATTGTGCGGTATAATCTCGCGATTATGTTGCATTCGGGGGCAGTATGGACATTCGTAAGCAGTCGATCTTAACCAGCACCATCGGCAATCTCGTCGAATGGTATGACTGGTTCGCCTATTCCGTCTTTTCCATCTATTTTGCGAAAGCCTTCTTCCCAAGCGATGCCCCAGCTGCGCAACTGATTCAAACCGCCGGCATTTTTGCCATCGGCTTTTTAATGCGACCACTCGGCGGCTGGCTCTTCGGCTCATACAGCGATCGCTACGGCCGTAAAAAAGCCATGACCCTTTCCATCCTCATGATGTGTTCAGGCTCCTTGCTCATCGCTTGCACGCCTACCTACCAGACTATCGGCGTCTTTGCGCCCATCATCTTATTGATGGCCCGTATGCTCCAAGGCTTTAGCCTCGGCGGCGAAGAGGGCTCCGTTGCAACCTATTTAAGTGAATCCGCCCCACCCGAAAAACGTGGGCTCTATGCGAGCTTCCAAGCCATCACCATCACCTTTGGTCAAGTGCTTGCGCTCGGGATGTTGATTTTACTGCAAGAAGTGGTAATGACATCCGAACAACTGTATGCCTTCGGCTGGCGTATCCCGTTTATTATCGGCGCAGTGCTCGCGGTGATTGGCTACTTCCTAAGATATAACTTGTGCGAAACACAGATCTTTTTAAATCAAAAAAATAAATCGACAGAAAATCGCGGCAGCCTCAAAAACCTATTTCAACATAAAAAAGCCATTCTGCGTTTGTTCTTTATCACACTCGGCGGCACCGTAGCTTATTACACGTATACTGCTTACATGTTTAAATACCTTATCCATTCCTTACACTTTGAAAAATCAACCGCGACCTATTTGTCGTTTATCACGCTGATAATCTTTTTATTCATTCAACCAATATTTGGCATGCTGTCCGATAAAATCGGCAGACGTCCCTTGCTCGTCGCCTTCGGGGCAATCGGTACGCTGGGTACTATTCCCATGTTCATTGCACTTGAGCATGTTGATACGCCTATCATGGCTTTTGCCTTGATGCTCAGCGGGCTCATCGTGTTGAGTTTGTATACCTCTATCAAGCCCGTGGCAAAAGCTGAACTTTTCCCTACCGATATCCGTGCGCTGGGCGCATCCTTCCCTTCTGCGATCATTACCGCGCTGTTCGGCGGAACCGTGGAATATATTGGGTTGCACTTTCAAGCACAGGGCCAGAATATTTGGTTTTATGCCTATGTTTCTTTCTGTGTGTTCATTTCTTGGGTCGGCTGCTATTGGATGGAAGACCCGAAAACAACCTCTTTAATCGATAAAGGATAACTGCCATGCATTTCAAACCGGTTTGCCTCAGCCTTCTGCTCGCTGTGCTCGCGCCTGCTGCACTTTCTCAAACAACTATTTCCAGGGATTTTGAATCGGCAGGTTTTGCTGACATCACCGTCCATGATGATCAACACGTGCGTATTGCCGTGCGCGATGATAACTTTAATGCAGCACTCCCCGCCTCATGGCGTAGCTGGTGGTATGTTCAAGCACACTATGATTTAGAAGCCGGCCAACACCTTCAATTGGATATTGCCAA
Organism: Gammaproteobacteria bacterium; assembly: GCA_044445605.1. GTDB lineage: Bacteria > Pseudomonadota > Gammaproteobacteria > JABCZS01 > JABCZS01 > CAWKDC01. Next base: position 1,793 of record JBIOEA010000025.1, on the reverse strand, counting down.
CCGCGGCTGGCAATATTTTTACACACCCTTTTATTCTTATGATCAAAAATTATGGCGCCGTATCGATGAAAACAATGTGTCTCAAACCGCTGACTGTGATACAGGGATTGAAGGCTGTGTTTTATCGTTCAATCATCCCGCAAAATATGATCACGTCTATTTTGCCACGTTCATGCCTTATCCGACATCCGCATTGGATAATTTTGTGAAACGCATTTCAACCGATGCATCTGTTTCTATAGAAACATTAGGTTTTTCGCAACATTATCAATTGCCTATTTACCACATCACGATAACTGATCCCAATAGCACAAAACAAAAATCACGCGTTTGGATTCATGGACGCAGCCACCCCGCTGAAACTCCCAGCAGTTTTGTTTTAGAAGGATTTATTAATTTCTTGATCAGCGGGCACCCCGTCGCGCGCAGTTTGCGTAACCATCTGATTTTCCATATCGTTCCCATGCATAATGTCGATGGGGTGTTTGAAGGTAACTACAGAAGCAACCCAGATAGCATTGATTTCGAGAGTTCCTGGTATTTTGATAAAAACAATCCAGCTGTATTAACAGCAAAGGCACCACAAGAAACACAGATGATAAATGCCGTGATGCGTCGTTTGCTCGATGATGATATCCCCGTGAAAATGGCCTTGAATTTGCATGCATCTAATAGTGAGCCTGATACGGCGATTTTCGCGTTCCCGCATTTTGGGGATAACCGTAAGGATTATTCGCGCTCGGAACGAGATTTATGGGAACACCAGCTCACGTTTATCGACTACTTAACACGACTTTATGATAATCGGATTGAATTACCTCCCGAAGAAGGTGGTCGAGGGTTTCTCAATTCTTTCTTCCCCGAAACCTGGTGGTGGAATAATAAGCAAAATGATGTCATGGCCATGACCATTGAAATGACCTACGGGAAAGCAGGCTTCGACCATTGGATTACCGATGTTGAACAACGTCACTTCGGCGAAGCACTGGCTAAAAGCATCGCCGTATATTTTGCGTTAGAAGACGCACCGTTGTTGCCACCTGCTCTTGAAGATCGCGTCCGTCGTGATTCGATTATTTATCAGCCTGGGTTTGAAGCATTTAAATAATGCTTCTACTGGTACGGTGCGGCGACTTCTTTTCTTGTACTATAATAAAAGAATACTTTTTGCATGGAGGCAAATATGAAAATCGTTAATCCATTATTGTCGGCTGTTGTGCTGGCTTCCTTATCTGTTGGCGTGGCAAATGCAGACGGCTGTCTTAATGCGAGCCTGAAAAATATACAAAGCACATTTACAAGTCCTGTACATAGACCCGGATTCACACCTCAGCAAATCCTTGTATTCTCAATCAGTGCCATTGATAGTGATAGTGATACATGTTATGTCATAACAGCGGGCATTCAAAGTGGGCGGGTAGTAAATGTTCCCACGACAAGCTCAAACTGCAACAAAGTTATCCCTCCCGCAGGATTTAAAATGAACTATACGAGTAACGCCGGCATCAGTAGCTGCAGTATAATAAAATCTAATTAAATTTATATGACGAAAATCAGGGCAAAAAAAATGCCTCCTTGCGGAGGCATTTTAGAAACACCCTTTCGGGTGTCCGCGTGATCGAATATCTGCAAGCAGACATACGTCACAAACCAAAAATGCCTAGTTATACCTGGCAGTGTCCTACTTTCGCACGGGGAAACCCCGCACTATCATCGGCGCTGAGTAGTTTCACTTCTGAGTTCGAGATGGATTCAGGTGGTTCCTACTCGCTATTGCCGCCAGGCATAACTAG
>JBIOEA010000024.1:0-34469 GCA_044445605.1 Gammaproteobacteria bacterium | reverse complement strand
CCGACGATGAGCGCCCAGGGATGGGTTCACAGCGTGTTTGGGCGAGAGATTGCCGATAAGCGCCCAAGAGCAGTCGATTCCTTCGGTATGTGAATTCTGGTTATGAAGCGAAGGTGAGAAAAATCCCCCGACACAAGAACCTTCTCGCAAGCTCGACGATTCCTGTGTCTGCCCTCTTTACAAAGTGGGCGAAGAGTTCTTCGTTGTCAGATCTTGTGATCGTGAACGGTTACGGATGTTTCGCCCCTACGAAGAGCCTAATGTCTTTCTCTGAGCTTCCGAATGGTTGCCAATACAGCGGTTGCTCGGATCAATGCAGCACGGGCTTCAGCATAATCAAATTCGCCTTGCTTGCCCTGCATCACTTCTTCAGCTTGTTTCATCGCCGCAATGGCTGCCGCTTCATCCAAGCTTTCAGCGCGCTCTGCAGTATCAGCCAATACTGTCACAGAATCTGGCTGAACTTCCAGCATCCCACCCGAAATGTAAAACACTTCTTCAGGTTGCTCTTTAACCAATACACGGACTTGACCTGGTTTCAAACGTGCAAGCAATGGCGCATGCTGCGGCAAAATGCCTAGCTCACCATTCTCCGCGGTCACCACCACACAATTGGCCTCGCCTGTGTAGAGTAACTTTTCTGCGCTGACAATCTTTACTTGCAATAACACATTGCACCTCATTATATGATATACAAATCCCCCGCCTCGGCATACTCGGCCCCCCCCTTTTCCAAAGAGGGGCAAGAGTGGTCGTAACCAACTACGAGAAATTTACCTTACATCTTCTGTGCTTTCGCAATCGCTTCGTCAATGTTGCCCACCATGTAGAACGCTTGTTCTGGCAAATGGTCGTACAAACCTTCAACAATGCCTTTGAAACCAGCAATGGTATCTTTCAATGACACGTATTTACCAGGGGACCCGGTGAATACTTCTGCCACGAAGAATGGTTGTGACAAGAAACGCTGAATCTTGCGTGCACGAGATACCGTCTGCTTGTCTTCTTGCGACAATTCGTCCATACCCAAAATCGCGATGATGTCTTTGAGCTCTTTGTAACGTTGCAACGTACCTTGTACTTTGCGAGCTACATCGTAATGCTCTTGTCCAACAACCAATGGATCTAATTGACGTGATGTCGAATCCAATGGGTCAACCGCTGGGTAAATACCAATTTCAGCAATTTGACGTGACAACACAACCGTTGCGTCCAAGTGAGCAAACGTCGTAGCAGGTGATGGATCGGTCAAGTCGTCCGCAGGTACGTATACCGCTTGGATCGAGGTGATCGAGCCCGTCTTCGTCGATGTAATACGTTCTTGCAGCACGCCCATTTCTTCGGCCAATGTCGGTTGGTAACCCACAGCAGATGGCATACGACCCAACAATGCCGATACTTCCGTACCTGCCAGGGTGTAACGGTAAATGTTATCAATGAACAACAATACGTCACTGCCTTCATCACGGAAGCTTTCCGCAATCGTCAAGCCCGTCAACGCAACGCGCAAACGGTTGCCTGGTGGCTCGTTCATCTGACCGTATACCAGTGATACTTTGTCCAGAACGTTTGAATCTTTCATTTCATGATAGAAATCGTTACCTTCACGAGTACGTTCGCCTACACCCGCAAATACGGAGTAACCAGAGTGCTCAATAGCAATGTTACGGATCAATTCCATCATGTTAACGGTTTTACCTACACCAGCACCACCGAACAGACCTACTTTACCACCCTTCGCAAAGGGGCAAATCAAATCGATAACCTTAATACCCGTTTCTAACAATTCTGTTTCGTCAGATTGTTCAGCGAATGTAGGCGCAGCACGGTGAATCGGTAAAAATGAATCAGTAACAACCGGACCACATTCGTCAATCGGACGACCCAATACGTCCATGATGCGTCCTAAGGTGCCTTTGCCCACAGGCACCGTGATCGGTGCATGTGTGTTGATCACTTTTAAACCGCGGCTTAAACCGTCTGTCGAGCCCATGGCGATCGTTTTGACTTCGCCGCCACCCATCAATTGCTGTACTTCTAGCGTGATGTCCGTGCCTTCAATTCTCAGCGCGTCGTATACCCTCGGCACCGACTTCGCAGGAAATTCAACCTTCACGATCGGCCCAATGACTTCTACCACGGATCCCGCGTGTTCGTTCGATACATTGATGTTGCTCATATTACCCCTCACTTAAATTCTGCATGCAGTGTTTTTAACCAGCCCCCTCTGAGAAGGCGAAAGATGTTTCGCCCCTACAAGACCTATACTGCCTGTGCACCACTAATAATTTCTGAAATCTCTTGCGTGATCGCTGCTTGACGTGCTTTGTTGTATATCAACTGAAGCTCGCCAATCAAATCACCCGCATTGTCAGAGGCCGCTTTCATCGCCACCATCCGAGCCGCTTGTTCACAAGCAATGTTTTCAATCACTGCTTGATACGCTTGCGATTCAATAAAACGTTTTGCCAAAATTTCGAGCAATAAAGCCGAATCAGGCTCATATAGATAATCCCATTGATTTTTTTGAGATACCGCGATCTTTGGGAAAGGCAACAATTTATCTACCGTTGGCTGTTGCGTCATCGTGTTCACGAAGGTGTTGTAAACCAACTGCACTTCGTCTACTTTGCCATCCATAAATGACTTGATTCCCGTCGTAATCACCCCTAGCAAATTTTCAAGCTCAGGCGCATCACCCAAATGACTCGCTTGCGCAATGATGTTCCCACCAAAACGCTTGAAAAATCCTATCGCTTTATTACCGAACAGACATAAATCAACTTTCACGCCGCGAGATTCGTAATCTTGCATGGTTTGCATCGCGCGTTTGAACAAATTGTTGTTCAAACCACCACAAAGCCCGCGATCCGAGCTCACAATAATGATTGCTGCGCGTTTAACCTCGCGTTGTTCCATGTAAGGAATCTTTACATCAGGACGTGCATTCGCAACGTGACCAATCACTTCACGAATGTGCTGTGCATAAGGCTTTGACGCCTGCATGCGGTCTTGCGCACGCCGCATCTTACTCGCAGCCACCATTTCCATGGCGCGCGTGATCTTTTGAGTGTTTTTAATACTCTTGATTTGCGTGCGAATCTCTTTCCCAACGGCCATGCTGATTAACCCTCAAAGCTCGATTTGAAATCATCCAATGCAGCTTTCAACTGCGCTTCGATGTCAGAAGACCAGTCACCCGTGCGATTGAGTAAATCACACAAGGCAGCATGTTCGCTCTTCATCGCTGTCAACAACGATTCTTCGAAGTATGCAACGCGATTCAAGGGAACGCTGTCTAAGTAGCCGCGGTCTACAGCAAACAAGATGATGCCCATGTCAGCAACCGACATCGGGGAGTATTGCTTCTGCTTCATGACTTCCATGACGCGTTGCCCACGCTCCAATTGCTTACGGGTTGTATCGTCCAAGTCAGACGCAAATTGTGCAAACGCTTCCAATTCACGGTATTGCGCCAGTGCCAAACGCACACCGCCACCCAACTTCTTGATAATCTTGGTTTGTGCAGCACCACCCACACGAGATACCGACAGACCTGCGTTGATAGCAGGACGGAAACCAGAGTTAAACAAATCGGTTTCAAGGTAAATTTGACCGTCAGTGATCGAAATCACGTTCGTCGGTACGAATGCGGACACGTCACCTGCTTGCGTTTCGATGATGGGTAATGCGGTTAATGAACCTGTTTTACCTTTTACTTCGCCATTCGTCATTCTTTCAACGTATTCAGCGTTAACGCGTGATGCACGCTCCAACAAACGGGAGTGCAGATAGAATACGTCCCCAGGATATGCTTCGCGGCCTGGTGGGCGACGGAGCAACAAGGAAATTTGACGGTAAGCCCAGGCTTGTTTGGTCAAATCATCGTACACAATCAATGCATCTTCACCACGATCACGGAAGTATTCGCCCATCGCGCAACCGGCATACGGTGCAATGTATTGCATCGAAGCAGACTCAGATGCTGTCGCTACGACAACAATGGTATGAGCCAATGCGCCATGTTCTTCAAGCTTACGCACAACGCGTGCCACAGACGATGCCTTTTGGCCAATCGCAACGTAAATACATTTTACGCCAGTGCCCTTTTGGTTGATGATTGTGTCAAGCGCTACGGCTGTTTTACCGGTTTGACGGTCACCAATGATCAATTCACGTTGACCGCGACCTACTGGGGTCATCGCGTCAATGGACTTCAAGCCTGTTTGAACAGGTTGATTCACGGACTGACGGCTAATAACACCAGGGGCCACTTTTTCAATCGGTGAGGAGAGATTGGTTTGGATCGGGCCTTTGCCATCAATTGGTTGACCCAATGCGTTTACAACGCGGCCAAGCAATGCTTCGCCCACGGGCACTTCAAGAATGCGCCCTGTGCAATGAACAACGTCACCTTCTTTTAAGTTTTCGTAGCTACCAAAAACGATGGCACCCACGGTGTCACGTTCTAAGTTCAATGCCAAGCCGTAAATGTTGCCAGGAAAGGCCACCATTTCGCCTTGCATCACATCACGTAGACCAGAAATTTGTACAATCCCGTCAGAAACGCTCATCACGCTGCCTTCTGAGCGTGCCTGCGAAACGACTTCAAAATTTTCAATGCGCTGTCTGATCACATCACTGATTTCAGCTGCACTTAATTGTATTCCCATGTTTCACCCCACACTCAAACACTTAACTCAAACAATGGGCAAGCTCTGCTAATCGATACTTCAGGCTTGCGTCAATGACTTGATCCCCATAACGAATCACGAAACCACCCAACAGCGCGGGATCCTGCGCGTAGGTGATAGATACTTTTTGCTCGGTCTTTGCTTCGAGCTTTTGCACAATCTTTGCTTTCTCAGCATCTGTTAATGCAACAGCACTGGTCACCGTCACTGGCAAAACCGTATCGCTTGCATTGTGACGCGCAATAAACCCATCGCTTATCTCAGGCATCACAAAAAAACGACCGTGCTCAATCACGGTGTGAATGAAATTACGAAGAGGCTCACGCTCCTTCGCATTCACAAAACTGGCCACCAAATTTTCAAACTCATCACTCGAAAACTGTGGCGCATGCGCAACTTGCTTGATTTCAGGATGTTTAGCCAGAGTTGCCAGTGTACCCAACGCATCTTGCCAAGCAGACACCGATTGATGTGCTTGTGCGTACTCAAATGCAGCTTGTGCATAAGGCCTTGCGAGCGTTGTGTTTGACATATGTAAACCCCATCTATATACAAATCCCTCCGCCCTTCGGGCACCTCCCCTTTCAAAGGGAGGAGGAGGGAGCTAAATCTCATCCACCACTTTATCTAGAAAGTCACGGTGTGCAGCATCATCTAACTTTTTGCCTAAGAGCTTTTGTGCACTGGCCAATGCCAAGTCCACTACTTCTCCACGCAATGCATGCTTTGCATCACTCACGTCTTGTGCAATCCGTGTGTGCGCTGCTGCAACCAAACGCTGCCCTTCATGAATGGCTTTATCCGCTGCTGCCTTCACAATCTCATCAGCACGCTGGTTAGCATGCGTAATGATGTCTGTAGCCTTCTGACGCGCTTCCATCAAAATGTGATGCGCCTCTTCTTGAGCCTTTTCCAGCTGATGCACGGATTTCTTGGACGCCGCTAAACCATCTGCAATGGTTTTTTCACGGGCACTAATAGCAGCCATAATAGGCGGCCACACGTACTTCATCGTGAACCATATAAAGATGGCAAACGTAATGGCTTGCCCAAATAGTGTCGCGTTAATATTCATTACTTGCCTCGTCTATTTGCAGAGAATTCGCGCTTCCCTTCTTCTAAAGGGGGAAGCAGAGAATTCTTCAAAATTAACCTGCAACGCCGCCAGCCATAAACGCTTGTTGTACAGCGCCTAAGAATGGATTTGCGAACGTAAACAGCAATGCAATTGCTACGCCGATCATCGATACAGCATCGAGCAAACCAGCAATGATGAACATACGGATGGTCAGCATGGGTACTGTCTCAGGTTGGCGCGCTGCGCTTTCCAAGAACTTACCACCCAAAATACCAAAGCCTAGTGCCGTACCGATGGCTCCACAGCTGATCAGCATCGCAGCAGCAATCGCTGTGACAGACTGAATTTGCGTAGTCAACGTGGCTAACAGCTCAACGGCTGCGGGACTCAAGGTTTGCATAACTCCTCCTATGGATTTAACGTAAAAAATCAGTGGCTTTCATGCGCCATACTTAAATAAACAATCGTCAGCATCATGAAAATAAAGGCCTGCAAGGTGATTACCAAGATATGGAAAATAGCCCAAATGGCACCTGCTGGCCATTGCGCATACCAGGGTAACAAGGCCGCAATCAAAATGAAAATCAATTCGCCAGCATACAAGTTACCGAATAACCGCATGGAGAGCGATGTTGGTTTGGCTAACTCTTCAACAATGCGCAATGCAATGTTTACGGGCATTAACTTCGCGCCGAAAGGATGTGTGGCCACGTCCTTCAAAAAGCCCATGCCGCCTTTGCCTTTGATGTTGTAAACAATGATCAAGCCCAATACCGTGAAGGACATGCCCAAGGTTAAATTCAAATCCGCTGTCGGAACGACGCGGAAATACTCCACACCGAACAATGACATCACGCGAGGAATAATATCCACAGGGAACAAGTCCATGAAGTTCATCAAAAAGACCCAAACGAATATCGTTAGCGCCAATGGCCCAAGGAATAATGTCTTACCGTGGAAACTGTCTTGCACCTGGGCATCAACAAACTTCACTAACATCTCAACAAAATTTTGAAGTTTACCTGGCACACCGCTGGTTGCGCGCACGGCAGCATAGCGGAATATTGCCAAGAACATCACACCGAGCATAAACGAGATCAGCAACGTGTCCAAATGGAACGTCCAGAAGCCTTTGCCCACTGACCAATGTGTCAAGTGATGCACGATATAAGAAGAGGGTGTTAAGTGACCTTCCGTCATAACTTCGCCTGTATTGCCCGCTTAAATACAAAAGGAGCCAACCAGAAGACTGCCTGGGTGGCTAAGAAACCCACCAATGCAGGCACAGGCTGGATGGCCGTGTACATAAATACTGCGCCAAACATCACAAGAATGATGGCCATCTTAAAAAATTCGCCCATGAACAACATGGCAACAATTTGCTGCGCTTGACGCGCAGCGCCTTTACGCAAGGCATAATACACAAAAACAACGTTTGCGAGCAAGCATATTCCGCCACCCACCAACGCAGCCAAACCCGATGAAACAGAGACAAATGCCCAGATGACGGCTGTCAGCACACAGGCAACAACCTGCCAGCTAATCAACTTATACGCTTGTGCTCGCCCGAGGCTTAACAACTTCTTACCCCACATCTGATCTATCAGCATCAATCCAGCTCGGGCCGCAGTATAAAGGCTATTGGTGAAGAACGCAAGAGAAAATGCCCCCCAAATTTTATCCCATGTTATTATAATGAGCCTTTCCAGTAGCAATAATAAGAGGAATCGTTAGCATGAAAGAACATCCAGCCCTTTTTGAGAGCATCCAAATCCGCCGATTATATGACGAACAAACCGAAACATGGTTATTTTCTGTTATTGATATTATTCAAGCGCTTACGCAGCAGCCTGACTACCAGGCAGCGAGAAATTACTGGAAAGTCCTTAAAAATCGGTTGAAGGCAGAAGAAAGTGAAGCGGTTACAAATTGTAACCAGTTGAAAATGAGGGCCTCTGATGGAAAGTTACGTGTCACGGATGTTGCCACAGCCGAAACCCTATTGCGGCTAATCCAATCAGTTCCCAGTCCCAAAGCCGAGCCTATTAAACAGTGGCTGGCAAAAGTCGGCTACGAACGGATGCAAGAATTGGCAGACCCTGGCATATCCCTAGAAAGAGCGAGGGAAACATGGAAACAACACGGGTACAGTGAAAAATGGATCCAGCAGCGCATGCAGGGACAAGAAACCCGCCTTAAATTAACAGACTACTGGAAAGAAAATGGCATTCAGGAAAAGCAAGAGTTCGCTATTCTAACTAATAGGTTGTCCGCCAAATACAAAGGAGAAAAGAATGGCTTTTTGGCTCATGAAATCAGAACCTGAAACCTATAGCATCGAGGATTTGGCTCGCGCCAAGGATAAGTCTGGTTTTTGGGATGGGGTGCGCAATTATCAAGCTCGTAATTTCCTGCGGGATCAGATGAAGACAGGTGATCTCGCCTTCTTCTACCATTCCAGCTGCAAAGTCCCTGGTATTGTCGGCATCATTCGTATCACCGAGGCCGGCTGCGTCGATAATACCGCTTTTGATCCCGAATCTGACTACTTCGACCCCGATTCTCATCACACTAAACCCCTCTGGTATGGCGTCAAGTTTGAATTGGAGGAAAAGTTCTCCAACATCATTACGCTGGAAGCCTTACGCCAAAATCCATTGTTGCAAGAGATGCAGCTCTTGAAAAAGGGGAACCGCCTGTCAGTAATGCCAGTGACCGATAAAGAATGGAAAGGGATTATTGCCCAATCACGATAAATCCGCGCGAATTAACCCCGTCCATCGTGTTAATTGCCTTCCACAAGTCTTCCGTTTTCACCCAGTAAGCAGGGTATTTATAACGCGCAACGTCTAACAACAAGAAACGATCCGTCTTCTTATCGTAAGCAACCAATGGAGAATGGTGACCACCCCCGACTTCTTGTAAGGCCGTTCTTAAAAAATTTACCGTTACATACCCATCCTGAGCAAGTGCCTTTGTGGCTATCTTTCGGAATGCCTCTAAACTGAGCTCATTTGCAGGATAAGCCGTGGCCTTGACACCATACGTCGCTATTGCTTGCGCCATCTCGGACAACGTCATCCCATTCTGTTTCACGTTTTCAGGCTTGACGCTCATGTTGTCATTAAAAAAATTGTCCTGAGTGAAATATGCGTACGGCGTATAAGCGGGATCAACCGGTGCGGGAATGTTTATCGAATTCAACACCATCACCGCACTGGCCACACCGCAATAAGTCACCGTGTCTTGTGTGGTGAAGTGAGCCAACATTTTTACTGTGTTTTGATTTGCGTCTTCTTTCAACATGACAGTACCTTCTTTACTGTCAAGCTGAATTAAATTCTCGGGTAATGGCTCTACTGCACACGCCGTTCCGAGGACAATAGAAAATAACAAAAATAATTTAGCCGGAAACCTCGTCGCCAACATCGTCAATAAGCCTCTTTATGAAATATGCGCAATAATCCCATCTAACTCTTCCAGCGAATGATAACTGATCACCAGTTTTCCTCGCCCATTAGGAAGATGATCGATTTGTAACTTCGCCCCCAGCACCTCACCCAACCGCTGCTCTAACGCTGCGACATCCGGGTCTTGTGTCCTCACGGGCGCTTCTTTAGGCATTTCGCCAGCATTCAATAAATTCCGCACGCATAATTCTGTTTGGCGCACAGACCAATGTTTCGCAATAATAAGACGAGCGACTTCAAGTTGGCGAATACTCGACAAAGCCAGCAGTGCACGCGCATGGCCCATCTCAAGCTCACCCTGCTCAACCATCATTTTCACTTCATCACGCAAGGTCAACAGACGCAATAAGTTACTCACCATCGCGCGGGATTTACCCACCAGCTCGCCTACCGCCTGGTGCGTCAGGCCAAACTGTGTCATTAGGCGCTCAAGGCCCACTGCTTCTTCAATCGGATTTAAATCTTCACGTTGTAAGTTTTCAATGATGGCCATCGCCGTGGCCGTCGCATCGTCCACGTCACGCACAATCACAGGCACTTCATTCAGCCCTGCTAACTGGGCAGCACGCCAACGACGCTCACCTGCGATGATCTCGTACGTTTTATCAGGCAATGCGCGAGCCACAATCGGCTGAATAATGCCTTGTGAACGGATTGAATCAGCGAGTTCTTGCAGGGCAGCTTCTTGAAATACCCGACGAGGTTGATAAGGCGAACGCACCAGCTTTTCAACGGCAATCTGCATCAAACCAGACTTCTCGGCCGATAGGGAAGTGATCGCCATCGAGGTTAAATCAGCATGCGCCGTCGGTACCGGCTCTTCAATGATGGCAGAGCTCAAAAGTGAACCAAGCGGTGTGCCGAGAATAGACCTTTTTGCCATGTTGTTCCCCTATTCCTATTATAAAAGGGCGAAAGATGTTTCGCCCCTACAGAATCGTCTCAACGTCCTGCGCCTGCGCGGGCACTCCATATAATGGATCAGCCGGTTGCCGCTTCAAAAATTCGCCCGCCAAAGCCAAATAACAAGCAGCACCGCGGGAATATTTGTCGTAGTGTAACACAGGCAGCCCGTGGCTCGGCGCTTCGGCCAGACGTACGTTCCGGGGAATCACTGTCTTGTAGACCTTATCCCCAAAGTGCTTGATGAGCTCTTCCGTCACAGCCTGAGCCAGACCATTGCGTGGATCATACATGGTTCTCAGTAAGCCCTCAATCGTCAACCCCGGGTTGGCCGCTTGCGTCAGCGTCTTGATCGTCTGAACCAGGGCAGATAACCCCTCCAACGCATAATACTCGCATTGCATTGGGATAATCACCGAATTCGCCGCGACCAAGCCGTTCACGGTCAACATATTGAGCGAAGGGGGACAATCAATTAGCCCATAGTCATAATCATCATCGAGATCGCTCAAGGCTGTTTTTAATCGCTTTTCACGATTATCTTGCGATAACAAGCCAACTTCAGATTCCGTTAGCCGAGCGTTCGATGGCAATACATCATATCCGCCTACCGTCCCTTTGATGATTGCTTCTTTCGCCGTCGCCGTTCCTAACAACACCTCATTGACGGAATAGCGCACAGCATGCTTTTGCACGCCGCTGCCCATCGTCGCATTGCCTTGTGGGTCCAGATCCACTAACAGTACTCGGCGCTTTGCCGCCGCTAACGATGCAGCTAAATTAACGCATGACGTTGTCTTGCCAACTCCGCCCTTTTGATTCGCCATGGCGACGATTTTCATTTGTGTTCCCCTGTATACAAATCCCTCCGGCCTACGGCCACCTCCCTTTACAAAGGGAGGGAAGAGGTGAGTACAAATCTCTCCAACCCACGCCCCCCTTTTTTTACAAAGGGAGGGAAGAGGTATTCCCGCGCATTACAATTAGATGCCTCTCTGCATCCAATCCTGGCACGTGCAACGTATGTGTTGCCCTCACCTCAAAACCTGTTGGTAATGCCGCAAGCTCATCCTGTGGCAGCTGCCCCTTCATCGCATAAAACAAGCCGTCTTGCTTGCAAAGATGCTTCGTGCCCGCCAGCATATCATTAATCGAACTAAATGCGCGCGTGATCACACCGTCAAATAAAGGATCTGCATGATACGCCTCAACGCGGCTGTTCACCAGTTCTACTTGATTCAGCTTAAGACTCATTTTCACTTGTTGCAAGAACTGTATTTTTTTGCCGACTGAATCCAATAAAGTCAACTGGTATTCTGGCTTTGCAATCGCCAACACGATGCCAGGCACACCCGCACCCGTGCCCACATCAATGAAACGTTGCCCTTCTAAATACGGAATGATCGATAACGCATCCATGATGTGATGCGTTACCTGTGCTTCGGGCGTTTTGATCGCCGTCAGGTTAAATACTTTCTGCCAGCGCGACATCAATGTCAAATACGTGACAAAATCTTCCAGCGCATTTTCTGGCAAGGTGATGGGGGCTTGTGGCAAGTATTCTGCTAGGCAAGCGCGAAGTGTCTCGGAGTATGACTGCATTTCCATTCTCACTCAGTCAGTAATGTTGCGGGGGATCATACCCTGGTTCCTAGGTTACCGCAAACCGGCATCTAACGTTCAGAACGTTAGCAACAATAATCTGTTTAATTTCAAGACGGTAAAGGAACTAAAAGAAAACGTAGAAAACATTGAACACATTCGATGTCACCGTTTGACCGTTACTATTCGTGGCTGTCACAGAACCGGTAAATGTACCGGTAGCCGGAGTGACGGGCAGTGTTGCCAGGAAGGTGCCAGTTGTACCATCAAATGAGATGCCTGATGGGAGCGCACTGCTGTAAGTATAGGTCAGGGGACCCGGCGTAAAGGCACTAAAATACGAGCTGATGTCGAGTGGATTATGGATAGCATCCAGCGTCAGATTCGGAATAAACACAGTAATACTATTTTCTAGCTCCTCATCCAACTTCGCCAATACGGTTGGCATGTAGACAGCAGGACGAGAAGCAAACGATGCTAATGTTTCGCGTGTTTGAGTAACAGCAGGATTACAGCTTTGCTGTGGTTGAAGGCCAAAGGTTACCAAACCAACCAATGAACGCGTTAAATTATCATGCGGATCGTTGTACTGGCCCCTCACGCCTACCTGGACTGCTTGCATGCCGACAGGGAACAAAACATTAAACGCAGCATAATAATTATTATAGATAGAGGTAATATCCGTTCCGGCTATCATGTTATAACGGCAACCAAAGTATTGCTTGAGGAACCCCGAGCCGCCTAGCCCTTGCTCGGTAGTATCTGGGGAAAAGGTTTGATGAAATGTTACAACGTCATAACGTAATGTGGCTTCAATTTGCGTCCGCGTTGAGAAAAATGCTGTTAAACCGGCATTACCGCCATAAGCGATGGCTTCTGCAATCCGCTGATAGCTGTTAACGTTTTCACTCGGTGTATAACTGCCATACGCATTTGCCAATAAAGCAACGGGCGAGCGAACCATCGGGAAAAATTGATACGTTGCCCCTGCCGCATATTGATCAACCCAGATTTGGCGGGGATCGTACGTAAAATTAATGTCTTGATGTTCTAATAAATATTCGCCTGAAAACTTAAACCAATGCTGTTCGCTACCTTGAGCAGCGAAAGTTAGATTGCCACGATAATAACCGTCAGAACCTGCCTCAAACAAAGCCCCAAACACATTATCCTTGTCTAATTCGAAAATAAATTGCGGGGCAATACCTGCTGACTCATAGATCTCACCGTCTGCATATCCGGCGACGGCAGGCAAAAGAAATAATGTCCCTATCAGCAATCTGTTTTTCATCCAGCAACTTTAGCACATAGAAAAGCAAATGCAAATCGAAATTTTATCAGGCATGAGCCATATATTTCTTTAGGTGAATGAGTAACAATGATATGGCAGCAGGCGTAATACCAGGAATGCGCGAAGCTAATCCAATCGTTTCCGGCTGATGCTGATTCAATTTCTCACATACTTCTGTGGATAACCCTTTCACGGATTTATAATCAAAAGACGATGGTAAGCGCGTTGTTTCATGTTTCTTTTGTTTATCCACTTCTTGTTGTTGACGCTCAATGTATCCTGCGTACTTTAATTGCGTCTCAACCTGCAAGACCACTTCTTCGTTCGGCATATCGGCTGAAAATTGCGCATCCGCTTTCAATAACTCATAAGTAATTTCTGGCCGCAACAATAAATGACTCAACGAATATTCGCGCGTCATCGGTGTTCCCGACAAGGATTCAACCATGGCGGCTATCGGTGTTCCCGGATGAATGATCGTCTTTTTTAATCGCAGCATTTCCGCATCGATCGCAGAACATTTTTCTGTGAACCGTGTGATGCGCGATTCATCGACCAATCCCAGTTCATGCGCTTTTTGCGTTAAACGTAAATCTGCATTGTCTTCACGCAATAATAAGCGATACTCGGCGCGTGAAGTAAACATACGGTAAGGCTCTGGCGCACCTTGTGTCAGCAAATCATCAACAAGCACCCCTAAATAGGCTTCGTTTCGGCTCAAGGTGAACGCAGGCTCATGACGCGCTTTCAATACTGCATTGATCCCTGCGTACATGCCTTGTGCAGCAGCTTCCTCATAACCTGTTGTGCCATTGATTTGGCCTGCAAAAAATAAATTTTGAATGAATTTTGTTTCAAAGTTTGTTTTTAAATCGCGCGGATCCATAAAATCATATTCGATCGCATAGCCAGGTCGCGTGATGTGCGCATTTTCAAAACTATACATCGAGCGAATATAACGCACCTGCACCTCATACGGCAAACTTGTTGATACGCCGTTGGGATAAAGCTCATTACTCATGAGCCCTTCTGGTTCAACGAAAATCTGATGCGATGTTTTATCGGCGAATCGATGAATTTTATCTTCAATCGACGGACAATAACGTGGGCCGCGCCCCGTAATGTCGCCCGAAAACAAGGGGGATTCAGATAAACTTTCTCTAATGATGTCGTGTGTCTTTTCATTCGTGTGTGTAATATGACACGGCACTTGTCGAGGATGTTCACTCACATCCCCCATGAAGGACATGACAGGTAATGGAGTATCACCATGCTGCTCTTCTAATAAATCTAAACGAACAGTGCGCTTGTCCAAACGTGGCGGCGTGCCTGTTTTTAATCGTCCAACACGGAATGGCATCGCACGTAATCGTTTCGATAAACCATTCGCTGGCGGATCACCTGCGCGGCCACCTTGAAAATTCTTCAAGCCTAGGTGAATCACGCCACCCAAAAATGTTCCTGTCGTCAACACAACAGATTTTGCATAAAAATGAATGCCCGTTTGTGTGATAACACCTTTGACAGTATCATTCTCAACAATTAAATCTTCAATACTTTGCTGAAACACCGTGATATTTTTTTCGGCGAAGATAAATTGTTGAATCGCGTTTCTATATAACATGCGATCGGCTTGTGCGCGAGTTGCACGAACCGCTGGACCTTTGCTGCCATTTAATACACGAAAATGAATACCCGCAAGATCCGTCGCGCGTGCCATCACCCCGCCCATCGCATCAATTTCTTTCACCAAATGGGATTTACCAATGCCACCAATCGCAGGGTTACACGACATCTGCCCAATCGTTTCAACATTGTGCGTCACGAGCAATGTCTTCGCCCCCATGCGCGCGCAGGCATGGGCCGCTTCTGTCCCTGCATGGCCACCACCCACAACAATCACATCAAACATCGTTTCGTTCATCATTTTTTATTTACCAATACAAAAAGAACTGAATATTTCGCCCAACATATCATCAGACGTCATCTTGCCTACAATACTACCGAGTGCATCATGTGCTTCGCGCAATTCTTGCGCTAATAATTCTATGGAACCGTGCGCGAGTTGTTGAACGCCTGATTGCAATGCATCCGATGCTGTCACAATGGCCGATAGATGCCGTGCACGCGCGCTGCACACATCATCACTGACATCTTCGAATGTCAGTCGTTTTCTTAAAGCATCATATAATGCTTCTGTGCCTTCGCCTGTCTTGGCCGAAATATACAATGCGTCAGCATGAATATTGTTTGGAGCGAGCAAATCTTTTTTATTGTACAAATAGATGCACTTTTCCGGATCAACGTTTTGCAGCTCAGGCAGAGGTTCATTCGGTTGTGTCGAATCAACCACGCATAAAATCAAATCTGCTGTTTTAATCGTAGATAATGCTTTCTCAACACCCATTTGTTCAACGACATCCGTTGTTTCACGTAGCCCTGCAGTATCAATGATATAAAGTGGAATCCCATCAATCGCTATTTTGGTTTGAATTAAATCGCGCGTTGTTCCAGGAATATCTGTCACAATGGCAATATCATCTCCAGCAAGCAAATTCAATAAACTCGATTTGCCGGCGTTAGGCTTGCCAACAATCACGGCTGTCAGGCCTCGCGACAAAATTAATCCCCGCTCACTTTGACGTTTCAATTGATCAACTTGGGCTTGAATTTCGTTGAGCTGCTCGCCAATTTGTTCAGATTGAATGAATTCAATGTCTTCGTCGGGAAAGTCGATTGCTGCTTCTACAAAAACCCTTAGGCGGATAAGCGTATCATGTAAAGCGGTCACTTTTTTGGAGAACACCCCCGATAGACTGCGCATGGCCGCTCGAGCAGCTTGCTCTGTCGTCGCATGGATTAGGTCGCTTACGGCTTCCGCCTGGCTTAAATCCATCTTGTCATTCAGGAACGCCCGCTCAGTGAACTCACCCGGCTTGGAGGGTTGGGCCCCTAAAGCGTAAACGCGCTTCAAGATGGCTTGCAATACCGCTTGGCCACCATGCCCTTGGAGTTCCAGGACATCTTCTCCGGTGAAGGAATGAGGGCCAGGGAAATAAATAGCTAACCCTTGATCGATAGCCCGCCCTAGTTCATCTTTAAATACCGCTAAGGTCGCTTCTCGAGGCTTAGGGATATCTCCGACCACCCCCAGGGCAATACTCCTTGCCAGGGGCCCTGAGACGCGCACAATGCCAACACCCCCGATTCCTGGGGGCGTGGCGATAGCGGCAATGGTAGTGTTCGGTGTCGTGTTCATAATGGTGGGCATTATGACACAACTAAGGGGGCTAATAACAGATCCTAGCTTAAGCTATTTAACCTGCAAATCCCTCTTTTCAAGATGGATACTTTTCTTTTTGCTCTTATCCATGGATTTGTCAGCTAAACATTTTTTTTCCACCGCATATGCAATATCATCTGCGTGAGCTTTTACGCACTTTTTCATTGCGTCTTCATTCGCTTCGACGTGATAACACGCTTGCAATGCCTCTTCCGTAATGGAACAGTGGATATGCTCTTCGCCCCTAATCGCGTCAGCAAACAAAAGGTGTGCATGTGGATCAAAGTGAATGTGCCCAAATGTCATGGGTGACACAGCATCCTGTTGAGCAAATAAATGTTCGCCCTTTCTGTGCTCTTTATGAGGATGTACAACTGGATTCAATGCATTGACGTCTTTCAACGCGCCCGCGGGTCCTAGATGTTCCAATGGACGCTGGAATCTTCGAGTAGGGCGTGTATCAACGCGCATGTGCTCAGATTTCTGAGCCTCGACTCTTTGCCGTGGCAATTGCCTAGCAGGATGCTTATCAACGCGAACCTGCTCGGACTTCTTACGTTCTGGCTCTGTCAGACCTGTTCTTTGACGCATGATCCATACCTCAATCATTACGGGACAACAATTCCCCTCTTCTTAAGGTTGGACCATGAAACCACTTATGTCAATTAACTAAGCCATTGATTTGCGTAACCCATTGATTTAGCATGAGGCCAAAAAAAGTTTACCCATGCTTACGCATAATCCATGCTTGCTGGCTGATGGACAGGATATTATTCACTACCCAGTACAAAACCAATCCAGCAGGGAAGTTTAGGAAGATGGCCGTGAAGAAAATCGGCATCAACATCAATACCTTCGCTTGCGTTGGGTCTGATGGCGGTGGTGACAGCTTTTGCTGAATGAACATCGACGCACCCATGATCAGCGGCAAGACGTAGTAAGGATCTTTCGCGGATAAGTCGTGGATCCACAACATGAAAGGTGCATGACGCAGTTCAACGCTTTCAATCAATACCCAGTACAGAGCAATAAACACAGGGATCTGAACCAAAATAGGCAAGCAACCACCCAATGGATTGATTTTTTCAATCTTATAAAGCTCCATCATCGCTTGACTCATTTTTTGCTTGTCGTCGCCATGCTTTTCTTTCAGCTTTTCCATTTTCGGCTGAATCTTGCGCATGTTCGCCATCGAGCGATAGCTCTTCTCAGATAACTTGTAGAACAGTGCCTTAACAAGCACGGTTGTCAGGATGATCGCAACACCCCAGTTACCGAACAATTTGAAAAACTGATCGAGCACCCAGAATAAGCCTTGAGAAATCATCCAGAACCAACCGTAATCGATCGTGAGCTCCAAGTGAGGCGCGATGGTTTCTAACAAGGACGTATCCTCGGGGCCTACAAATAATTTAGCGCCTGTTTCTAATTTTTGACCGGGTAACACATTGAGTGTTGGGCCCAGCATCGCAAGACGGTAAATGTTATCTGTCGGTAAAAATGTTTTGAATTGATACTGTTGATCAGCGTGAGGAATAAAGGCTGTCAAAAAGTAATGCTGTTGCATTGCAATCCAGCCACTGCTGGTCGTCACACTCAATGGCTCTTTCGCCATTTCTTTATACGTTACTTTTTGGTAATGCTTTTCAGGTGTGGAGATCGCCGCACCATTGTAGGTGGAGAAACCCATGAAACCATTCGAAGGCTGTGCAACTTGAGCACGTTTGATTTGCCCGTAGAACTGCCCCACCCAAGGTGTTGTACCTTGGTTGTCGATATGATAATCAATACCAATCACGTAACCACCACGCTCAAAGCGCAGATTTTTGGTGACTGTTATACCGTCCTTTTGCCAGGTAAGAGGAATAATCAGTGCATCTTCGCCCTCTTTCAATGTGTATTCACTAGAGGCTGCATGAAACATGGCTTGACCATGCTCGGCGCTATCAGGACCCATCGGGCCGGCCAATCCACTTTGTGCGATATACAATGTTTCGGCGGTTGGATTCAGAATTTCAACCGGAGGACTGTTAGGATCCTGGGTTTGAGCATATTTCAGCAATTTTGCTTCGATGACATTGCCGCCACGCTTGTCCACCATCACATTCAGTACGTCTGTTTTAATATGGATAACGTCGCTGGAGATAGGGTGAGATGAATTTGTAGAAGCATGTGCATCCGTTGGCGTTGATACAACGGCCAGCGATACGGGAGGAACATCAGCACCTTGTATAGAGGGGCTCATTATCGCATGAGCATCCGTAATGGCTTGCGTAGCCGTTTCGGTTGGTGCAGGGGCGACATGAGAATGCTCTTCTTGCCAAGCAGTCCACAACATAAAGGCTGTTAGGCACATGCCCGCCAGTAAAAAACTACGTTGAAAATCCATAAATAATCTTCTTCTGTTTGGCCTAAGGAACTGGATCATGCCCTGAACCACCCCAAGGATGGCAGCGCAAAATCCGCAATACACTCCACTTCAACCCATGAAACACCCCGTGTTCACGAAAGGCTTGTGCTGCATACTCAGAGCAGCTGGGCGTGAAGCGACAATGATACCCCAAAAGTGGGCTGATACAATAGCGGTAAGTGGCAATCAACGCCAAAAATAATTGGACAATGCCACGGCTTAGCCACCTCATGGTTTCAACCGCCCCATCATGTATTGCCAATGTTCTGCGACAACTTTTGCTTGGTTTTTGGTATCAATCGCTGCCATGGGTTTTTTTACCACGACAACAACATCAAAACCTTGCAAAGAAGATTGTTCAGCTCTGAAATATTCTCGGAATACTCGCTTGATGCGATTACGTGTGACGGCGTGTTTAACAGCCTTCTTGGGAACAGCTAAGCCTAGACGGGCAAGGCTTAGCTTATTTGCTCTGACGTAGAGGTCAAAGGATTCGCCAGCGACCTTCAGTGGTTTCTTAAAGACAAAGCCAAAATCTTCTGACTTAAGCAGTCGATTCTCTTTTTGAAACATCAAGGTCGTGCCTTTACTTCGCTTACGCGGAGCGTGATGCAGTAGGCGCTAAGCGTTTACGGCCTTTGCTACGACGAGCAGCGATGACTTTACGTCCGCCTTTGGTTGCCATGCGAGCACGGAAGCCGTGGGTCTTAACCCGTCTCTTTTTCTTTGGCTGGTAGGTTCTTTTCATTGATACACCTGTGTAAAAAATCGTAAGCGCCCATTCTAGCTAAACAAGAGGCGTTTGAATAGCCCTATTTTCAACTTTTTTCATCTTTGTTCTTTGTTTATAGAAATAAGTATTTAGTATGAAGAACTTGATATTCGCTATAGGGGAAAGCATTATCTGTGGGTAAGGTGGTAAATTTTATATTTATCATTCGGTTAGGTATCGCCTGATCATGTGTGTAAGCAATGGGGTAGCACCCCCTGGCCCTGTGTATAAGTAGATGGTCTTTGGGAGGCATGACGTTACACACCCCTTGTTAGCCTTGTTCAGGCAGTTTTATCCACAAGGAAAATTTAGACGGCCCTAAGCCTTAGTATGCTAGCCAACGTGGAGTGACAATGTCGTCACTTATCATTATTAATGTTTATTTAAAAGAAATATGATTACTATAAGGAAACGCACTTTCTGTGCATAACTTTTAATTCTTTATTTGTTTCAGTGTGTTACAGCGATATTTATTGTGGAAAACCCGATCACTCTCCTGGGAGCCACGGTGAAGAAATCTGTGGATAACTCACTCCCCTGTTCTTAGCGGTAGGTTATGCACAGGAGATATACCCAGCTTAGGGGGTGATATGCCCAGGATTGTTTGAGACTGTTTGTCGGGCGAAAGATATGTTGCCTCTACACAGGATTTTTAGTTTAGTGTGGCAATAACAATGCCAGCTGATCTAGAAGGGATAGAATACCCCTGCTACACCCAGCAGGAGGCTCGCTGTGATGGCGTAGGGCATTACCCAGGCAGGAACCCTATCTTTCACGAAGGCGTGAATGGTGAGCAATATAAACACGGGATAGCAGGCGATGATCACGGGTGCAAAATAGGCCATCAGCTCATTAAATCCTAGCAAGCTCACTGCATACGCAATAATGATGGTGAAAATCAGGCAATGTGTTTCGGTGATTTTTTGAGTGTAGTGACGCAAATAATGATGTAAATAATCCGCAAAAATCTTAGATAGCGCGCACGCTGTGGTGATACAGGCCGATGCAATGATAATGCCTGCCACACCGATGAACTGTTGTGGCAACATTTTAACGCTCAGTAAAATCAGCAATGCCTGCTTAAGATCAGGTTGTAACATTGTCGTATCGGCTTGTTTATGACTAATGTATGCCAAGCCAATATAGACCAGGCTTAATAGGATGCCCGCATAACACGATGCCTGGATAACATGCTTCTTGAAATCAACATGTGTCATATCATGACGTTGTTGTCGCAGTTGCACATAGATGAATTGCCCGAAGACTAAAGCAGCAATGGCATCAAGTGTAAAGTACCCTTCTTTTAATCCGAAGAAAAATCCGTGCAATGCGGGTGCGTCGATCGTGGACGTTTTGGGGGTGATGATGCCTGTGACAATGATCCAACCCAGTAAGATCAACATCAATGGCGTAAATACCTTGCCAATCAAGGCAAGCATTGTTTTTGTGTTCAACGATAGAATGGTAATGACGATGCAATAGAGGATGCCAAATGTTTCCCGTGAGATGGGCATCATCGTTTCAGAGATGGCCGAATGTGCGACGGCAATCGTCCTGGGAACAACCAAAAAGGGACCGAGTAAAAAAAGACATAGTAAGAGTAATGCCCTTCCACCCCATTTCCCCGCGCGTTCGAAATATGCTTTTTGTTCGCCTTTGAATTCGACCATTGCAAGCACGGCAGCCATAGGAAGGGCAACAGCCGTTAGGAGTAAGCCAAGAATGGCAAACCCAACTTCATCGCCGGCTTTCATGCCGACAAATAAAGGGAACACGACATTGCCTGCGCCGAAAAACATGGCGAATAGACCAAGGCCCGTGGTAAACGAAGAGGTGGTCTTCATTGTTGTTGCTCCCAAAACTGTAGGGGCACTTTGTGGGGCGCCCAAGCTCGACATTATGACATTCTTTAACCTCAGACGCAAAACGAAGATATTTTTCTGAAAAAAAGGTTATACTGTGTTCCTTTAGGCCTGGGAGGTGCCAATGTCTAGCACACTGTCGCTGTGGCATCAGTGCTTGCAGTTCTTAGAAGATAAGCTGACGCCAACCGATTATCATACGTGGATTTTTCCGCTTCAAGCAGAAATGCTCGAGGAAGGACTTTGTCTTTTTGCGCCAAATCGTTTTATTTGCGGTTATGTCGAAGATAATTATTTGGTGATCATTAAAGATCTGCTGTCACAACTTTATCCATCTAATCCTCCGCACGTCTTATTGAAAATGGGACGGAAGTCGGGTGGCAATCCTACTTCAGCACCTGTTGCTTCTCATTCTGCGCCCGCTGCACCGACCAGCAATACTAAATCATCCATGAGTGCGCCCGTGTTCTCAGGCACGACAAATCTGAACAAAGAATTCACATTCGATACTTTCGTTGAGGGTAAGTCGAACCAATTGGGTCGTGCCGCATCTATTCAGGTGGCCGAACACTCGGGCACTGTTTACAACCCGCTGTTCATTTATGGGGGCGTTGGTTTAGGTAAAACCCACTTGATGCATGCGATTGGTAACCTTATTATTGAACGTAATCCTGCTGCCAAAGTGTTATATATTCACTCAGAGCGTTTTGTTGCCGACATGGTGAAGGCGCTCCAGAATAATCAGATCAGTGAATTTAAAGATTTTTACCGCTCTCGTAACGTTTTAATGCTGGATGATATTCAGTTTTTTGCGGGTAAAGAACGTTCACAAGATGAATTGTTTCATACGCTGAATGCCCTGCTTGAAGGCCAGCAACAACTTATTATTGCAAGTGATCGTTACCCTAAAGAGATTACTGGCCTTGAAGAGCGCTTGAAATCTCGATTCGGCTGGGGCCTAACGGTGGCAATTGAGCCGCCTGAGCTTGAAACCCGTGTGGCGATTTTAATGAGTAAGTCGCAAGCGATGGGTATTGCGTTGTCTTATGATGTGGCTTTCTTTATTGCTAAGCGCGTTCGTGCGAACGTCCGTGAGCTTGAGGGCGCGTTGAAACGTGTGATGGCGAATGCGCGTTTCACCGGCAAAGACATCACCATTGAATTCGTGAAAGAGTCTCTTAAGGATTTATTGGCCCTGCAAGACAAGCTCGTCACCATCGACAATATCCAAAGAACCGTGGCTGAGTATTTCAGCATCAAAGTGGCAGATTTACTATCGAAGCGCCGGTCTCGTTCGGTGGCTCGTCCACGTCAAATGGCGATGGCACTTGCCAAAGAGCTGACAAACCATAGTTTGCCAGAGGTCGGGGATGCTTTTGGTGGCCGAGACCATACAACGGTACTTCATGCTTGCCGGACTATTAAAGCTATGTTGGACACAGATAGTCAGATCCAAGAAGATTGGACGGATCTTGTGAGAATTTTATCCTCTTAATTGCATCGAACGTCGGGGTTTATGATGGAATTTACCGTAAAATGTGAAAAACTGCTCAAGCTCGTTCAGCAGGTATCAGGTGTTTCTGAGAAGAAGCAAGGTCTTCCAATTTTGTCGAATGTCATGATCTGCGTCGAAAATGCGCAAATTTCGTTGACTGCCACCGATCTTGAAATTGAGCTGACGGCAAAAGGTGCTTTAGAAGGGAGTTTTACTTCTGGTGAGGTTACAGCACCTTCTCGTAAGATACTTGATATTTGCAGAAGTTTGCCTGAGAACGAAGATGTTCACTGCAAATTAGAAGGGGATCGCCTTATTTTAAAGAACGGACGTTCTCGTTTTGTTCTTTCGACGCTTCCAGCAGCAGATTTTCATTCTATTCAAAGAGGTTTACCGAAGATAGCTGCAAATTTCCCCCAAAACCTTTTAAGGCAGATGATTTTATCGACGCGTTTTGCCATGGCTAATAATGATACTCGCTATTATCTCAATGGCATGCTTTTCGAAACAGAAGAAGGAAGATTGCGTCTGATCGCAACAGATGGGCACAGATTGGCTGTAAATGAATGTGCCTCGGCCCTTTTTCCTGCCCAGCCGGTAATACACGTGATTGTCCCGCGCAAAGCCGTCATGGAATTAATTTCTTTGCTGAATGATACGTCTGATCCGGTCGAAATCGCTATCAATGACAATATCTTGGTTGTTAAAACACCTGGAACTGAATTTACAACAAAACTGATTGAAGGCAGATTCCCTGACTATAAGCGTGTTGTCCCGCCACCTGCGACCATGGAGCTTGGATTGGATCGTGACACGTTGAAACAAGCCCTCCTGCGCGCTGCTACCCTATCAAATGAAAAGAACCGCGGCGTACGTCTTCTATTGGGTACCGATCTGCTTCGAATTGTTGCGAACAACCCTGAACAAGAAGAGGCAGAAGCTGAAATTCATTTATCTTATCAGGGTGGACCTTTCGAAATCGGCTTCAATGCCAGCTATTTGCTTGATGTATTAAATACTTTGCCTGCAGGTAATGTTGCGTTAAAGTTGATAGATCCCAGTTGTTCGGCAGTGATTCTAGGCGAAGCCGTCCCGGGTTTGACGCAGTTTCACGTGGTCATGCCGTTGAGACTTTAACAAGCTTGTTGCACATTATTCCGGAGATACTGTCTCATGCCCCTAGAACTCCTGGAATGTACGCATATACGTAATCTTTCAACGCAATGCATCACCCTTTCCCCTGGTTTAAATCATTTCTATGGGGATAATGGCGCAGGGAAAACCTCGATTCTTGAAAGCATTTATATTCTGGGAACGGGCAAGTCATTCCGTGCGTCACAATTAACGTCGATCGTTGCGAATGGCCAGAAAATCTGCCAAATTGGCGGCAGAATCAATGGAGGCGAGGACGGATTTTCGGGTACCCTAAAATGTATCAAAAGCGCCCAAGAGAAACCTCAGTATTTAATTTCTGATCAGCCTGCGTCATCTGTAGCGGAGCTTGCGCAGGTACTGCCTGTACAGGTCTTGAATATCCATGGTTATCAGCTCTTGGCGGATCCTCCAGAAGAACGACGCCGCTGGCTTGATTGGATGATGTTCCACGTGGAACCCTCTTTTTATTCTCTTTGGCGAGAATACCATCGCGTACTCAAGCAACGTAACGCAGCCTTGCGCTATAGCTCTGGGACACGTTCAGATTTACCCCAATGGACGGCCCTTTTGGCCACTGTGGGCGCTAAGCTGCACGAGGCACGTGCTGCCGTGATGAGCCTTTGTTTCCCTGCTTTCAGGGTAGCCTTAGAGGGGTTGCCAGGGGTTTCTGAGCTGAGCCTAGACTATCATCCTGGCTGGGACAATACAGTGTTACTGGACGAAGTCTTGAGTGCCTCTTATGAGCGAGATATGTCCCTGGGATACACGCACGCAGGCCCTCACCGGGCTGATTTAAAGATAAAAATCAATGAGAAGTCTGCGTCGCAGGTCTTATCAACAGGCCAACAAAAGACATTTGTTACGGGGTTACAGTTAGCGCAGGTGTGTTGGATGATAGAACAGACAGGTAAGCGCCCTATTCTCTTGATTGATGATTTGCCCTCAGAGCTTGATAGCACGGCGCGTGCCTTGTTGGGTGAGCGTTTATCGACCTTGGATGCACAGATATGCCTTACCAGCGTCGATAAGAGTGCCTTTTTAGAGCTTTCTGGGGATAAACCTAGGGCGATGTTCCACGTGGAACGTGGGGTGGTCCATTCTGTATGATTAGATGACATTCGTTTGAACAATGCTATCTAAAATCAGTATTGTTCAAGCCGCACGCATCATAGTGAGGGGTGGAATCTGCGCGGCAAGGTTTTTATTGAACCGCGACATATCTACTCGAGTGAGCCCAAGCTGTTGGGGCGAACGACAAGTCAATGCCTGTTCGATGGTGAAATAAAGACCTTGCCGCGTAGATGACGGGCCCCCGAGCGGTTATATAGCGAAGGTGACGAACAATCTCCTTCTGTTCTGGAAATCGTGAAGAGGGCGAAAGATGTTTCTCCCCTACAGCCTAGAGATACCCCCCGCGTTCCACGTGGAACATGCTCGATTAAGCACAAAAATATACCCGAAATACAACGAAAAGTGGTACAATAATCAAGCCCATTTTAAGGGAAAGCCCCTAGTTTCACCAAAGGAAACGCCATGAGCCAAGACGCCCCACGTGCCTATGATTCAACCAGTATTAAAGTCCTCAAAGGGCTTGATGCCGTACGTAAACGTCCTGGGATGTACATTGGTGACACCGATGATGGCACAGGTCTTCACCACATGGTATTTGAAGTTGTCGACAACAGCATCGACGAGGCGTTAGCCGGTTATTGCACACACATCACAGTAACGATTCATACCGATGGCTCTGTTTCTGTACGCGACGATGGCCGTGGCATTCCTGTCGATATCCATCAAGAAGAAGGTCGTTCTGCTGCTGAAGTCATCATGACGATTCTCCATGCCGGTGGTAAGTTCGACGACAACGCCTACAAGGTGTCCGGCGGTTTACATGGTGTGGGTGTATCTGTTGTTAACGCGTTATCCGAAGTGCTCTATCTGCGCATTCGTAAAAGCGGCAGTGTTCACGAACAGGTTTATCATTTGGGCGAACCGGATGCCCCTCTCGCAGTGGTTGGCGAAACCACGGAAACGGGAACAGAAATTCGTTTCAAACCCAGCGATACCATTTTCACCAATACCGTTTTCTCTTACGATATTTTGGCTAGGCGTTTACGTGAACTGGCCTTCTTGAATAAGGGGGTTCGCATCATTCTGAAAGATGAGCGCGATGGCCAGGGTGAAACATTTGAATATGAGGGCGGCACACGTGCTTTCGTTGAATACTTAAATCAAAATAAAAAGCCTATTCATCAAGAGGTTATTTATTTTTGTGGTGAAAAAGACGGCATCGGTGTTGAGCTCGCGATGCAATGGAATGAGGGTTTCCAAGAAACGGTGTTTTGTTATACCAACAATATTCCACAGCGTGATGGGGGAACACACTTAGTAGGTTTCCGCGCAGCGCTAACACGCACGCTGAATGCCTATATTGAGCGCGAAGGTTTTGCGAAAAAAGCGAAAGTCGCTACCGTGGGTGACGATGCGCGTGAAGGTTTGGTGGCGGTGTTATCCGTTAAGGTACCTGATCCAAAGTTTTCCTCACAAACCAAAGATAAATTGGTATCGTCCGAAGTGCGCCCGGTGGTTGAAAATTGTGTTGCTGAATATTTGAATGATTTCTTGCTTGAAAAACCAAGCGAAGCCCGTATTATTGTCACGAAAATGATTGATGCAGCGCGTGCAAGAGAAGCGGCACGCCGCGCACGTGATATGACGCGCCGAAAAGGTGTATTAGATATTGCTGGCCTACCAGGCAAGTTAGCTGATTGCCAAGAGCGCGATCCATCTCTCTGTGAATTATTCCTAGTAGAGGGTGATTCGGCAGGCGGTTCTGCAAAACAAGCGCGTAACCGCAAGACACAGGCGATTCTGCCTTTGAAGGGTAAGATTTTAAACGTAGAAAAAGCGCGTTTCGATAAAATGTTGGCATCCGCTGAAGTAGGTACGTTGATTACTGCTTTAGGTTGCGGGATTGGCCGCGAAGAATTTAATCCAGACAAGTTGCGTTATCATCGCATCATTATCATGACCGACGCCGACGTTGACGGTTCGCATATTCGTACATTGTTATTAACGTTTTTCTATCGTCAAATGTTGTCGATTGTTGAGCGTGGGCACATCTACATTGCACAACCACCTTTATATAAAGTTAAGCGTGGCAAACAAGAGCAATATATTAAAGATGATGAGGCAATGCAGGCTTATTTAATCCAATTGGCCTTGGATGATACACATTTTCACGTGAATAAAGATGCACCGCCTTTGTCCCCGGCTGCGTTAGAGAAACTGTTGCAAGCGTACCGTGAAGCGATGAAAATGGTAAGCCGTTTGTCACACCGTTATCCTGAACGTTTCTTGGAAGCAGCCATTCACGTGCCTGCACTTAAAGCAGAAGATTTGTCGGATAACGAAAAAACAGAACAATGGATGAAAGCCGTTCTGGCATACATGGAAAACATTCAAGCAAATAGCCACCGCTATAGTTTGCATTGGCAGGAAAACAAAGAGAATCGTAGCTATGAATTACGCATTCAAGAAACGGTGCATGGTGTTGAATCGCATTATGTGGTTGAGAAAAATTTCTTTGAGTCACGTGATTATGGGCAATTATTAACATTGGGCCATGATATAACCCATTTGTGCGAACCCGGTGCCTATATTCGACGTGGCGAAAAGCGTTTCCCTATTACGAACTTCAAAGAAGCGTTTGACTGGTTGTTGCTGGAAGCTAAAAAGGGCTTAGGTGTACAACGTTACAAAGGTCTTGGGGAAATGAACCCTGATCAATTATGGGAAACCACCATGGATCCATCGACGCGTCGCATGTTGAAAGTAACGATCGAAGATGCAGTGGCTGCTGATCAATTATTCACGACGTTGATGGGCGACGAAGTCGAACCACGCCGTGAATTCATTGAAACCAATGCATTGCAGGTTGAAAATCTAGACGTGTAGTAAGTTTAGGTTGTGTCACAGCATCCTCTTCAACACATCGTTTTTATCATAGAACTTATGCTTGATCACGGCTAAGACGTGAATGCTAACGACGGCCAAGAGCGTGAAAGCGAAGATTTCGTGCAGATCGCCAAATAAGTGGGAAACCGCATCGCTTTTCGGCAAGAATGGCGGAATGGTAAACAATCCAAAGAAAGAAACACCATTACTCTTCATGAACGTCATCGATAGAACAAACCCGCAGAGCGGCACGATGAGCAACAGCGCATAAAGCACTTTATGAGTAATCAGAGCTACTTTGACTTCTAACGGCGAAATACCATCCTGAGGCGCGGGAACTGTGTTGGTGTTGCGAATAAAGATACGCAAAAAAATTAAACCAAGAATCACCAAACCAAACGATTTATGCCAAAAGTACCAATCATATTTGTGGGGTGCATCATCAGGCAGCCCTGTCATATAAATGCCGACAGCCAGCAAACAAAAAACAATGATGGACATGGTCCAATGCATGATGCGCATGGGTAACGGATATTTCATGGGAAGCTCTCCTTGCTGATAAAGAATCAGTATATCCCATTTTTAAAGAAGCAACACATCCCAGGATTAAGGTGTTTTCCGCTCTGTAGGTTTTGTTATTAAGGAGTCCATAAATGAGGCTTTCATTTCGTCGGGCTTTGTATGTCGATTAAAGTAGAAATCATTTTTTTCAAGAATAGTCAGTATATCATTCTTGTCGAATGACACCAGCGCATCCACAGTATCGCAAATATAGCTTAATTTTGCTCGTGGAAGTGTGTGTAGCTTATAAACAATATCAATCAATGAAAAAACACCATTTGTTTGATTTTCAAATTTCTTGGTCAGGATCTTATGAATGATCTTTTTGATGACTTCCTTGTTTTTTGTTAGCGCTTCGAGCTGTGAGCCATAGTAAATAGTGAGCGCCAGTGGCAAACGTAAATCAAGTGATGTCGACTTTTTATCTAAAAGCACTGTTCTTAGCTCGTCAAGGTTGTTATCAAGGCCCATTTGCGCCGCAGATTCCCATGAAGGGAACAATGCACGCTGATAAGCATAACCGCCTATACACACACTTCCAAAAATAATCCCTAGCATTCTGAGTGTTGCCGATGCGTCATGAAGATCATGTTCGCGATCGTTTGATGTGGAAAGAAAATAGGCCATCATAAGGCAGATCAAAAATATACTGATACCATATGAGATCGCTTGACGAGGGTTAGCCAAGGGAATGCTTTTATCTTGATCAAGATGATAAATAATAGTGCTAAGTTCAGCCGGAGGGTTAATATGAAGGGAGCGCATTCTGAAGGCTGTTACATATTTCATATCGTTTCTTTTAATTTCAAGCAAGAGTATGTTTATGTCAAGAGGCGTGATTTCATTTTCTTCTTTACCCCTCTTCTTTTCTTTGCGTGCATGAGGTAATTGATAGGTGCATGGATAATGTGTGGCGGTTGATGGGCTAGGGGGCGAAGACAACGGTTTGCTTTTATCTGTGCATTTCGTGTGTTCGTTTGGCAAATCAGAATGCTCGGTCAGTTTTGATTGGATAGAAGGGATGTCTTCCTCACTGATGGTTTTTTTGCTCGATAACATCATGGCTTGTGTTCTGCTTTCTTCATTTTTTAGGCTCAATGAAGCAAGGTTCAACATCCAGCTGGTTGGGCTTTTGCCAAGAATATTTTCAAAATGAAACAGCTTATCCTCACCGTGCTCCCGTTTGAGTTTATTGATCTTTTTCTCGGCGTATTGTTTAAACAAGCCGTAGTTCATGTTAATTTTTGTTTCAAGCCACAGTTGATTTTTTTCAGATAAGATAAAACCCGCACTGATAAATTTTTCAAAATTCCGCAGCATAAAAAGAATCTTGGAATAATCAGCACGTTTTTTCCGTTCTGATGGGATCATGTAATCAATCAGCTTTGGCATATCAACGATGTTTTTATTTATCAATAACTCAAAGCCTTCTTGACTAAAGCAAGAGACTTTTCCTGTTAATAAATTAATTCTAAAGCTGGTGTTGGTGATGTCAATGGTATCAATACTTTTAAGCTGAATTGCTACATCGATGATTTTATTGCTGCATGAAATGTGTTTATTATCAGCGCCCTTCGTTTCAGGGGGGGGCCCGCCTATCGCACTGCTTGCCGATGTGATAAATGGACCAAGGTGAATGTCGTTGGGGAACATGATCCTGTTGGGTTGGTCAAAAGCAAATTGAGTATCAAAATCATTATTGTCTGCCAACCTGTTTTCAAAGGCCACCCAGTTGAACTTGTCCCAAAATGGGCCCTTAAGTTTACCTTGGTGATGTAATGCGTTAAGGACTAGGAAAGAGGCCCTTCCGCCCACAAGATAAAAATTAAATTGTTCCTGTTCAATGCTTTTTTTATAGTAATACTGTTCACATTTGTTTTCGGGAATATCTTTCAATGCGTTAAAGAGAACAATAAGGGCCTCGAATTGTTTTTTCGTGGTTTCGTCGGCCCCTGCAAGGCATGTCTCTAGATCTATGGTCAGGTCAGGGATGTGATAAGGCATAATTCGGGATCATCCAGGCTGTTTGACAGCATTCTAACACCTGGGATAGGTAGTTGTAAAGATAAATGCCTAGAGAGGCAATTTGCATGAGGGCGATAAGCCTAACTCGTTGATTTTAACGGAATCGCATGTGATTGACAAGCGAACTGGGGTAGTGTAGAGTATCTCTGTTAGTTAATATACTTTATTTTTTCTGATGTAAGATATTAATAGATGGGGTGTGGCATGACATTTGAAGTAATAAAACAGTGCGCTATTAACAATGATAGCATTGGGCTTAACCGTGTCATCGCCCCGGCCCCCCGTCGGGGTATATCTAGGTTTTGGGCCGCCCCAGCCATTGGCGTAAGCATTAATGTTCGAAAAAAAGGCGGGCAACCGCTAACTCCTGCCGGGGAACTTGCTCGAGCATACAACCTTCCGGCTGTCGAGTTTCTTAGGCTGCGCGGCGCTTCTGTTCATTGCATCGCACAAGGATTTGCTATCGGCGGATATTTTGCTGAGGTGGAAAGGTATCGAACAGAGCACGTCGTTTCTGTCGCTGTCATCGCGCAGGGACTTGCTATCGGCGGTCATTTTGCTGCGGTGGAAAGGTATCGAATAGAGTACGGCGCCCCTGTCGATTTAATCGCACGGGGATTAGCGCTCGGCGGACATATTGCTGAGGCGCAAAGATACCAAACAGAGTATGGCGCTTCTATCAATGAAATTGCAGAAGGATTTGCTACCGGCGGTCACTTTGCTGAGGTAGAAAGATATCGAAGAGATTTCGGCGCTTCTGTCGATTGCATCGCACGAGGATTAGCGCTCGGCGGATATTTTGCTGAGGCGGAAAGATATCGAAGAGATTACGACGCTGCTCCCAATTTCATCGCAGAGGGATTAGCGCTCGGCGGGCATTTTGCTGAGGCGGAAAGATATCGAAGCGTTTACGGTGCTTCTGTCGATACCATTGCGCAAGGATTTGCTATCGGTGGACATTTTGCTGAGGCACAAAGATATCGAACGGTGTACGGGGCTTCTGTCAATCACATCGCACAAGGATTAGGTATCGGCGGTCATTTTGCTGAGGCGGAAAGATATCGAACACTGTACCACGCTTCTGTCAATCAAATCGCACAAGGACTTGCTATCGGCGGACATATTGCTGAGGCACAAAGATATCGAACAGAGTATGGCGCCTCTGTCGATTACATCGCACGAGGATTTGCTGTCGGCGGTCATGCTGCTTGGGCGGAAACATATCGAACAGAGTACGGCGCCTCTGTCGATTATATCGCGCAGGGATTTACTCTCACTGGTCATACTGCTGAGGCGCAAAGATATCGAGCGCTGGCGGCTATGTCTGCGAATAATCCCATTCAAAATCAATGGCAAATGAGTCCATCGAACACATCAAGCAAGTTACTAATCGAATATATTAATACGTTAAACGCAAGGCCCATCAATATTCTTGACGATTACGCATACGACAAGGACCTCCTCTGCCCTATCACACTATCTCCCCCATCTATTCCGGTTCGTATATATGGCTATGGGCCATTTAATTTTGCAGAAGTCATGAAACTAGAAGAGACAGTGAGGAACTCGGGAATCAGAAAACACCCGCTGCTGCAAGAGGAGACTTTTGAAATCAGAGATATTGCTCCTGATTTCAAGACACGGGATACGCTTAATTCAATTGCACAAGAACATTTAATTGCACAAGAAAGTGAAAAAAGAGCTGTAAAAAACAATTAGAAAATTGCGCAATTGCTCATGGACTCAATTTGCCTTTTATATGAAGGACTAAGGGATAGGCTGATCCGGCAAATGAAGCGGCAATTATTCATCTAAAAAATGGTATTTTTTTAAAAATAGGCTATAATATCAATATACTATATTGAGTTACTAAGGAAATTGATCCGGCAAATGTACACGCTTCCCTCACAAATGGAACCTATACTCCCTAGCGCTAATCCTGTGCTGGACGATTTGGCTTTAACTTTAAGTCAAAAGGCTCAAAGTCTGGGAGCCATGTTGCATCCTATTACTTGCCAGGAAATTGCAAATCTACTGACATATACCAACACATATTACTCTAATTTGATTGAGGGGCATAATACTAAGCTGCTCGATATTGAGCGTGCTATGCATGAGGATTTTTCCCAAGATTCAGCTAAACGTGCGCTACAGCTTGAGGCAAAGGCACATGTGGAAGTTGCACAAGAAATAGATGCGCTGCTGTCTGGTACGCCAGATTTAAATATTTTTTCTGAAGACTTCATTACTCAAATCCATCGAGCATTTTATCAGCGTCTCCCGGTTGATTTTTACACGATACTACACCCGCGTACTCAGGAGCAAATTATAATCGAGCCTGGTATGTTACGTGCACGAGATGTTCAAGTGGGCGGTCATATTGCACCCAGCTACAAGGCGCTACCTTCATTTTTAGAATATTTTCAACAGCGCTATCATTTTAAACAGCTGCACGGTATACAAAAAATAATGGCTATTGCAGCAAGTCATCATCGCTTAGCCTGGATCCATCCTTTTTTAGATGGTAATGGAAGAGTGATGCGTTTATTAACAGTGGCGATGTTTAAGCAATTAAAATTGGATGCCCATGGTTTGTGGAGCATGAGCAGGGGCCTGGCGCGCAATCGTGACGCTTATTATGCAGCGCTCGCGATGGCTGATTTGCCAAGACAAGGTGATCTAGATGTACGGGGCAATTTATCTGAAAAAGGCTTGGAATTTTTTTGTGAGTTTTTTTTAAGAACAGCCATCGACCAATTAGATTTTATGCAAGAGTTACTGAACCTAGAAAGTTTAAGTGCGCGCATGATGTACTATATCGAATTGCGCCAGCGCGGGGGGATTCCAAACGTAAAACCCATACGTTTAGAAGCGCAATATTTACTGCGAGATGTCTTGCTACGTGGCGAGGTGCCTCGCTTCGATGTCAGCCGTATTACCGGCCTAAAAGAAAGGACAGCACGCGCATTGGTCAGTGAGTTATTAAAAGAAAATTTATTGCAATCGGCATCTTCGCGCGCAGGACTGCGCATTAAGATACCTGTTGCAGTAGGAGAATATTATTTTCCGAAGTTGTATTAAGGGCTGCCTAAATTTGGATAATGCCCATTGACCAAATTTAGATAATGGCCATTGACCAAATTTCATTAGCGTGGTTTGGCGGCCTTTAACACCTTGAAAAATAATACAATTTGATTGTCCTTGGGGGTCGCGAGATGGAACAATATCAGCTTAGGGAGGTCAAGTCATCAACCATTGAAACGCCACTTGGCCTCATGATTGCTATGGCCGACAAAGATGCACTCTATTGCTTGGCTTTTGCCGATGAGATGCACGTGAATGTGAAATCATTTCAGATGACATTAGGCGTGACAGACCCTATTCGATCTATTCAGCAGGAGTTAGATAATTATTTTGCGGGGACATTAAAAATATTTTCAACGCCGCTGGGTTTTGTCGGAACTCCATTTCAGCAAACGACGTGGCGCGCATTGCAACAGATTCCTTACGGTGAAACACGTGCTTACGCTGAATTAGCCTGCATGATCGAAAAACCAACGGCCTCTCGTGCCGTCGCCAATGCCAATGGCGCCAATCCCCTTTCCATTGTGGTTCCCTGCCATCGCGTCATTAATAGCAATGGAAAACTCGGCGGCTATGCGGGTGGCATTTCTCGTAAAGAATGGTTACTCAAGCATGAGCGAGATTGTTAAATCAACGCATTTAATTTTCTGTAATAATCGCGAAAAGTTTGCAAAACATCAGTCGTAAGTGGTGGTGCGTCAATAGTTCTGTAAATTGAAATTGGTCAGCAAAGTGGCAGACCATCTTCTACTCTTTTTATTAGCAGATAAAAGGAGACAGGCAATGGTACTACCACCAAAAGATCGTAGCTTATTAGATGGCGTTTT
>JBIOEA010000023.1:0-35191 GCA_044445605.1 Gammaproteobacteria bacterium | reverse complement strand
CCTTTGTAAAGGAGGGCAGCTGAGTATTCCGATTTAAACTCTTCGCCCCCTTTGTAAAGGAGGGCAGCTGAGTATTCCGATTTAAACTCTTCGCCCCCTTTGTAAAGGGGGCAGCCGAGTATTCCGAGGCGGGGGATTTTTCTAGAGCAATTTTAAATGTTCTCCCAGACTTATGCAGAAGTTACCTAATGCGCCTTTATCCTCTTATATTGTATATATTGCCTCTTTCCAAAAAATGGTTGTTGGTCAGTTACAGACATGGATAGACTAACTATACTACTTATATAGCAGTAGACGTATTAATTGATGTGGGAGCGGGGTTATGGCGAAGACAGCAGCAGAATTAAAAGAAATTCAGGAGAAGCGAGCAGCTCGCATTAAAAAATACGAGGAAGACTTAATTGCTCAGGAAAAAAGCTTTGCCGCTGCCAAGGGGAATTTGACGAAGGCTGGAGTCAATGAAATCGAGCTTAACCAGTACGAAACCCGTTACGTTGACACACGTATAAAACAATCAGCCAGAAGAGCTAGTCTTCAAGCTGCTCAAGGCGAAAAATTTAAACTATTGGCAGAGACCACTACTTACCTTGATGGGACTTCTGGAACAAATAATAACTGCTTGATATTTTCATTGCAGAAGAATGTTGCATCTGGTCTGAATTCACTTAATATTAATGATACTCGCAAGCAGCTCTACGAATGGTATGACATCCTATTTGCGAGCGATTTTCCTAATAATGTTAACGATAAAATTATTAAAAAATTTAATGATGATTTCGGAGTTAAACCGGAAGCAAAATCTGGTCAAGTGAAGACTGCGTTACAAGCGCTGAACACAGTGCTAAAAGGTTATGGTGACGTCCAAGATTGGGCTCCTGCTGTGAAGCCCGATTTCGATAAAGCCCCCCCTACAGAGCTTCGCGCATTATTTCATGATACGGGCAGTCCTTCACGCATGCTCAACACTGCGGATGCCGTATTATTGTCTGTTTTAGTAAAGCGGGAGATTATTCTTGTTTCCGCCGCTGATGGCCAGACCACTGTCCTGAATCCTAAAAAAATCGTAAATGCTTTATTTCATGTCGAAGCCGGCAAGCTACCTGCGTATATCCAGCATAACGGTACTAACCATTTTCAAGGGATTAACAAAGATGGTATAGAACGTTATAAAGAAATTATCGTTGAGAACGAAAAGGAATCAGCTGCATTAGCGGCCGAGGTGGCTAAAGATGAAGCTTCACTTCTTGCGGCAGAGAGTGCAATCTGTAGAGGGCAAGCTGGTGACTTTAAACTAAAGTTTAAAAACTACAGGGATGGATTTCTTGCAGTAGAGAAGACCAAGAGCGATCTCGTTACTGTGAATAAGGCCTATTCCTCAGCTGCCCCGATTTCAACCGCCCCTACAGCAGCTTCCGGCGCAACAACCGCAGCTGCTTTACCCTCATCATCCCCTAAGGCTGCAATAATCCCTGAAATAAAACATGTTTCTGATGCCAGAGCTGCCCTCGAAGCTGCTGGTGTGGATAAAACTGCACTGGATTGGTATGAAGCCCGCATGTGCGACAGGGAAAGAAGACAGATTACAGTAGCTGGGGCAACGAAGATTGTTGACAGCAAAAAACCAAAGCTGGTCGAACTATTGAAGGATTCTACGAATATTGTAATCACTCTATCATTGAGCCCTAATAGCTTCCTCCTCGCATTGCAAGCTGATCCTGCCTTTTCGAAGCTTGATGCTGACATAAACCGAAAATCCATTTTCCGCTGGTATCAAATTCTTTTTGCGGATAATTTTACTGCTAACGTTGATGACGATGTTGTAAATCTTATTAAGGGTGAATTTGGGTTTAATGGTGTAGATATTCCAGCGACAACCGTAGCCTTAAGAGCATTAAAAGTTGCCATACAAAAAGAATTCGAAAAGAAATATGGTAAAAAACCTTCCGATGCTGACATTCTAATAGAATTAACAAAACCTGGTCGTCCTTTAAATAGGGTAGACATTTTAGTAGAAGCAGCCCGTTTAAACCGTGCAGTGCATGTTGTCAGCATGGATGGTTCACTGGAAATATTTGACCCTCGCATTTCCATTGGTGCTCCATTTAGGGTGGCTGGTTACGTTGTTGTGCAACATGAAGGAAAAAATCATTTTCATGGAATAAATGCCGCCCCTAATACAGAACTTGACCGTTACATACAAATCGTGGCTAAAGAAACTGCTGCAAGAGCTGCAGTGAGCCGCGAGCTGGAAGAAGATGATATTGTGCTTAACAGCATGGAGGCAGGGATCTGTGCTGGGAAAGATCCTACTACTGTTAAGGCTAACTTCCAAGCATATAAAAAAGAAGCGATTGCAGCCGCGAAAGTAGAGGCTATTTCGCCAAAACTATCTGCTGGTCCTGCCCCTTTAGTCACTGATCAATTGGTTGCATTGAATGCTATGCGACAAAATCTAGTGAAGTCACTCGCCGTAGCGGCTGCTGCTTCCCCACCTCCTCCGGTTGATTTTTTAAGCGAATTAGAAAGGCGCCAAGATGCTCGTAATAGTCGGATTAAAGAGCGTGACGAACTCAAAAAAGGGAATGATATAACTATTGGCAGTGGTTTAGTGCTATCAAAAAAAGCGCGATTCCAGCAGGTGTTATTTGATCCACCTCCTGCGGCTGCAGGCTCACTTTCTGCTACAAATCTTGGAGCAGCCGCTTCTGCAAATCTACACGAAGCTTTAGGTCTTTCTGCAGCGGCACACGTAACGTACCAGAATCGCATCCTGAATGCTCAATTGAACATTGATGATGCGGCAGGTGTTGAGCATGCTTTAAGCGAATTGAGTCCTGTTTTGCGGGAGGTGGAAGGCGAGGTAGAGAAAGTTAAAGCATTGGCACTAGTTGAAGAAGCATATCTAAAACTAGATTCTGAGTGTATTAATCTTTATCACGATTTGGAGGAAGCAAAGACTGCTGCTCATATTCGTTTGGTTGCTCTAGGTAAGCCTATACTTGCTGACCAGGAGCGAAGCGTTCTAGAGCCTGTGACGAGAATTGAAAAGTTATTAGAAGAGAAAAACGTGCTTAGAGGGCAAAGTCGCTTAGAGGTGATAAAGATCGAGGACTCCTTGCTCCCAGAATATAAGGCAATGTCTCTCGCTGCTTTGGCCGATCGAAGAGCGCCATTTGAAGCCGAGATAGATCTTGCGAAGGCAGATAATCAAGTCATCGAAAATGCATTTAGCGAATTTGAAGCAAAGATGGCCAAATATAATGCTGAACAACAAGCTGGCACAGGCGCCGTACATAACCCATACGACGTGCAATGGACTGCAATACTGCGCCAACAAACGATAGTGGTCGTCCAAAAAGATGGTAGCACAAGAGAATTTAAGCCAGATATCTTTGGGGATATCGATCTTGCCGATTTGACTGATCACACGTTACTTGATAGGGCGAAAGCGTACTTTTTTGATAATTTAGATGTTCCTCTTGATGCTGCCCTAGCCGCACCGGATGATGTTGTATATGTCTACGACAATCAGGAGGCTGGCGCCGCACGTGGGTATCATGCCTTTACCGCTCCAGGTCAAGCTGCTTGTCGCGCTGCAAAGACAGATGCTGATGCGGCTTTAACTGAAGCGAATGACCGCATCACGGCCGCAGATGCTGTGATCGCTAATCATCTGGCCGGACTTAACGCACATCCTGCCCTTCAATTAGAAGCCCAAGCGTACTCGGTATTATTGGGACGTGCAAAAGATGCCATCCGCGAGGGTAAGCCACTTGCAGACGTCATCGGTGTTCCTGCGCCCGCGCAACCTGCCTGGGAAGCAAAATTAGATAAAATATCCACGGAAGAGGGCGTTAGTGTAACGACCGCTCAAGATAATCAACGTGATATTCATCGACAAAATATTGATGTATTGTTGACGTTGCTGTTGCAGGGAACGCTCGCAGATAGGAATGCATTTGATGATGTCTATGTTAAAGCTGTGGCGAACCCACTCGTTATTAATTTAAAAGCAGGCAACTCATCTGGCCATAACTATGGCATCCCATTTGATACTGCCCCGATGTTTTATGCTAAAGGGATGACGCAACCTGCGCTTGTTGCCCTTACTGGCGCGGATGCAGAAGCGCGCATCTTAGATTTGTTAACGAAAGAGATTAACGCCTATTTGGAAATGAAAAAAATCAGCCCAGATAGCACCTTGGCAAAGGATTACAAAGCCGTCTTGGTCGCGATTCAAACAAATATTCTTCCTGTGAGTGTTGCTGCTACCGGACTAAAAGACATCCCCGATTCTTCGTTGAAACCTATACTCGAAGGCATTCACCAAAGGGTTGACGCCAAAGCGGCGCATGTGGCGAACGTGATTGAGCACAATGCATACAATGATAAATATGGTGCAATGAATTCAGAAACGATAAGGCAGGGTATTCACGACTATAGAGTTGCGAAAGGCACGGCTGCTACACCCACTTACGATTCAACAAAAGCTCCCCAAGCAGCCCACGCAGTCAAGCAAACGAGCTACATGAATGCGACCAAGCCGCGTGTTGTGTTTGATATAAAAGGCATGACAGTTGCTCAGGTGATGGCTGCGTTTAATGAAAATACAGATGCGCGCAACCTACAATTAACGGTCAAAAGTGACAAAGGTGAAGATTGCCGCATTGCTGCCGAGTTGGAAGGTGGACGATTAAAATTAGTATTACAAAATGGGAAAGGTGGAAAGGGGCCGCTGACGAAGAACGTATGGTTAACCGCTGAAGCGAAGGTCAAAGAAGTCATTAATGAGATTGCGGGGCAAGGTGCTGCATTGACATTGACTAGCTCGAAAAACGAAGAGCCACGTAAACGCGGTAATAAGCCTTAAAAAACTTCTGCTGTGAAAACGGGCTTTGCATGATACTCACCACGCCCACTGTCATTAATGTTCTTGGAAAGAATGTTTAGTGCATCTGTGATGTTTTGAATAAAAATATTTCTGGGTTCGATGGGAGTGTACGTTAAATCAATATCCACGCTCAATCTTGGCATATTTTGCAGGAATAAATTGATAGCTGTCCCACCCTTGAGAGAAAAGCATTTCTGTTTATTGACAATGGGCAATATTTTTAAGAGCAGTTCTACTTGTTTAAGGTATGTCTCCGATATCATTAATTTCTCCTTCTTTTTTTAATTTAGGGACAGATATTTTATATTTTGGATGGTATTCTCCGCCTACTCCGATCACGCGCTTACCTTGCCCAAGGTTTATTTTACTCATATCCAGCGCTGACAACCACTCGTGTTGATTTCTGTCTGCTAGAAATAAAAATAAACGTTTTACTTTTATGGATGAACAGTTTTCAAGCAAAGATTGTACCAGATTAGGTCTTAGGTAAGCTAAATTTTCCATGATTAATGCGGCTTCATCCAATGATTGATGTTGTGGAACCAAATGCAGTAATTCCATGATTGCGCGTTCGGGGGAAGATAATTGTAGCGTTACCCCCTCTATTGTTTTTTTTATCAATGAAATATCGGTCTCAGCCTGTTGAAATAAAGAAGTTGAATAGATGGAAAATAATGTTGACCAAACAGGATGTTCGTGGATCCACGATGGTATCTTTGTTTTAGGTCGCGAGAAGAGCGTCACCTGTGCGATGTCTTGCATGACGATAAAGTGTGCTTTGCCCTGCAGCTCTAAAGCTGATTTACCGCCAACGTGGACAGGCAGTTGTAATTGAGTTTGCAGTGCTGAGACAGCCCCTATCCAGTTTACTTGTTCGCCTTTTTTTTGATATGCCTGATTACCAATACGCTCAAGCCACCCCGAGTGTACATACCACCAGGCTAATTTAGGGGATATGCCTTGAGTTTTTAACCATTGGGCAGTAACAACGCTCCCAGGAGAGAGGTGCGTCATAAGTTTGTTTATTTTGTTTTCAGATATTCTAGTCATACTAGAAATATAGTACTGTTTTTAAACTTGATCAAGTGTTTGGGTTTGTTTTTTAGCTGGATATTCTAGTAATGCTAGAAATAACTGGGTGATTTTAAACTCAATAAGCCTCACAATCTCCTCGCACCTGTTTCATTCACTGGCTTCCAGCTTGCACGCACGGTAGGCGGCAGATGCGACAAGTTTGCTTGGAACACATCGACATGGTCACTCGGCAAGAAAATGCGATGAGGGCCATTGGGGTTACTCTTCCGTTGTTTATACCCGGGATTTAACTTATACAATTCATCCAATGAAATCTCAGCTAACCGGGCTGCCATAGCCAAATCGATTTGCGAATCCAATTCCACATATTCAATGATCGGTGTTTTCGGTGTCTGAGGTAACTTTAATCCATAACGCTCCGCTTGAGAAACCAGCTCAGCGAGGGCCAACAATTTAGGTACATATAATTGAGTCTGACGTGGCAAACGTAACGACCAAAAATCAGTCGGCAATTTCGCTTGTTCATTGCGGCGTATCGCGCGCTGTACGGTGCCTTCGCCGGCATTGTATGCCGCCAGCACCAACAGCCAGTCATTATTAAACATCTCACTCAAATGCGTGAGATGGTCAAGCGCGGCTTCTGTAGACGCCAATAAATCTTTACGGCCATCATAAAAACCATTCTGCGTCACGCCATAAGCACGTGCGGTCCCAGGCATGAGCTGCCATAAGCCAGCAGCACCTTTTTGGGACAAGGCTTTCGGGTCATAGGCGCTTTCAATCATCGGCAACAACGCAAAGGCCAGGGGAAGATGACGTTTTTCAAGCTCGGTCACAATATGATAGAGAAAAGGTTCACTGCGCAGGAGGGAGCGCTGTAATTGAGCATTGTTCTTTTGATAGGTGCGCAACTGGGAGGCAACGGCCGGCTTTTGAGCTTGCGTGCCAAAGATATCCGTCTGAATATGGGTCCACATTGAACGCGCGCGCGACTCTTGTAATATCGCTGCATTTTCGTCACCTCTCGATAACGTTAATGAGGTATCATCTGCAAGGGCATTGAGGGTCAGGGCAACCAGCATCAATAGCCAAAGCAACAAGTTTTGTCTAAAATGAAGCATTCGAATAATGTGAGGTCCTCTGTGAGTAAAGTGGTGGAAATGTATACCGACGGTGCCTGCCGTGGTAACCCGGGGCCAGGGGGTTGGGGCGCGGTGTTGCGCTACAATGGCCACATAAAAACGTTGTCAGGGTCTGAATATAACACAACCAACAACCGAATGGAACTCATGGCCGCCATCGAGGGTCTGCGTGCCCTAACAGAACACTGCTCAGTTAGCTTGACAACCGATTCTCAGTACGTCAAAAATGGGGCCACCCAATGGATGAAAAACTGGGAAAAGAACGGCTGGAAGACGGCCAGCAAAGAGCCCGTGAAGAATGCGGATTTATGGGTATTATTGGCCGCAGAAATGAAGCGTCATACGATCACGTGGCATTGGGTAAAGGGCCACAGCGGCCACCCGGAAAATGACCAAGCTGATTTATTAGCAAACGAAGCAATTGATTTATTGTTGGAGAAGCCTTGATGAGACACATTTTTTTGGATACAGAAACGACAGGTTTAAGCCCAGCTGCAAAACATCGTGTGATTGAAATCGGGGCCATTGAAATGATCGATCGTCGTTTGACGGGAAGGACGTTCCATTATTATTTAAATCCCAAACGCAGTATTGATCCTGGCGCACAGGCGGTGCACGGCATCACGGCAGATTTTTTGACAGACAAGCCATTTTTTGAAGATGTAT
The DNA here is from genome assembly GCA_044445605.1 of Gammaproteobacteria bacterium. Classification (GTDB taxonomy): domain Bacteria; phylum Pseudomonadota; class Gammaproteobacteria; order JABCZS01; family JABCZS01; genus CAWKDC01. The sequence goes on along the minus strand of JBIOEA010000023.1, from coordinate 27,457 downwards.
GTGATGAATTTATTGAATTCATCGAAGGGGCAACGCTGATTATTCATAACGCGCCCTTCGACGTGGGTTTTTTAGACTATGAATTATCGTTGTGCAAAAAGAAAAAGCGTAAGCCACTGGAAGATTATGCCGCGGACGTGATTGATACCTTGATATTGGCGCGGAAAACATACCCTGGCCAAAAGAACTCGTTGGATGCCTTGTGCAAGCGTTTGGATATCAATAATAGCCACCGCGAATTACATGGCGCGTTATTAGATAGTGAAATTTTAGCCGAAGTGTATTTAGCGATGACGGGTGGCCAGCAAGCAATGGCCTGGGAAACGGAAACAGTGATCACACAAGCGGTGACGCAAGTGACCGTGACCACGCCGGTATTATCAGACGTAGTGATTGTGCGCGCGAGCGATGCTGAGTTAGCATTAGATGCGGACTATTTTAAAAAATAGATTGTATTTTTTTTAATTGCGGATATAATGCCGCCATGGTTTTTAAAATAATATAAGGAGACATTAACCATGCAAAAAAAAATAATCTGTGCTTTTACCCTCGCGACTGTTTTTGCTATGCCTGTGATTGCACAGAACGTAGCCAGTGCAGAAACGATCGTTAAAAAAACAGAAAAAGGCGTATGCCATACACCGGAGAGTCGTTACTATAACCGCATTAAACATTTTGAAAGCTATAAGAACGTAGCAGAATGTGTGAAAAGCGGTGGCACCATGGCGACAACACCGGGGATGAAGGCATAGGCGCTCCCTCAACCAGACAACAACCCCCGACACTGCATTTTCGCTCAAAGGGAACAGATGCTTTTATCAGGGGTTGTTGGCGGGCGGGGGCTTTTACATAAATCAGCTACAATAATATATATAACTAGATTCCAACCAAGGGGAAGGCGCGTGCCGGATTCTAAACGGATCATGACGGAGCAGGTTAGGTTGCTATATAAAAGAGCGCCAGCGGTGATTCCGATTAATATTGTGATTGCAAGCATTTTAACCGTGATGCTATTGCCGGTAGTTTCTGCCGTCAAAATTTTGACATGGCTTGCTGTGATGACCATATGGTGTATCACGCGATTTATTTTTTTCAAAATAATTTTAAACAAAGGTGATTTTGAAACAGACCCTAAAAGGCTGATTGATATATTTGCGATCAGTGTATTTGTCACGGGGATTTTATGGGTTTCAGTTTTTATTGGTTTTGCCTTCACGATACCTGATGTTTACATCGTATTTATTATTTTCTCATTAGGCGGGATGTCGGTAGGTGCGGTCGCATCGATGGTGAGCGTGCCGCTTGTCTTTTTTTCTTATATTAGTCCGATGATTATTCCCCCGACGATCGTGTTTTTATTTCAAGGGAACGCCCTTGGGTTTGCGATGTCGAGCATGATGTTAATTTATTATATTTCGATTTCGAGCACGTACATGCAAAGTCACCGGTTGGCGACAGAAAGCATCCAGTTACAAATTGACAAAGACGAACTGATCCAAAATTTAAAACACACGAATCAAAATCTAGAGATAGCGAACGATAAAGTGTTGGCATTGTCGAACACGGACGAATTAACGCAATTATCGAACCGTCGCCAGTTAGATGTGGTATTAGCGAAGGAGTGGGGCCGAGCGGTGCGGTCTCAATTACCGATAGCCTTTATCATGTTCGATTTGGATTTTTTCAAGGATTACAATGATACATTTGGGCACCAACAAGGTGATGAATGTTTAAAGAAAGTGTCCGCGGTATTGCGACAAACATTTAAGCGCCCCGGTGACTGTGTTGCACGTTACGGGGGTGAAGAGTTTGCGGCTATTTTGCCTGATACGACCTTGGAAGGCGCGGTGAAGATGGCGCAGCATGTATTGGCAGCGCTTGTTGCGTTGCGGATACCGGCGGCGAACACAAAGGCCAGTGCCTTTGTGTCGATGAGTGCCGGTGTTGCCTGTATGGTGCCATTCCAAGATGATGAGATGGTCCATTTGGTTTCGAAGGCTGATGCTGCACTGTACCGCGCGAAACAAGCTGGCCGTAATCGATTAGAACAGGATGAGACGGCGAGCATCGTTCAAGGAACGGAAGAGGGTGAGTAGGGGGCCAAACATCTTTCGCCCCTTTCACTGGTGTCAATAGAGCCCCAGATTATGCTAAACTAGGCAATCATCAAAAAGAGGCTCGGAGGTTATCACCTATGTCATTGAATCATTTGGATTTTGAACAGCCCATAGCCGAATTACAGGCTAAAATTAACGAACTTAAGCTGGTCGGAAAGAGCAGTGATATCAATTTAAGTGATGAAATTACCAAATTAGAGCAAAAAGCGACGGAGATGACCCGTTCGATTTTTGCAAATTTGACGCCCTGGCAGATTGCCCAGATGGCCCGTCATCCACAGCGGCCTTACTTGTTGGATTATATCCCCCATCTTTTTACTGAATTTGATGAACTCCATGGTGATCGTTGTTTCGGTGATGACAATGCGATGGTCTGCGGCACAGCCCGTTTAGAGGGCGAGCCGGTGATGGTGATTGGGCATCAGAAGGGCCGCGACACAAAAGAAAAGGTACGTCGCAATTTCGGGATGGCTAGCCCGGATGGTTATCGCAAAGCCCAACGCATGTTTGAGATGGCACAGCGTTTCAAGTTGCCGGTGTTTACGTTCATTGATACATCGGGCGCATACCCTGGCGTAGGCGCGGAAGAACGTGGCCAAAGCGAAGCGATTGCGCGCAGTCTCATGATGATGTCTGAATTAAAGACCCCTATTATATGTACGATCACCGGGGAGGGCTGCTCAGGTGGTGCCTTAGGCATTGGCGTAGGTGATCGTTTATTGATGTTGCAATACAGCACGTATTCGGTGATTTCGCCGGAAGGTTGCGCGTCGATTTTGTGGAAGAGTGCGGCGAAGGCACCTGAAGCAGCGGCAGCGATGAACATGACGGCTGACCGTTTGAAAGACATTGGCATTGCGGATTTAATCATTCCTGAGCCATTGGGTGGTGCGCATCGCAATGTGCCTGAGATGGCTGCGCGATTAAAGCAAGTCATCACGGCGGAATGGAAGTCATTGCAACGTTTACCGGTGGAAGAGCTTTTAGAATTAAGATACCAGCGATTATGTGCAATCGGACGGTAATCGATTCTTTATCTCTGCTTCCGCGCGACACTTTGCTCTGCCTCGCCTTCAGCGGTGGCATGGATTCAACGGTGTTGTTACACGCATTAAAGCAGGCTCAAGTACAATTCTCCGTTTATCACATCAACCACGGATTAAGTCCGCATGCAGACGCGTGGGCGGAACAAATCACAGCCCTTTGCAATGCATTATCCATTCCAATCACTTGCATCACATTGACGACCAAACCTGCTGTGGGTGAAAGTGTTGAAGCATGGGCACGTGAAGCACGTTATGCGGCACTCATTGAAGCGATTCCTGCAAACCGTGTATTACTCACGGCGCATCATGAAGGCGATCAAGCGGAAACAGTGTTGTTGCAGTTGATGCGAGGCGCGGGGCCAAAAGGTTTGTCAGGCATTGCGCCGATAAAAAGATTGTGTCGTAAAAAGAACATTCACGTACATCGCCCATTATTATCCGTTTCAAAAAAAGCGATTGAGGCCTATGCGAAGGAGCACGCATTGACGTGGGTTGAGGACGAATCGAATGTGCAGTTGCGATTCGAGCGTAACTTTATGCGGCATGAAGCGTTGCCATTGTTGGCGTCACGCGTTCCGCACGTGATGGAGAGTTTGGCACGCAGCGCGTCACATTTGCAAGAGCAACAAGCGTTGGTTGAAATGTTTGTATCATCGATGCTGCCAAGTTTGCAAGGCAGCAAACCCGGAACGCTATCGATTGAGCGTCTATTGGCGTTACCTGAGATCACGCTTAAAGCAGTATTGAGGCATTGGTTAGGTGAACATGATGTGCGCATGCCATCGCCCAAAAAACTAGAAACGATTATCACGACGGTGTTAAAAGCGGCGGAAGATGCACAGCCGCGTGTCTGCATTGATGAACATGTGATCGTTCGTTACCGAGACACACTATATATAGTATCTCAGGAGCAATTACGTTCTTTGAGTGATTATCATGTTGAATGGGATCCTCGAGAAGAGTTGTGTTTACCACACGGTGCGGGAACGTTATGTGCGGATGATTTAACGAAAGCGGGTATTGATGTCGCGGAAGGCGAGAAAGTGCACGTGCGATTTAGACAAGGTGGTGAAACGGTGTTTGTGCCAGGTGTTGGTCACCAACCCTTAAAAAAATGGTTCCAGTCGCACGATATCCCTGTTTGGGAGAGGGAACGGGTACCGTTAGTATATCTGAATGGGATAATGCACATCATCTTGTAGGGCCCCCGGGTCATCACCCGGGGTAAACGCCACATTTTTCGCCCGCTTCACGATGCTAAAACGGTTTAATCACCGCCAATATCACAATCGCAATCAACATAACCGTAGGCACTTCATTAAAGATGCGATAAAACTTTGCAGAATGTTTGTTGGCATCTTTGGCGAATTTTTTCACATACGCACCACATATATGGTGGTACCCGATGAGCAACACCACAAGTGTGAGCTTGGCATGCATCCACGCTTGTGTTTTATAAAACGAGACACTACTAGATAGCATCCACAAACCGAAAATAACGGTGAGTAACATGGTCGGTGTCATGATATAGCGATAGAGTTTACGTTCCATCACCTTAAAGCGTTCATTACTGATCGCATCACTTGCGGTGGCGTGATAGACAAATAATCGCGGCAAATAAAATAATCCTGCAAACCAGGCAACCATGCTAATGATATGGAATGCTTTGAGCCAAAGAAAAGACATAAGTGTGCTCCACATAAAGATATTTTGTTATTATACAGTGATGATTGTATAAAGCTACTGCTTATTTTTTGTGCAGCCTTGTGCGACATTGGCGCATATCATTTTCAGCAAATCAGGTCTATTTAAATTATTTGAGTCTGGTAATATAAACCTTGTCAATCTCCAGCTACATGGAATTTGCACCTCGGTTCGCCGAGGTGCTTTTTTTTTGATTTAAATTTTTTGTTTTAATTTTCCTCAGTATTCTCGTCTTCTTTCACGGAAAACGACGATCCGCATCCACAGGTTGTTTCTGCGTTTGGATTGCGAATAATAAAATGAGCCCCTTCGATACCTTCGCTGTAATCGATTTCAGCGCCGGCGAGGTATTGATAACTTAATGCATCAACCAACAAAGAAACGCCTTGGTTTTCAACAACCCAGTCATCTGGTTTAGCAACTTCATCAAATGTAAAACCGTATTGGAAGCCAGAGCAACCGCCGCCAGTAATATAAACGCGCAGTTTTAAATTTGGATTTCCTTCTTCATCAATCAACTGCTTTACTTTGCGTGCAGCCGCATCCGTGAAGACGAGTGGGGTGGATGATGTTGTCATGATATTTTCCTTCATTGATGAATACGCGCTAACAATGTCTCTTCTTCTGCTCTCAATGTGAGAACTTCGACACCTGTCTCGGTTACTAACAAAGTATGTTCCCACTGTGCCGACAGGCTACGATCTTTTGTTTTCACTGTCCAGCCATCTTTGGGGCAATGTTTGATATCGCGTTTCCCGGCATTGATCATGGGTTCGATCGTGAATGTCATTCCAGGAACTAAGATGACTGAGGGTGATGACTTGTCATAATAATGAACAACCTGGGGTTCTTCATGGAAGTTGAGCCCAATACCATGTCCACAGTACTCATGAACCACGCTGCAGCCCTGGCTACGGGCATAGTGTTCGATAAGGCGGCCGATTTCCTTTAAATCTTGCCCAGGGTGGACGGCTTCAATGCCTTTATAGAGGCATTCTTGGGTGATTTCTACCAAACGTAAGGCTGGGCGCTTGCATTCGCCCACGGCAAACATTTTGCTACTATCCCCGTGGTAGAGGTCTTTGATGACGCTGACGTCGATATTGACGATATCGCCTTCTTTGAGGACGCGATCGCTCGGAATGCCGTGGCAAACCTCGTCATTGACGGAGGTACAAACAGACTTTGGGAAGCCCCGATAGTTCAGGGGGGCGGGGATAGCTTTCAATTCGTCGACGATGAAGTCGTGGCAGCGCTGATCCAAGGATTCGGTCGTGACACCTGGGATGACAAAAGGACCAATCATATCAAGGACTTGTGCGGTTAGGCGGCCTGCGATTCGCATTTTCTCAATTTCATCGGGCGTCTTAATGGAAATGGACATAAAATAATGGACCTTGCTCGTTGTGGTGTGATGGGATTTATGGTATAAGATTCCTGCATTTTAAGCAATCCACACACAGCTCGACACCGTGTTTAGGGTGCTTCTTCGGGGCCGCATTTTATGTGTTCCTGAGGGGGTTAAACACGGGGAGCTGTGGAGGCACAACCCTTTAGGAGTCTATTTATGTCAGTATCTATGCGCGATATGTTACAAGCCGGCGTCCATTTTGGTCACCAAACCCGTTTTTGGAACCCCAAAATGCGGGAGTATATTTTCGGTTCCCGTTCAAAAATCCACATCATTGATTTAGAAAAAACATTGCCGATGTTTTTGACAGCGGTTGAGTTTGTCAGAAATGTTGCCAGCAAAGGCGGCAAGGTATTGTTTGTGGGAACGAAGCGTTCAGCACAAGAATTAGTCCGTGATGCAGCGATCCGTTGCGGCATGCCCTACATTGACCATCGTTGGTTGGGCGGCATGTTGACGAACTACAAAACAGTACGTCAATCGATCCGTCGTTTGAAAGATTTAGAAGCACGCGTTGCCGACGTGAAGACCATGGCAACGTTGACGAAGAAAGAGACATTGACCCTTGAACGCGAACTTGAAAAATTAGAACGCAGCTTGGGCGGTATTAAGAACATGGGCAGCTTGCCTGATGTGATTTTCGTGGTTGACGTAGGCTATGAAAGCACTGCGGTTACTGAAGCAAACAAATTGAAGATCCCTGTGATCGGCATTGTTGATACAAACAACAGCCCCGATGGCATTGATTTTGTTGTGCCTGGTAACGACGATGCGATCCGTGCAATCAGCCTGTATTCGAATGTGTTGGCTGATACCATTATCGCTGCTCGTGAAGAAGCACGCTTATCGGTGGGTGAAGATGAGTTCGTTGAGCTGGAAAGCGCTGACTCTAAAGCATCTAAGGCCAAGAAAGAAAAGGCTAATAAGCCAAAAGACAAATCCGAAGTGAAAGTGGCCACCAAGGCAAAGAAAGCAGCTGATACCGCTGAAGATGCGCCTGCAGCAGATACGACTGCAGCAGATGCAGATGCTTCAACCGATAAGGAGTAATACGATGGTTACCTCTGGAATGGTGAAAGAGTTACGCGAGCGCACTGGCGCTGGCATGATGGATTGCAAACGTGCACTGGAACAGTGCGAGGGCGATCTGGAGAAAGCAATTGATTTAATGCGTGCAGCAGGTCAAGCGAAAGCCGATAAGAAGTCGGGCCGTGTGACAGCTGAAGGCTTAATCAGCATTGCAGTCAGCAACGATCAATCGCATGCATGCATGCTTGAAACGAACTGTGAAACAGATTTCGTGGCACGTGACGAAAACTTCGTGACATTCGCGAATAAAGTTGTTGGCATTGCATTGCGTGAAGGCGTTCAAGATTGCGCAGCGTTGGCTGAACAAGCGTTTGACGATGCCAATTCTGTTGAATTGATGCGTACAACGTTGGTAGGTAAATTGGGCGAAAACCTCAATCTCCGTCGTTTGGTTCAAATCAATGCACCTGCAGGCGCAGTGTTGGGTACATACATCCATCAAGGCCGTATTGGTGTTGTGGTTGCTCTGGCAGGTGGAACACCTGCGCTGGCCAAGGACATGGCGATGCAAATCGCGGCGAATAACCCCATGGTTATTTCTCCTGACGATGTATCGGCAGAACTTGTGGCGAGAGAGAAGGACATTTTCGTCGCGCAAGCACAAGAGAGTGGCAAGCCAGCAGAGATCATCGAAAAAATGATTCAAGGGCGTTTGAACAAGTTCCGCGACGAGGTCAGTTTGTTGGGCCAACCTTACTTGAAGGATCCTAACCAAACAGCTGGGCAAATCTTGAAACAAGCTGGCGCAACCGTGGTGGCATTCACCCGCTTTGTGGTTGGCGAAGGTATCGAGAAGCCTGTGACCAACTTTGCAGAAGAAGTCATGCAACAAGTCCAAGGAAGCTCAAAACAATGAGTACAAAACCATCCCCTGTTTATCGCCGCGTGCTGTTAAAGCTCAGCGGCGAAGCATTGATGGGAAATACCAACCAAGTGGGTATTTCCCCTGAAGTGTTGACCCGTTTAGCTGGTGAAATTCAAGAAATCACGGCACTCGGCGTTCAAGTAGGGTTGGTCTTAGGCGGCGGCAATTTAGTACGTGGCAAAACATTATCCCAAGTGGGCATTGACCGTGTCACGGCAGACCACATGGGAATGTTGGCCACGGTGATGAACGCACTTGCCATGCGCGATGCGTTGGAACAAGTCGGGGTACAAACCCGCGTCATGTCAGCGATTCCGATGAGTGGATTGGTAGATCATTTCGATCGTCGTAAAGCCATCCATCATCTCAACGCAGGGCGAGTGGTGTTTTTTGCGGCAGGTACGGGTAACCCGCTTGTCACGACTGATTCCGCAGCCAGTCTGCGCGGCATTGAAATCAATGCTGATGTCATTTTGAAGGGAACCCATGTGGACGGCATTTATTCTGCTGATCCGCACGTGGTGAAAGATGCAACCTTGTATCACCATCTCACTTATGATGAAGCGTTGAACAAAGAATTGGGCGTGATGGATTTGGCTGCATTTTGCCAATGCCGAGATTATGACATGCCAATTCGTGTGTTCAACATTCACAAAAATAAAGCGTTGTATCGCATTTTGTGTGGTGAACAAGAAGGAACGTTAGTTTCACGAGGATAAATCATGCCAGAGAGTATTTTGACAGAAGCCAGTGCACGGATGAATAAGTGCATTGAAGCCTTGAAAGTTGAATTTAACAAAGTGCGCAGTGGGCGCGCACATCCCAGCGCGTTGGACACGGTCCGTGTGCTTTATTACGGGAACCCCGTGCCCATTTCTCAGGTAGCGAATGTGAACGTGGAAGATCCACGGACATTGGGCATTGTGCCTTGGGAAAAACAGATGATCCCAGCGATTGAAAAAGCGATCATTGCAGCAGACTTAGGTTTAAACCCCTCTACTTCTGGCAATACCATTCGTATTTCGATGCCTGCGCCTAACGAAGCGCGTCGCAAAGAAATGGTGAAAGCCGTCAGCCATGAAGCCGAGCAAGCTAAAGTCGCTGTTCGTAATGTGCGTCGGGAAGCCAATACACAAATCAAAGACTTGTTGAAAGCGAAGAAAATCACAGAAGACGACGTCAAGCGTTCTGAAGATCGCATTCAAAAGTTAACTGATCAAAAAGTGGAAGAAATTGACGTTCTGTTCAAGAAGAAAGAACAAGATCTCATGGAAGTGTAGCATGGGAATGCACGTGGCCATCGTCATGGATGGAAATGGTCGATGGGCCGAAGCACGAGGCTTGCCCCGCATTGCGGGGCACGAGCGCGGTGTGCAGGCAGTGAAGTCAACCGTGCAAGCCTGTATTGCTCAGGGCGTTTCCATATTAACCTTATTTGCATTTAGCTGCGAAAATTGGCAGCGCCCAGTTCAAGAAGTTAATTTCTTGATGAATTTATTTTTTGTGACCTTACAATCCCATCTTGATGAACTGATCCAGCAGGGCGTTTCATTACGTTTTATTGGCGATCGCAGCGCGTTTTCAGAAGAAATGCAAAGATTGATGAAAGATGCTGAAGCACGATCCATCAATAATGATCGTCTGATGTTAAACTTGGCGATGAATTACAGTGGACGTTGGGATGTTTTCCAAGCCTGTAAGCGCATGGTTGAGGATCTCGCACAACAACAGTTACCCTCAAGCACGATTAACGAGCAACTGTTTACGCAGTATTTATCCGTAGGTGATCTTCCGGATCCTGATTTGTTCATCAGAACATCGGGTGAGCAACGGATCAGTAATTTCATGTTATTCCAATTAGCTTATACAGAGCTTTATTTCACACCTGTTTCCTGGCCTGACTTTACGCCAGCTGTGTTTGAAGAAGCATTGCATGCATATGCTTTGCGCGATCGTCGATATGGCGGCGTCAGTGCACGTTATGACGTGCCCGTGGGTATTGCCAACAAGGAGTTAGAAAATGCTTAAACAACGGATCATCACAGGGATTATTTACGTCGCGATCATTGTCGCCGCTGTACTGAAACTTCCCGAATTTGGGTTTTCTATTTTCGCTGCAGCGATTTGCACAGGCTGCTTCCTAGAGTGGATGCGTTTAGCGGGCGTGACTACGTTGATTCAAAAGATCATTTGGACAGACTTATTTATTATAGGTATGTTTTTGACCTATTGGTCCCCGATGATGCAATGGGGATTACTGGCGACAGCCTGTTTTGTCTGGTCTGGGATCATGGCATGGTTGGTCGCCTGTCAGGCCATGAACAGAATTACGCCATTATCGACGCGCGTCATCATGATACTTTCATTTTTCACATTACTCCCTCTGTTCAGTGGGTTGCTGGTGCTACGTGAAATGCCACAAGGTTCGTTACTTGTCATGATGGTCTTTGTGTTGGTGTGGTGCAGCGATACATTTGCATTTATCGTAGGTAAAGCGATAGGACGCCACAAGATTGCGCCATTACTCAGCCCGGGCAAAACAGTGGAAGGATTGCTGGGTGCGATGGTGCTCACGGTATTTGCCATGTGGGCGTATTATGTATTCGTTTTGAAACAACCCTACCAATCTGGATTAATTGGCATGGTAGTGATCGCGGTTTTATTATCTGCAGTAGGTGATTTCTTTGAAAGTGCATTGAAGCGCATTCGCGGCGTGAAAGACAGTGGCGCGATACTGCCTGGACATGGTGGTCTTCTGGATCGGCTAGACAGTTTGATCGCACTTACGCCATGTTTAGCGTTTGGGTTGTTGAGGGCGTTTGAATGAACAGGGTGGCCTTGCTGGGCGCAACAGGGTCGATAGGACGGCAAACGCTGGATGTGATGAGTTTGCATCCTGGGCGTTTTAGTTTGTTTGCAGTAGCCGCCAACCGCTCTGTCGAAGGCATGTTACCGATTTGTTTAAGCTGGAAGCCGACCTATGCGGTGATGTGCGATGAAACGGCTGCACAACAATTATCCGAAGCATTATTAGCGAAAGGCAGTGATACAACCGTTTTGTCTGGTGATGAAGGATTATGTTTCATTGCAGCGCATCCGGACGTGGACACCGTGATGACGGGGATCGTGGGTGGAGCAGGCTTACGTGCATCGATGGCAGCGGCCGAAAGCGGTAAAAAAATATTATTAGCGAACAAAGAGTCTTTAGTGATGGCGGGCCCCTTATTCATGGAAGCCGCGTCACGGTCAGGTGCAACGATCATTCCCGTCGATAGCGAACACAATGCGGTGTTTCAATGTTGGAATGATACGCGTCATGCGGGCAAACAATCGATCTCCCGCGTTTACCTCACGGCCTCTGGCGGTCCATTTCTGCGTCGTTCTATCCATGAATTAAACACCGTCACACCTGAAGAAGCCGTGCGTCATCCTCGTTGGAACATGGGCGCTAAAATTTCGGTTGATTCTGCCACCTTGGCCAATAAAGCATTAGAGCTGATGGAAGCGCATTATTTATTTGGATTATCATTTGATGAACTGGGTGTATTGATTCACCCACAAAGCACGGTACATGCTTTGGTTGAGTACAAAGATGGTTCTGTGTTGACGCATTTAGGTGAGCCTGACATGCGGGTTCCGATCAGTTACGCATTAGGTTGGCCTGACCGTATTGAATCGGGTGTGACGGCAAAACGATTATTAGATAATCCCTTGTCATTACAATTTGAAGCATTACAGCCTGGCCAGTTCCGTTGCTTTGATTTGGCACAAACGGCGATGCGCGCTGGCCAAGCCGACATGATTATTTTTAATGCAGCGAATGAAGTCGCTGTGCAAGCGTTTTTGGATAAGCAGTTATCATTCATGGGCATACCAGCCCTCATCGAAACACTATTATCCGTGCAATCTCGGCCGTTGATTGCTTCGTTAGCAGATGTATTTGCGCTAGACAAGGATACACGTCGCCTCGGTGCTACACATTTAGCTAATGGAGCTTTTGCATGTCCCACATCATCATAAGTGCCTTGGCATTTCTTGCCGCCATTGCCATTTTAATTCCCTTCCATGAATTCGGCCATTTTTGGGTTGCCCGCAAATTAGGCGTTAAGGTGCAACGTTTTGCCGTTGGTTTTGGCAAGGTACTGTTATCGCGTCGAGCAAAGGATGGCGTGGAGTATTGCCTTTGTGCAATCCCATTAGGTGGATACGTCAAGATGCTGGATGAGCGCGAGGGCACGGTATCTACGGAAGATTTGCCCTTTGCTTTTAATCGTCAACCGGTATGGAAGCGTTTTTTGATTGTGCTAGCCGGTCCCGTTTTCAATTTGATTTTGGCTGTTATCCTGTGCATGGGTGTGTTTTTAATTGGTTTTGACGGGCCCATTCCCATTATGAATGCGCCCGCTAAGGGTTCTCTTGCATTGCATAATGGATTAAAAGCGCATGATGAAGTCATTGCGATTGATGGACGTAAGACGCCGACGGTTATCAATGTGCGACACATTTGGTCTCATTATTTGAAAGAACCGTCAGTAACCTTGACGATCAAGCGCGATGGCAAGCTGGAAACAGTACTGTTTAAGCAACCGTTAATCATCCCGGGTACGGAAGAAGATTTTTTAGACATGTTGGGTATGGATTTTAAACAATCCACGGTGCTGGGCAAGGTTACGCCAGACTCTCCCGCGATGAAGGCAGGGCTTCTTGAAGGGGATAAGGTTGTTCGCGTCAATGATGTCACGGTGATGAATTGGGATGAGCTTGTTCAGCAAATCAGCCAACATCCACACGTAGACGTCCCGATGGAAATAAAACGTGAAGGCAAGCTCCAGAAAATCCATGTGACCCCAGCTGCAAGGCCGGATGGTACGGGCATGATAGGTGTTCATTTACCGAGGGACGTATTTCGCAGAGGGTCTTTTGGTGTTCAAGACAGTATCACCGAAGCTTTTCGGCAAACTTATAAAATGGTGATCGGCAATGTAAAAATGCTTGCATACATGGCGACAGGGCGCGCATCTTTTGATAATATCAGTGGTCCCGTAACGATTGCGCGTGCGGCGGGTGAATCGGTTGAAGAGGGTAGTACCGCTTATCTTTATTTTCTCGCGATGATAAGTGTAGGATTGGCGGTTTTAAATTTACTGCCTATTCCTGTGTTAGATGGTGGGCATTTATTATTTTATGTTATTGAGATGGTGTTGCGTCGTCCGCTGAGTGAGCATGCACAAGAGATTGGTTTTAGAATTGGGATCTTATTGTTGCTAGGGTTGATGCTCATTGCGCTGTACAATGATATGATGCATGTTTGGTAGGGGCGCTTCGAGCGTGTAAGGATGTTTATAAGATGCAAGTATTAAAGCGGTTAGCAGTAAGTTTGCTTTGTTTGCCACTATGGGCATACGCGGATACATTTAAGATATCTGAGATTAAAGTAGAGGGATTGCAGCGGCTCGACGTTGGTACGGTTTACAACGATTTACCGGTGCGCGTGGGTGACGTATTTAATACAGATGATTCTGGATTAGTGATCCGTGACTTATTTAAGTCAGGTTTCTTTTCTGATGTTGCCTTAGCACGTGATGGCACGGTACTGATTGTAACGGTGAAAGAGCGTCCGACGATTGGTCGTTTAACGATCGATGGTAATGACGCCATTGACACGAAAGACCTGATGGAAGGTTTAGAGAATGCAGGTCTTGCCGAAGGGATGACGTATGTACCTTCCGTTTTGGCACAAGTAGAACAAGAATTATCGGATCAATATTACAGTAATGGCCAATACGGGCTAAAGATCACATCAGAAGTAACAGAGTTACCCCGTAATCGTGTGGACATTGCGATCAAGATTGATGAAGGTGATGCAGCCAAAATCCGTCGTATAAACATTGTGGGTAATCATGCGTTCAGTACACGTAAATTATTAAAACGTTTTACGTTGACGACGCCTAATTTGATGACATGGCTGAATAAGAACGATCAATATTCCAAGCAAAAATTATCGGGCGACTTAGAAAATTTACGTTCTTTCTATTTAGATCGCGGTTACATGAATTTCGAGATTACCTCGACACAGGTATCATTGTCGCCAGACATGCAAGACGTGTTGATCACGGTGAATATCAAGGAAGGAAGCGCCTACACGATTTCAGGGTTTAAATTCGCGGGTGAAATACCGGTTCCCGAAGAAGATCTCCGTGAATTGATCATGTTAGAGCCGGGTGAATTATTTTCGCGCAAAAAACTATTGGCGACACAAAATCGCATGGTACAGCGCTTAGGGGATGATGGTTATGCATTTGCTGACGTGAACCCTGTGCCTGTCGTGAATGAAGAAAACAAGACAGTTGAAATTACGTTTTATGTGAATCCGAAAAAACAAGTCTATGTGCGCCGCATCAATTTCCATGGTAATTATCTGAGTAAAGATGAGGTATTACGTCGGGAAATGCGTCAATTTGAAGGTAGCCTTGCTTCCACGAAGAAAATTCAACGTTCAAAGAACAACCTGAATTTATTAGGGTATTACAAGAATGTGGAAGTGGATACGGTGCCTGTGCCAGGGACTGATGATGAAGTGGATCTGGAAGTGACGGTGGAAGAGCAATTGTCCGGGCAACTAACGGGCGGTGTGGGTTTCTCACAGGTCGATGGTTTCGTGTTCAACGCTGGCTTGAAGCAGGATAACTTCTTAGGTTCAGGTAATATGGTTGATTTCTTATTTAACCACAGTAAATCCTTTACGTCCTACCGTGTGGGTTACGATAATCCTTTCTACACGATGGATGGCGTGAGCCGTGGTTTCGATGCGTTCTACTCAGAAACCAACATGGCTCAAGCGAATATCTCGAACTATACCCGCGACATTTGGGGCGGTGATATTAATTTCGGGATTCCCTTATCGGAAGTGGATCGTATAAATGCCGGTTTAGGGTATCAAAACATTGATATTTTAACGAGCAATGATCCGGATGACGTTTCGATACAGGTTGCAAGTTTCTTAGAAGAATATGGCAATCATTACAATGAGTATTTATTGAGTGCTGGCTGGAGCCATAATACGTTGGATCGGGTTGTATTCCCGACCCATGGTTTGGTGCAAGGCTTAAGTTTTAGCATTGCAGCACCTTTATCGGAACTTGAGTATTACAAAGCGGTGGCGCAAACACGTTATTATTTCTCTGTATTGAATCAAGACAAAGCCACGATGTTATTGCGGGCAAACGCTGCTTACGGAAATGGTTATGGGAATACAGAGGGATTACCGTTCTTCGAAAACTTCTTCGCAGGGGGTACGGGTTCGGTGCGCGGGTTCACCGACAACTCCCTGGGCCCACGCGATTCCTTGGATCGCCCATTAGGGGGTAACTTCAGGCTGGTCGGAACAAGTGAGTTAATTTTCCCAGTTCCGTTTATTGAATTAGAGTCTGTGCGACTATCGTTGTTCGCAGACGGCGGGAACGTGTATAATACTGAAGAGAATGTTGATTTAGGGGAACTGAGGTATTCAGCTGGTGTTTCGATTCAATGGGTTTCTCCATTGGGTCCTTTCGTATTCTCGGTGGCAGCACCGTTGAATAAGGAAGACGGCGATGAAACTCAGATCTTCCAATTTAACTTAGGGAATGTTTTCTAGGATGGTTATATAAAGGAGCTTATAGTGAAAAAGTTAATTATGTGTGCTTTATTGGCATGTTCATCTGTAGTTTTTGCTGCAGATCAAGTAGCCGTAGATAAAATTGCGTTTGTAGACGGTGCGAAAATCATTGCGAAGTACGAGCCACAAATTGATGGCAAGTTGCAAAAAGAGTTCAAAGATCAACAGGACAAGTTAATGGCTTTGCAAAAGCAACTGGTTGATCAAAATGACAAATACAAACGTGATTCTGCAACGATGTCTCCTGATGAAGTAAAGACATTGCAATCTTCATTTGAAAAAAATCAAGCTGATTTCCAAAAGATGAGCAATGATTTTAATCAAAAGCGTAGTACACGTGCTAACGAAGAGTTAGAGAAGTTATTGGCACAAGTACGTGATGCATCTTCCACCGCAGCAGCGAAAGAAGGTTTCACCATCGTATTGCAACGTGGTGCAGCGCTTTACGTGAAAAATGCTGGTTCAGACATCACGGATAAAGTATTAGCTTTGGTTCAGTATAAATAAACCATGGCAAGCTTTATTGTTGAAAAGACATTGGGTGACTTAGCGGCCATGGTGCCGGGAGTCACCCTGCAGGGAGACCCCGCGTATTTAATTACCGGGGTTTCGACGCTTGCGGGGGCGAATGCTCGCGAGATTTCGTTTTTGACAAACGCGGCTTATCGTGCGCAATTGCGCGATACAAAAGCTGGCGCGGTGATCCTTTCGCCGGAAGACAGTGCGGAGTGCACCACGAATGCACTGATTACCAATAATCCTCATGCCGTGTATGCACAAATTGCGACACTGTGTGTTCCGACACATTCCCACACAGAGACGGTGATAGCCAAGAGTGCTGTGATTGCTTCCAGTGCGGTGATAGGTAAGGGTGTGTGGATCGGTGAAGGCGTTGTTATTGGTGAGCGTGCGGTGATGGGTGACGCTACTCGGATTGATGCGCATTGCGTGATTGGTGAAGATGTTGTGATAGGGAAGGCTTGCCATCTTTATCCTGCCGTGGTGTTATATCACGGCGTTAAATTGGGTTCACGCGTGACTATTCATGCACAAACGGTTGTTGGCAGTGACGGGTTTGGTTTTGCGATGGCGCAGGGCCAGTGGATCAAGGTGCCGCAGCTAGGCAGTGTAGACATTGGTGATGATGTTGAAATTGGGTCGCAAACGACGATTGATCGGGGTGCGATAGAAGACACCCGAATTGAAACGGGCGTTAAAATTGATAATCGCGTCCAAATTGCTCATAACGTGGTGATTGGCGCGCACAGTGTGATTGCGGGATGCGCAGCATTTGCAGGCAGTTCACGTTTGGGTAAGTATTGTGTAGTCGGTGGCGGAGCGACGTTTGCGGGACATATCACGGTCTGTGACAAAGTACAAATTGCGGGTATGACGACAGTGACTCGGTCAATTGATGAGCCAGGGGTATACGCATCGGGCACGGGGATGATGCCTGCGGGCAAGTGGCGCCGAGCGGTGGTGCATTTCCGGCATTTGAATGAGTATGTAGAGAGAATCAAGGCGCTTGAAAAAGCGGTGGCTTCGTTAGATAAGGGATCCCTATGAAAGGTTTAGACGTTTATCAAATTTTGAAATATTTACCACACCGTTATCCCTTCATGATGATTGATCGGGTACTGGATTGGGAATCGGGTAAATATTTAGATGCTATCAAGAATGTGACGGTAAACGAGCCACACTTTACGGGGCATTTCCCTGATCAACCCGTTATGCCTGGGGTATTGATTGTTGAGGCAATGGCACAAGCCTGCGGCATTTTGACATATTTGACATTGGGCCGCCCACCGGCAGAAGACGAATCGAATTATTTAGTCGGCATTGATAATGCGCGTTTCAAGCGGATTGTACAGCCTGGCGATCGCTTACATTTTCATGTTGAACTGGTAAAGTCCAAGCGTGGCGTATCGTGTTTTCTGTGTAAAGCAACGGTTGACGGCGAATTGGCTTGCGAAGCAGAAATCATGAATGTAACGAAGACAACCTCTAAATGACTTACGCCCCCTTCGAAGGGGGCAGGCCGAGAATCGGCGAGCTTGCGAGCAGGTTCGAGCGTCGGGGGTTGTTGGGAGCTCGCCTAGGGAAAACAGGAGAAAAAAATGATAGACAACACAGCGATAATTCATTCATCTGCAAAGGTCGCAGAGAACGTCACGATCGGAGCATTTTCCGTGATAGGCGAAGGTGTTGAGATTGGTGAAGGCACGGTGATTGCACCGCATGTTGTTATCAAGGGTCCTACGAAGATTGGTAAGCGCAACAAGATTTATCAATTTGCCTCGATCGGAGAGGATCCTCAGGACAAAAAATACGCGGGTGAAAACACAGAATTAATCATTGGTGATGACAACGTGATCCGCGAGTATTGCAATTTTAACCGTGGCACGATACAGGGTGCAAAGCGCACGGTGATTGGCGATCGCAATTTGTTCATGGCGAATGTGCATATTGCGCATGACTGCATGATAGGCAATGATGTGATCATGGCGAACAATTCGTCTGTAGCAGGTCACGTTGAGATACGTGATTTTGTGATCATGAGTGGTTACATTGGGATCCATCAATTTTGTTTAATTGGCGAGCATGCCTTTGTGTCACACGGGATGCTGATCACGCAAGACGTACCGCCTTATTTAATTGTGGCGGGTGGCCGTCGGAATAAAGTATCGGGTGTGAACGCGGAAGGGTTAAAGCGTCGTGGGTTTACACCGGAAGCGATTCGGTCGATCAAAGAGGCTTACAAGATATTGTACATGCGTCATTTATCGTTAGCGGATGCGACGACAGCGTTGAAGAAGTTGGCCAAGACCGCGCCGGAAGTCGAAGCATTTTTAGATTTCTTGGCGGCGTCCAAGCGTGGATTGATCGCTTAATATTTATATTCAGGATAAACATCATGCGAATAGGCATCTGCGCGGGCGAACCCTCCGGCGATTTACTGGGAGGCGGGCTGATGGAGGCGTTGAAGCGTCGCTATCCTGATGCCACGTTTGAAGGGATAGCCGGTGATCAGATGGTAAAAGCGGGATGCCGTGCAATATATCCCGTGTCTGATTTATCGGTGATGGGGGTTGCGGAGGTTTTGCCGAATTTGCCTCGCATATTACGGATGCAACGTCACATTATCCAACATTTTTTAGCGGATCCTCCTGACCTCTATATAGGTATTGACGCCCCTGATTTTAATTTACCGATTGAAAAGAAGTTAAAAGCGGCGAAGATCAAGACGGTGCATTATGTTAGCCCGACTGTGTGGGCATGGCGGAAGAATCGGATCCACGGGATCAAAAAAGCGGTTGATTTAATGTTATGTTGTTTTCCGTTTGAGATGCCCATTTATGAACAAGCGGGGATCCCTGTTGCATTTGTAGGGCACAGTGCATTTGAGCGTCTTCGAAACGTTCCGTCGATGGGCAGTGCAAGGGCTCAATTTGGTTTATCGATGGACAAGCCGGTGGTGGCGATTTTGCCGGGCAGTCGCGGGATGGAAATTCGGTATTTGATGCCGTTATTCATGGAAACGGTAAAGATACTACACGCCAGGAACCCTGAGATACAGTTTATATTACCGATTGCAAAGCCCTCCTTGCGAGGGGCGATCATGGCGATCAATCACGAAGGTATTATAAAGTGTGTTGAAGGCAACGCAGCGGACGTGATTCAATCAGCGGATGTGGTATGCGTGGCCTCGGGGACGGCGACGTTGGAGACTTTTGTGCTACGCAAGCCAATGGTCGTGGCGTACAAGATGCACCCGTTAAATGCTTGGTTGGGCAAGTTATTGGTGAAGATAGATTTTTGTGCCATCCCAAATTTACTGGCACGTCGTTTGATGGTGCCGGAATTTATTCAAGATGCAGCGACGCCAGAAGTGCTGGCGGAGCCTCTGTGGCGTTGGTTAACCCAGCCAAAAGCAGTCGCGGCATTGCAAGCGGAATACGAGGCAGTGCGCGCACCGTTTGAAGGTGATGCGAGTGAGAAGGCGAGTGAGGCGATTGTTCAACACCTTATTCGCCCCTCCATGTCTTAGGCCCCCTTTGAAAAAGGGGACAGCCGAGTATTCCGAGGCGGGGGATTTGTATATAGGATTTGCACACATTGTTAGGGAGAGACAAATGACATTAATTGCTGGCGTAGACGAAGCGGGGCGTGGCCCATTAGCGGGGCCAGTACTCGCGGCGGCGGTGATATTGGATCCCAGCAAGCCGATCGAAGGTTTAACGGATTCAAAGCTCCTAACAGAGAAGGCGCGTCAACGACTTTATCATGAGATCAAAGCGAAGGCATTGGCGTATCACGTCTCGCAAGCAACGGTGGAAGAGATAGAGGGTATCAATATACTCCAAGCGAGCTTATTAGCGATGAAACGCGCGGTAGAGGGTTTGACGATTACTCCAGACGAAATATGGGTCGACGGGACATACGTTCCGAAGGTCTCGATGCCAGGCAAAGCGATCATCGAGGGGGATTTACTCCACGCGAACATCTCTGCTGCGTCGATTTTAGCGAAAGTTGACCGTGATGAAATCATGGTAGAATACGCGAAAATCCACCCGGAATATGGTTTTGAGAAGCACAAGGGTTATCCGACAAAAGATCACTTATTGGCGATCAAAGCGCACGGGGTATTACCGATCCACCGCAAGACCTACGGGCCGGTGAAGAAACACTTAGAGCAATTGGAACATCATGAATAAACCCACCTTTGTGCATTTAAATGTTCACAGTGAATACTCGATTCAAGACGGCATATGTCGTTTGGACGAGTTAATCGCTGCAGCCAAGGCGCGCGGGTACACGAGTTTAGCGTTGACGGATCACTGCAATTTATTTGCGCAGGTGAAGTTTTACAAAGCGGCGATCAAGGCGGGAATCAAGCCTATCATTGGTGCGGACGTATTAGTTCAAGATGATTTAAACGCGACGCACTACTCGAAATTAACATTATTGAGCATGAATGCGACGGGGCATCATAATTTAACCTGTTTAATTTCGCAGAGTTACACGCAAGGGCAAGAAACGAATGTTCCCGTGATTGCGCGGGAATGGTTATGGGCGCGTCATGAAGGTCTGATTGTATTATCAGGCGGCACGCAGGGTGAAATCATGAAAGCGGTGATGGCGCATCATGAGGCGCAAGCACGGCGTGTGATCGAAGCCTTTCAGCAAAAGTTTGGCAATCGTTTTTATTTATCGGTTTCACGTTTTCAAGCACCTGATGAAGAGATGCATATCAAGACATTATTGTCGTTAGCGACGTCATTGCGCTGCCCTGTTGTCGCGACCAACGACGTGATGTTTTTAGAGAAACAAGATTTTGAAGCACACGAGGCGCGTGTCTGTATTCATGCGGGGTATCAGTTAGCAGATCCTGCTCGTCCGAAGCGTTACAGTGCGGAACAATATTTAAAAAGCCAAGAAGAAATGGCCGCATTATTTGCCGATTTACCGGGCGCGTTAGAAAACACGGTTGAAATAGCTAAGCGTTGCAATGTGCATTTAGTCTTAGACAAAGTGAGCTTGCCGAACTTCCAATTGCCTGCGAATGAAACGGTAGAAAGTTTTTTGCGTTCTGAAGCGCACATGGGGTTGGCTACACGTTTTGATCGTAAAGAATGCATCTCTGATCAAACACGCGAAGCGTACGAAGCACGTTTGGACATTGAATTAGACGTGATCATCAGCATGGGGTTTGCAGGTTATTTTTTAATCGTATCTGATTTTATTCGTTGGTCCAAAGCGAATGGCATTCCTGTGGGGCCTGGGCGGGGTTCAGGTGCGGGTTCATTGGTAGCCTTTTCGCTTGAAATCACGGGCTTAGATCCCTTGAAATATGATTTATTATTTGAGCGGTTTTTGAACCCAGAGCGGGTATCGATGCCGGACTTTGATATCGATTTTTGCATGGATCGTCGTGATGACGTGATCGAATACGTGGCAAAAAAATATGGCCGCGAGGCGGTATCGCAAATCATCACTTTTGGTACGATGGCGGCGAAAGCGGTGGTAAGGGACGTTGGGCGCGTATTAGGCCACCCTTATGGATTTGTGGATCGCATTGCGAAGCTGATTCCATTTGAAATTGGCATCACATTAGAGAAAGCGATTGAAGATGAGCCTGCGCTGAAAACATTGGTCGATGAAGATGAAGAAGTGGCCATGTTGATTACCTTGGCTAAAAAACTAGAAGGCATCACGCGCAACGCGGGGAAACACGCTGGGGGCGTGGTGATTGCTCCGGGCAAGTTGACGGATTTCACGCCGCTCTATTGCGAACCGGGTTCAAAACAAATCGTATCCCAATTGGATAAAGACGACGTTGAGTCGGTAGGTTTGGTGAAGTTTGACTTTTTGGGGCTTCGCACACTGACGATCATTGATTGGGCGTGTCATACGATCAATGAACAACGTGAAGAACCGATTCTGATTGAAGCGATCCCGCTGCAAGATCCCTTAACGTTTAAGTTATTGAAAGCGTGCCAAACGACGGCGGTATTCCAGTTGGAATCGCGCGGCATGAAAGATTTGATTAAGCGGTTACAGCCTGACTGTTTTGAAGATATTGTGGCGTTGGTGGCGTTATTTCGTCCTGGCCCATTGCAATCGGGGATGGTGGACGACTTCATCGATAGAAAGCATGGCCGTCAAAAAGTGGAATACCCACATCCGTCGCTCGCGCCGGTATTGAGCCCGACATACGGGGTTATTTTGTATCAAGAGCAGGTGATGCAAATTGCGCAGGTGTTATCGGGATACACATTAGGTGCTGCTGACTTGCTACGTCGCGCGATGGGTAAGAAGAAGCCGGAAGAGATGGCGAGCCAGCGGACGATTTTTGTATCGGGCGCGGTGGAGCGTGGTGTTCAAGAAAGCCAAGCCACGTACATTTTCGATTTGATTGAAAAGTTTGCTGGTTATGGTTTCAACAAATCGCACTCAGCTGCGTATGCTTTAGTGGCGTATCAAACGGCGTGGTTGAAAGCGCATTATCCTGCGGCATTCATGGCTGCGGTGATGTCGGCTGATATGGACAACACGGATAAAGTGGTTCGTTTGATTGAAGAATGCAAGCAGATGGCCTTGCAGGTATTGCCGCCGGATATAAACAGCAGCCATTTCCGTTTTGTGATGAAGGCGAACGACGCGATCATTTACGGGTTGGGGGCGATCAAAGGCGCGGGCGAGCAAGCGATCGAAAATATCATTGAAGCGCGCAAGCAAGATGGACCTTTTACAAATTTATTTGATTTTTGTCGTCGTGTTGATTTACGTCGATTAAATCGTCGTGTGCTAGAGGCATTGATCAAAGCGGGCGCGATGGACAGTTTTGGGGTATCGCGGTCGATCCTGATGGAGACGTTGAATCACGCGGTGCAGTTAGCGGAGCAGCAGGCGAAGAATGCGACGTTGGGCCAACGCGATATGTTTTTTGAGTTATCGCATGCGACGGCGCCGGCGTACATTTCGGTACCTGAGTGGAACGATGCAACGCGGTTGGGATACGAAAAAGACACATTGGGCTTGTACTTGACTGGGCATCCCATGGACAAATACCGTGACGAGTTACGGCGATTTGTACGGTTCACATTAGCCAATTTACGACCCGATCCCAAAGAGAAAACGCGCGTGGCGGGGCTGCTGGTGGGGATCCGCACGGTGAAGACCAAGCAGGGCAAGCGGATGGCGATCTTGGTGTTAGATGATGGCACAGCGCGATTGGACGTGACATTATTTGCGGATGATTACAACAAGTATCAGCCTGTGCTGGTGAAGGACACATTGTTGGTGTTGTCTGGCACGGTGACGCACGATGATTTCAGTGGCGAATTACGGATGCGTGCGCAGGAAGTATTCACCTTTGTGGAAGCGCGGAATTTATTTTTGAAACGGATGTTGATCACGGTAGACGCACAGGGGCATGAAGCGGAGTTCTCGCAGAAGTTGGGGGCGATGTTAGCGCCTTACCAATCGGGGATGTGCCCTGTGCACATTGATTTCCGTCACCCATCGGTCAAGGCTCAGCTGGTATTAGGGGAAGCCTGGCGGATCATGCCGGATGATATCCTGGTTCAGGCCTTGCGCGAGTGGTTGGGTATGGACGCCGTGGTGCTGGAATATTGAAAATCATTCTTCTGCCCCCTTTTAAGGGGGCGGCCGAGTATTTCGAGGCGGGGGTTTTTTCTATACAGACACATGACACTTAATAGAAGCAATCCCCGCCCACTTAGGATCTTTCCGCAGGGCGGCCAGGAGGGTAGGGATCTCATAACGTAGTAACGTGACGAGGCCTGCGTTATTGACGGCGAGGGTGAGGCATCCGCCGGAGACGTTCTCGACGCGGCAGCCGCCTTTAAATTGTGCAGGCAAGAGGGGTTGGATAACCGCATTGAGGGCATTGAGTTGTTCGAGATGGCGCAATAAGCTACCGAGCTCGCCGTGATGGAGCCAGTGGTTTATGGGTTGTTCTTTTTCGTCCATAAATAATTGCCCCGACTCTCTTTGAACTTACTGATATATAGAGTACAATCCCAACATAGTTCTATCAGGATGTCAATATATAATCGCGCACAAGGTGGATTTGCATGTTTGGATTAACGTCGCTTTTTGGTACAAGAAATGAACGGATTTTAAAGGACCTGAGAAAGCGGGTAAAGAAGATCAACGCGCTGGAGTCAAAATATAGTGCGTTATCTGACGAGGAATTAAAGGCAGTGACCCCGGCATTGAAGGCACGGTTGGCCGATGGAGAGGCGCTTGATAGTCTACTCGAAGATGCTTTTGCGGCGGTGCGTGAGAGCGCGGTTCGCGCATTGCGGATGCGGCATTATGATGAACAGCTGTTAGGGGGCATGGTTCTCCATATGGGCAAGATTGCCGAGATGGGGACAGGGGAAGGTAAGACGCTGGTAGCGACCCTTCCAGCCTATTTAAATGCGTTGACGGGGCATGCTGTTCATGTGGTTACGGTGAACGACTACTTGG
Organism: Gammaproteobacteria bacterium; assembly: GCA_044445605.1. GTDB lineage: Bacteria > Pseudomonadota > Gammaproteobacteria > JABCZS01 > JABCZS01 > CAWKDC01. Next base: position 2,568 of record JBIOEA010000023.1, on the reverse strand, counting down.
CCAAGCGGGATGCGGAATGGATGCGTCCGGTCTACGAGGGGTTGGGTTTAAAAGTAGGGTATAACATTTCGGGTTTAACGCCGGAAGGCAAGCGCGAAGCGTACACGGCGGACGTTACTTACGGTACCAACAGTGAATTTGGGTTTGATTACCTACGCGATAACATGGTCACGCAGTTATCGGATCGTGTACAACAAAAAGAATTTTATTTTGCGATTGTCGACGAAGTGGACTCGATTTTGATTGACGAAGCGCGGACGCCGTTAGTTATTTCGGGGCATTTAGAAGACAGTTCATCGTTATACCTTGCGATTAATGCGATGGTACCGAAGCTGACATTACAGCAAGACGCGCCGAAGGATGCGCCGGACGGGCACGTGATGCCGGGTGATTTTACGATTGATCGCAAGTCACGTCAGGTTTACCTGACAGAAGCGGGCCATACGCATGCTGAAGCGTTATTCATGGAAGCGGGCCTGATCAGTCCGCAGGACGATTTATACAGTGCGCAAAACATTTTGTATTTACATCATTTAAGTGCTGCATTACGCGCACATCATTTATATGCACGCGATGTAGATTACATGGTGGCGCAAGACGGTGAGATTGTCATTGTTGACGAGCACACGGGGCGTGCGATGGCGGGCCGCCGCTGGTCTGAAGGGTTACATCAAGCGATTGAGGCGAAGGAAGGCGTGGAGATTCAGAGTGAGAATCAAACGCTGGCATCGGTGACGTACCAAAACTTTTTCCGTATATACGACAAGTTAGCGGGGATGACGGGTACGGCGGACACGGAAGCGGCCGAGTTTCATCAAATTTACGGATTAGAGGTGGTCGTGATGCCGCCGCATAAGCCGTGCATTCGCAAAGACAGTGCGGATTTGATCTATCAACGCGCGATGGACAAATACGAAGCGATGATCATCGACATTAAGGCGCGGCGCGAGCACGGGCAGCCGGTGTTGGTGGGGACGACGTCGATTGAAAATTCCGAATTGTTATCGAAGATGATGAAGAAGGCGGGGATTCCGCATCAAGTCTTGAACGCGAAGTACCACGAGCATGAAGCGCACATTATCATGGAAGCGGGCAAGCCTGGGACGGTGACGATCGCGACGAACATGGCGGGCCGGGGAACGGACATTGTGTTGGGGGGTAACCTTGAGTCAGAGATGGCGAAATTGGGGCCTGATGCAACGCAAGAGCAGATCCGGGAGATTATTAATACGTGGGAAAAGCGTCATGAAGACGTGGTGGCTGCGGGTGGTTTACATGTGATGGGGTCTGAGCGTCACGAGTCACGCCGGATTGATAACCAGTTACGTGGCCGTGCGGCACGTCAGGGTGATCCGGGTTCGAGCCAATTTTATTTATCGTTAGAAGATCCGTTGCTGAAGATTTTCGCGAATGAGTGGGTAACGAACACGCTGGGCAAATTGGGCCTAAAAGAAGAAGAGCGTTTGGAGTCGCACTTATTATCTCGGTCGATTGAGAAGGCGCAACGTCGAGTGGAGGCGTATCATTTTGATGTACGCAAGAACCTACTTGAGTTTGATGACGTGATCAACGAGCAACGTCGCTCGATATACAGTTTACGTGACAAGTTGATCATGGCGAGTGACTTAGCGGAATACATGCAAGAGTTGACGGCGGAGGTATTGACGGAAGCGGTTAATATCGCATTACCGAGCAATGCGCTGGAAGAGACCTGGGACGCACAGGGCCTGCAAAACGAGTTATTCAGTGAATTTGCCATAGACGTTCCGATCGTTGAGTGGGTCTCGGATCCACACGTACAGCCTTCGGAAGTGGCGGAGCGCGTGATTGGGAAGGCTCGCGAGATGTTGGCGGCGAAGGAAGCGCAGTTGGGGCCTGAGATCATGCGTCGTTATGAACGGATGATATTGCTGCAAATGTTGGATACGCGTTGGCGCGAGAATTTAGCGGCGATTGATTACATTCGTCAAAACGTTGGATTACGTGGTTTTGCACAAAAGGATCCTCGGCAGGAGTTCAAGCGTGAATGTTACAACATGTTCACGAGCTTATTGCAAGACTATCGTCGTGATGCGATCCGTGGGTTGTTGCGGTTCCAGATTTCGCAGGAACAGGATTTGGTGGAATTGGAGAAGCGTCGCCGGACGGTATTAGAGCGTGTCACGGTGAAGCAGTTGGATGAAGACGCACCGGCGGACGCTGAGCCCGAAACGATTTCGTCGACGGTGATACGCAGTTTCCGTAAGATGGGCCGCAATGAAACGTGTTTCTGCGGATCGGGCAAGAAGTATAAACATTGTCATGGTGAGTTGAATACGGGTTAGTAGATCTTTTGCCCCCTCTTAAGGGGGCGGCCGAGTATTCCGAGGCGGGGGTGTGGAGGTCTTTGCCCCCTTTTAAAGGGGGCGGCCGAGTATTTCGAGGCGGGGGATTTTTCTTCACAATCTATTGAAATTCCTTCAACATTCTGATATCGTAGGCATCTTCGTAGCAGGCACGTAGCTCAGTGGTAGAGCACCACGTTGACATCGTGGTGGTCGGTGGTTCGATCCCACTCGTGCCTACCAT
>JBIOEA010000022.1:0-37936 GCA_044445605.1 Gammaproteobacteria bacterium | reverse complement strand
TTTTGACTGACGGAAGGAGTAATATCATGGGTGTTCGGAAAAAGTTTATTGATAAATAAACAGCAGCGGATTCTGTGCTCATACGAGCTGAGCGGATCACGCAGGGCGGCATCAAGCAGTTTGAGCCATACATGCTTACCAGTACCAGTATGATTTTTAATGAAGGATAATTTTTTAGCCGTGGACCAATGTTTCAGCCAAGACCCCAGGAGACTGCTTTGGTAGCTCGATGCACCGCGGCGTTTAAATAGCTCAAGGCGTACGCTGGCATAAAAAGGTTTGCTGGTAAGTTCAAGGCTACTATGCTTTGTGTCTCGGAGTATGTCAAAAAGATCCCTGTTAGTGAACTGGCCAAGTACTAACGGCTTGTAAATGTCAGGTAAATTCTCATAGTAGTCTTTCAGCATCTTCGGGCCCATGAATATTTTGATACAAAGTTAGGCCATTATATATGGCGTTTGCCTAGCAATGCAAGTCAAATAACCTTTGATCGGGGCCGTTTGGGAATCTCTCGCCCAAACCATCGGCGGCAGGACGCCGCCGATGAGCGCCCAGGGATAGGTTCACAGCGTGTTTGGGCGAGAGATTGCCGATAAGCGCCCAAGAGCAGTCGATTCCTTTTATGATTGAGCGTCTAAAATAAGATCACGATCTTTCCCAAATTGCTTTGGCAATCGATTATAAATAACGGGTAGTGAGATCAAAGCGCATGCAATAAGGTAATAGCCGATCATCATTGGATCGTCAAATTTTGCCACTAACCAGGTATTCAGCATGGGGGCTGTGCCGGCAACCAATGCCATGATAGTGTTGTAGCTAATGGATATGCCCGTAAATATTGCCAGCAATGGCGGCAAATATGCTCGATTTTTTCATGGCGTACTCCAAGGCAATCTAGGGGGGATTATACCGGGAGGGGGTAGGGTTTGGAATGCCCTGTATGATTCATACTGCAAATCACCAGGCAATTTTCCGCTGGAAGGCAACACGCCCGGCTGCAGCCGATGTATAATCGGTATCATTGTATGCTGGAGGCTTTATAGTGGGATCTAAAAAAACAGATCGTTATGTTGTGTCACTTGAAGAGGCCTATGAACCTGGGTCAAATGATCAAGTATTAAAAAACTTTATTGGGATAAAAGAAAAAGAAGTAATGGAGCAAATTGAGGCACGTGAACTTCTGCGTGCTGAACAAGAAATTTTTGCTTTGTATGATGCGGATCATAGATTTACTGCCCAAGATATCTGTGATATGCACGAATGTTGGTTGGGAAATGTATATCCATTTGCAGGAAAATATCGTACTGTCAATATGTCAAAAGATGGCTTTCCTTTTGCTGGCGCTCCCTATATACGCAATTGCATGGAAAAATTTGAGCAATCCTATTTGGCCAAGCAGACTCCATGCAAAACTATTTCACTTGACGAATTGGCATATGCCTTAGGAGTTGTACATATTGAATTTATCGTTATTCATCCATATTGATCAAACTATCAACTTACAAGGATTTCGTCATTATATATCGGCAATTCACGCTGGAGTAGCAGGAGACTATCGGCCCATACAACGCATTTTTGAAGAAATTTTGCAGGAATCGATGATCTGTTAATTATCTTTTGTGTCTTTATTGATTTTTGGAATAGAGATATGAGCAATTTTTGAGAAATCGACTCTAATTCCTTCAACGCCACAGGAAGTAATAACCGACTGCTCAATCAATTTCTGTCGAGTAGCAGGATTTTTCAGATAGGGGTTTGTATTGAGTAATGATTTATTTTCCATAAGCTAATTATAACACATATTCTCGATACATGCGCGTATTTTTCTATTGTAAAATCAATGGGTTGGGTGTTGTCTCGGTATTACACGATTATGAAAGAACAACCTGAACAACGATCACCAACGTCGCCACAAAAAGCACTACAAAGATGATCCCCACGACGACAAAGGGCCATATTTTCTGCCCAGCGAAGTCTTCTTCTGCTGCTTGGGCAGGGCGCACGCCGAGCATGGCGCTCAATACGCTTTTAACTACTTTCCATGGGCTCATACATTATCCTTTTTGGCAAAAACAGCTTCCATTTGGCTTCTCACATCTGTCATGAGTTTGTCGCGGTCATTTGCTGTCATGTTCATCGTGTCAATGGGGGTTCCAATGGTCAAGGTGACATCCTGATCAGCCGAAAAGCGCCAGGTTTTCGAAGGCAGAATGCCGTGAGTACCCTGAATGACCAGCGGAATGACGATTGCCTGCGCATCAATGGCCAGCATGAAAATACCTTTCTTGAAAGGTAATAATTCACCCGTCCGTGAGCGTGTACCCTCGGCAGCAGCCCAAATCACGATCCCTGTTTCCATCAGCGCTTTGGCTTCGGCCAAGGCTTTCATCGCATGTGTGCGGTTCTGGCGGTCAAGCTTAATAAACTCATGATTTTTTAAGGCGATTCCAAATAAAGGGACGTCATATAATTCTTTCTTGGCAATCATGCGTATGCTCAGTGGAATTCCCGCATAAACAGCAGGAATATCAAAATGGCTCGCATGGCTACTAATGATGATATAAGAGCGGCCTGGAATGATAGGTGGCAGCTGCCCTTTAACGGTCAGCGTAGCGCCAGCCAAGGCGAGCATGTCATCACCAAAGGCTTTGGCCAGCTTATCCGTGGCTTGGCGGGTATTTTTGCCAGTTACATTCATGTACAGGCTGTCGACCATGAGCTTCATGAACCTCAGCAGGGAAGCTAATGCAACGTAAACACCGGTTTTCTTGAATTTCATGATAATGCCCCACACACGCTAAAGTCAGCATTTTACCATGCCTGGATTGGCTTCAACAACGTTTTTAGGCGAGCAGGAGGAGGGCTCAGTCTATTCTCATATATCATCCTATATATAAGTACGTTTTTGACGTATTCGCGTGTCTCATAAAAAGGAATGTTCTCAATCCAAATGTCCGGATCAATCGATGTGTTTTGAGGCGGTAGCCACTGATAGACGCGGTGTGGGCCGGCATTGTAGGCGGCCGTTGCTAACACGAGATTATCGTTTAGGTCACCATACAGCTGATTCAAATAGACAGTGCCTAAGTGCACGTTTTTGCGTATATCCAATAGTTGGCTCGGCGAGATAAAAGGTTCACGTAGTTTTCGAGACAGTTGTTTCGCCGTTAAGGGCATCAGTTGCATTAACCCAAGTGCGCCCACAGGGGAGCGCGCATCCGTCACGAAGGCACTTTCTCGACGCGCAATGGCAAAGACCCAAGCGGGGCTTAACCCTTGACGCTTCGATTCGTTTAAAACAACGTCTTTATAAACAATAGGGAAGCGAATGGTGGTGTTATTCCGATTGTCTGCCCGTGACAACGTGAAAATAGCGCGATCGTACCAGCCCATGTTGTAAGCAATCGTTGCCGCGGTTTGCTTGCCCCATTCTGGGATGCGTTTAGTCACGTAGTCCCACTCAATGCGTGAAGCGTCTTCCTGTTTCAAGCGATAAAATTCAAGTGCTCGAGCAATGCCTGGGTTCTTTTTGAGGAGTTGAATATGTTGTTCAGTGACTTGAGGGGTCGGTAAATTCAATGGATAGGGAGTTTGGATTAAATCACTGGCAAAAAACCCTTGAAAGAGACGTTCTTTACTGACCTTCGCCAGGATAGGCGTTGCTTCCTGAGTCTTGCCGAGTTTGAGAAGGGCGCGTCCATACCAGTATTGCCAGGCGGAATCTTCACGCAGTTCTTTGGGCATTTGTTCTACAGCGGCTGCAGCAGTTTTCCAATCCCCTTGCCAGATGGCTTGACGCACATGCCATTCATGCATGGCCGGCGTGTAAAATTCTGGCTTTAGTTTCGCATACCACTGAGCGGATTCAGGGCTGTGTTCCGTTGCTAATTCAAGTGCAATGGCGCCATAGATACGTTGTTTTTCAGCTTCGGTAAAATGCCCTGGTTTATTGATTTTATCAAAGGCTTTTTGGCCCACTTCAACATCGCGGCGAGCCAGTTTCGAAATGCCATAGACCTGAATATTGTTGAGTGCGGAATGTTTTTCGCCGAATAGGCGAGTAGACGTCACGAGTTGAGGATCACGTGCCACCATGATCCATGTATTCACATAGCCTTGTTCGGCATAAGGAAGGTATTTTTTAAGATGCATCGCCAAGCCGTATTCTTTTTCTTCAATGGCCAGGGTAATGCGTGACCATGCTAACGCTTTCGTTAACCGGCCGGCTTTGATCCAAGAAGCAATCGTGTTATTGCACTCATCGGGCAACGATGCTCCTGTCAGCCAAATAGGTTGAATTTCATCCAATGCTTTTTTATCTAGGTTGCGTAAGCGGACAGAAAGTGCGGTGCATTTTAAACCAACATCGCCAAGATCCCGGTATTCCGTTAAAAAAAGCGCATCATTGGCGGGGCTTTGTTCTTTGGCAAGTTTGCTTAACCAGAATTCGCGCAGACGTTTTTCGAGGATCGTACCCTGTTGGCTGGCAAGAAATGCATTGATTTCTTTTTGATCCACTGTTTTTTGGGTGATTTCATGTTTGAGTGATTCAAACTCGAGGTAAGCATAGAGAGGGTAGCCGGTGGGTTCGAGTTTGTTTTTGAGTGATTCAAATGCGCTCATTTTGCCACTGCGTAATGCTGAATAGGCATCTTTGTAAAGTGCATGTTGAGCGTCAACACTCATGGCAAACAGGGATGTCGGTAGGAATAACACCATACCAATGAGGGTAATACGTATCATATGAAAAGAGAGAAAATGCACTGAAGCCCCACTATGCTAAGCAATGCCTAATCATAGTGGGGTCTGGCTAATGTATCAAGTCTTCTTCGCCTGGATGTGGCAGTAATTGTGAATCTGATTCATCTACTTCCGCTTCTTCTATTTCAAAAGGAGCAGACCAATTTTCGGGAGGAGGGATCACTGCCAATGACATGGAAGCCCAACTGTCCGCGTCAACTTCGGATAACTCGCCATCGAAATATTGCATTTCAATATCACCCGCTGACTCATCCGTGGCAACGACTTCAAACATCTCACCGGACTCTGTATTAAGGTACCAGGCACCTACTTCTGGGAACGCGTCCATGATATCCTCCTCAATTATTAGTAATAGTTATCTGACTCATATATTAACTATAGCATGGTTTGGGAAGTTTGCTGGTTTTGGGCGCTTCTGTAACATCTTGATTCCTATCAGGGCAAAGAACAACCACTCGCCTCTTGACCTCAACTCGTTACTGTGAGATAACACGATATCTTATACCTAATAAGGAACAAACATGGATTGGTTGCTATGGGTGACGGTTGTGATAGCCGTACTAGGATTAGGATGTTGCGCAGCGCCTTTATGGATCTGGAGTAGCACGGTTGGGGGTGTGCTTTTATTGGTCACCTTATTCCACGCCGTACCATGGCCCTTATTGGTATTATTTTGGGGTATGTGGGCCACATGTGTTGCCCTGCTTCATGTTTCCTCATTACGGACACGTTTTATTTCCATCCCATTGGCACGCTTTGTCAAAGCGCAAATGCCGCCTATTTCAGAGACAGAACAAGCTGCGATTGATGCCGGCGATGTCTGGTGGGAAGGCGCTCTCATGCAAGGTGCACAACACTGGGAAGACATTCGCTCATTTGATTTCACTAAGCTTACTGAAGAAGAATCCAGCTTTTTAAACACCAAGGTAAACAGTCTCTGTGATTTGATTGATCCCTGGGAGCAAGAGCAAACCCGCGTACTCAGCGATGTTGTTTGGGCTTATCTGAAAAAAGAACGTTTCTTCAGTATGTTGATCCCCAAAGCCGATGGCGGATTAGGTTTTTCGGCTTATGCGCAGTCATGCGTTGTCAGCAAAATTGCCACCAAAGACATCAGCGTGGCCGTCACCGTGATGGTGCCGAATTCGCTCGGGCCTGCGGAATTGATCCTGCATTACGGTACGCCTGAACAAAAATCGCATTATTTACCACGATTAGCGTCCTGCGAAGACATTCCTTGCTTTGCGCTAACAGCACCCGAAGCGGGCAGTGACGCGGGCGGAATGTTGGATTATGGCGTGATCACTGAAGACATGTTTGAAGGCAAGAAAACGCTGGGTATCAAATTAACCTTTGAAAAGCGTTATATCACCTTGGCCCCTGTTGCGACCGTTGTCGGCTTAGCATTCAAGTGTGTTGATCCTGATTGTTTATTGAGTAAAACCGTTGATCGTGGCATTACATTATGTTTATTGCCTGCATCGCATCCTGGGTTGCATATCGGTGACAAACATTATCCCATCGGGGGTGCTTTTTCCAATGGCACTGTCTATGGCAAAGATGTTTTTATACCATTATCTTGGGTCATTGGCGGTAATGCGATGATTGGTCACGGATGGCGCATGCTGATGGAATGTTTAGCGGCAGGGCGCGGCATTTCATTGCCTGCCTTAGCAACCGCGAGCGCAAAATTGGCCTATCTTTCGACAGCTTCTTATGCGCGCGTTCGTAAACAATTTAAAGTATCCATTGGCGAGTTTGAAGGCATTCAAGGGCCCATGGCTGAGATCGGTGCATTCACCTATCTACTCGAAGCGATGCGGATCGCAACAGCCAGTGCCATTTCTTCTGGCATTAAGCCGGCGGTTGTGTCAGCGATTTCTAAATATCATATGACAGAGCTGGCGCGTAAAGGAATGATCCATGCGATGGATATTCACGGCGGCAAAGGGATTATCCTTGGCCCCATGAATTATTTAGCGAATACTTATATCACCATGCCAGTGGCCATCACGGTTGAGGGTGCAAATATCTTAACGCGCAATCTCATTATTTTTGGTCAGGGGGCAATCCGTTGTCATCCTTATTTATTACAAGAAATGACGTTGGCATTGGCGCCTGAGCTTGATGTTCCTGCATTTGACAACGTCTTGTTCAAACACATTAGATTCTCCATTGAACACTTCTTTAGGACATTGGTGGGCGGATTAACCGCAGGGCGCTTAGCGAAAACATCTTCTGCTTTGGGGCACGTTAAAGCGCAACAAGCTGTTTCGCGCATGAGCCATGCATTGGCACTTGTCTCAGACATGAGTTTCTTAATGTTGGGCGGAAAGTTGAAGCGTAAAGAGTTTTTATCCGCACGTCTCGGTGATGTGTTGAGTTACCTTTACATGACGACCTGCATGATCAAATATGCGTCGGTAACACCCAGCATGCCGAAAGCGACAGCAGAATTTGCGATAGCCTACTGCTTACATCAGATACAGTTGGCATTTGATGCCTTCTTCGATAATTTCCCTCATCGTTGGCTTGGGGTTGTATTACGATTAGTCGTCTTTCCCTTAGGGAAATCGTACCGTTACCCCACTGATAAAATTTCACAGGCTGTTGCGAAAGAAGCAATGTCATTTAATTTAAACGACCCCATTTGGAAAACCTGTTATTTGGGCGATGAACAGGATCGTCTAGGTGTTGTCATCGCGGCTGCGCAGGAAGAGATTAAATTGCAAGAGGCCTTACGCGCCGTTAGACATTTCAAACCCAAAACGCCGCCTGCCATTCCTGCGACGTTTCGTGATAAATTAGCGTCTGCCCATGAAGCAGGTGCCATTAATGATGTGCAATATCAACAACTCTCTGCCTACAGCGAATTGTATGAAAAGGCCATTAACGTTGATTCTTTTTCCAAATAGTATTTATTGAGGAGTCTTCTATGTTTTCTCACCCAGCGGTATATATCGTGGATGGTGCTCGCACGCCTTTTTTGAAAGCGCGCACGGCTCCTAACCCATTATCAAGCAGCGATTTAGCCGTTGCTGCAGGGCAAGCGCTCTTGATGCGCCAGCCATTTGCCCCCGATGAAATTGATCAGGTGGTGGTAGGGTCGACAATCCCTAACCCCAACGAAACCAATATTGGCCGGATTGTTGCTTTGCGCGTCGGCTGTGGTTTTTCTGTGCCTGCCATGACGGTGATGCGCAATTGTGCATCAGGCCTTCAGGCATTGGATACAGCGGCTTGCCAAATCATGTTAGGGAAAAGCGATCTCATTTTGGCGGGTGGCACGGATGCGATGAGCCAAGCGCCATTACTTTTTAATGAAGACATGACACGTTGGTTGGCGTATTTCTTTGCAACCAAAACGCCTCTTGAAAAATTAAAGTTAATTCCGCAGTTGCGTCCACACTTTTTCGCACCTGTTATTTCAATGCTAAAAGGGTTATCGGATCCTGTTGTTGGGATCAACATGGGCCAGACGGCTGAGAATGTAGCGTATGAATTTGGGATCACACGCCAAGAAATGGATGAGTATTCCATGCAAAGCCAGTTGCGTACAGCAAAGGCACAAGATGATGGCGTTTTCAATGCAGAAATTTCGTCTATTTGTGATCCACGTGGTAAATCATTCGCGAGTGACGATGGTGTGCGTCGTGATACGACACTGGAAAAGTTAGCGAAATTGAAGCCTTTCTTTGATAAAAAGTACGGTCAAATTACCGCGGGAAACAGTTCGCAAATCACTGATGGTGCTGCGATGTTGATCTTAGCGAGCAAAGAAGCGGTTGAGCGTCATCGTTTACCTGTGTTGGCGAAAATCGTGGATTGCCAATGGGGCGCGCTTGATCCTGCTTTCATGGGATTAGGGCCTGCACATGCGATCGCGCAACTCCTCGCCAAACAAAAATTGGGCATCCAAGACATTGACTACTGGGAAATCAACGAAGCGTTTGCGGCTCAAGTGATTGGGTGTGTGAAAGCGTTGGCTCAAGAAAAGTATTGCCAAGAAAAATTAGGTTTGTCAGGTGCGCTGGGAGCGATCGACTATGAGCGCTTAAATGTGAGTGGGGGTGCGATTGCGATTGGACATCCTGTGGGTGCCAGTGGTGCACGTCTTATTTTGCATTTGGCACATTTATTAAGAAGCAAAGGGGTCAAACGTGGCGTAGCCAGTTTGTGCATTGGCGGTGGTCAAGGGGGCGCGATGCTCATTGAATCGGTGGATGGGGTATAAAGATGAACGTACTGAAATCATATGAACATTGGTCATTACAAACAGATGAAAATGACATTGCCTGGTTGTATTTTGACAGGAAAGGCGAGAACGCAAATACATTAAGCAGTGCTGCCTTAGATGAGTTGTCTGATGCGATCGCCGCAGCAGTGGCGCATCATCCAAAAGGGTTGATCCTTGCGTCTGCCAAAAAGTCTGGCTTTATCGCGGGTGCGGACGTGCGCGAAATTCAGACATTGCAAACACCTGAGCTAATTGAAGCCTTTTTGCGAAAAGGCCAGGGTGTGTGTAAAGCACTATCTGAAGTTCCTTTTCCTACCTTGGCTTTCATTCAAGGCTTTTGCTTGGGTGGTGGTCTTGAGTTGTCATTATCGTGCGATTATCGCATTGCTGAAGACAGACCCGACACTAAAATTGGATTGCCTGAAGTACTCTTGGGCATTTTGCCTGGTTGGGGTGGGACAGTGCGTTTGCCACGCCTGACAGGTGTGATCAATGCGCTTGAAATGATGTTGACGGGTAAAACATTGCGAGCCAAAGCAGCGAAAGCGGCGGGCATTGTGGATGAATGTTTGCCCGAGCGTGTCATGAAGTTGGCGGCAGTCAATATTATTTTGAATAAACCGCCGAAACGCAAATTACCGCTTTACAATGAAGCATTTCGTGTCAAGCCGATGCGTACATTGCTGGCTGCATTCATGCGTAAGCAAGTGGAAAGACGAGCCAAGCCTGAGCATTATCCTTCCCCCTTTGCGATCATCGAAAATTGGGAGAAATATGGCACATTCACGGATGAAGGTTATGCCGCTGAAATTCAATCATTGTCTAAGTTGGCATGCAATGACACGACGAAAAACCTGATCCGCATTTTCTTTTTGCAAGAAAAGCTGAAAGAGGCGGCGAAGAAGTCGCGTTATAAGGCTAAGCATGTGCATGTGATCGGTGCGGGCACGATGGGTGGTGATATTGCGGCATGGTGTGCGATGCAAGGTTTGCGTGTCACGTTGCAAGATACATCGATGGAACGCATTGCAAAGGTCGTGAAGAAGTTTTCAGACGATCTGAAAAAGCGTGTCAAAGATCCTATCAAAGTAATGCATTACCGTGATTTGCTGACACCTGATCTAAAAGGTGATGGTATTCCATTTGCAGATGTCATCATTGAGGCTGTGTTTGAAGATCTCGATGTTAAACAAACGATTTTCCGTGACGCCGAATCGCGTGCCAAACAAACAGCCATATTGGCGACGAACACCTCCAGTATTCCGCTGGATGAAATCAATGAGGTGATGAGTAACCCTGGCCGCCTAGTGGGAATCCACTTCTTTAATCCTGTGGCCAAAATGCAATTAGTGGAAGTGATTCACGGACAAAAGACAGATGCAGAAGTCTTGCAGAATGCGTTATCGTTTGTGTCACAAATCAAAAAATTACCCTTGTCTGTAAAGTCTGCGCCTGGGTTTTTGGTTAATCGCTGCTTAACACCGTATTTGCTCGAAGCGGTCGCATTGTACGATGAAGGTATTCCACCTGCATTGATTGACAAAGTGGCTGTGGATTTTGGCATGCCGATGGGTCCGATTGAATTGGCTGACATTGTGGGCTTGGATATTTGTTTATCCGTCGCTGAGCATTTGAAAGGCAAGATAGACGTGAAGATTCCGGAAGCGCTCGTGCAGCGTGTTAAAGGCGGGAATCTTGGCAAGAAATCAGGCAAGGGATTTTATGTCTGGACGAATGGAAGGCCTGTCAAACCTGCATTGCCAACGACGCCATTGGCCGTATCCAACGATGCTATTCAAGAACGCCTGGTGCTCCGTTTCATCAACGAAGCCATGGCCTGCTTGCGTGAACACATTGTTGAGACGGCAGACAATGTTGATGCAGGCATCATATTTGGAACGGGGTTTGCGCCTTTCCGGGGTGGCCCGTTGCATTATGCGGCGTCATTGACCCCCGCTGTTGTTGAAAGACTACTAGGCCGTTTCGAGAAAGAATACGGTGAGCGTTTTAAACCTGATCTTGGATGGAAGGATGCTTTAGGTTATGAATAACATTATTTCTCAGTTGTCGTTAAGTGCGCAGGCTTTTTCGTGGTTTTCGTCAAAGCGTGAAACGCATTGGAACATTGGTTCTGTTGCGGTGTTAGGTGCCGGTGTGATGGGCGCTAAAATTGCGGCTGTCTTCGTTAATGCGGGTTATTCGGTGATTTTGTTTGATTTGCCTGCAGGCGAAGCGAGCAAAAACATGTTGGCCGAAGATGCGATTGATGGTTTGTTGAAGACGCGTCCGCCTGCCTTGGTCGACCCTGAATGGGCGCGTTTCATCACGCCAGCGAATTATGAAACGGATTTACCAAAGCTCAAAGAATGCGGTTTGATCATTGAAGCGATTGCTGAGCGCATGGATTGGAAGCGTGACTTGTTCGCTAAAATTGCGCCGTTCATTGCACCGGATGCCGTGTTGGCGACAAATACGTCTGGCTTAAGCATTGAGAAATTGGCGGATGTGCTTCCGAAAGAATTGCGCCCGCGTTTTTTAGGGTTGCATTTTTTTAATCCACCACGTTATTTGCCTCTGTTAGAAATGATTCCTTCGATACATACCAATCCAGCATTATTGGATGAGCTTGAAGCATTTTTTACCACATATCTTGGTAAAAACGTATTAAGAGCTTTTGATACGCCGAACTTCATTGGTAATCGATTGGGCGTGTTTTCCTTGTTGTCGACACTGCATCATGCCGAAGCATTTGATTTGCGTTTTGACGTAGCAGATGCTTTGACGGGCACAATGATTGGTCGGCCTAAGAGTGCAACATTCCGAACGATTGATGTGGTTGGTCTGGATACATTTGCGCACGTGGTTGAGACGATGGCCCGTGATTTGAAAGACGATCCTTGGCATGAGTTGTTTGTTGTACCTGCCTGGTTAAAGAAGATGATTGAAAAGGGTGCGTTGGGTGAGAAGACGGGTGCTGGCATCTATAAGAAAGAGAAAGGCGAATTATTTGTATTTGATGCTAAAGACGGCGAATACAAAAAAGTCACTGCGCAACCCAATCATGGCGTGTCTGATATTTTAAAAGACAGAAACAAAGCGCATGCTTTCAAAAAGATATTTGATCATAAACATCCAGAAGCACAATTCGTGTGGTCAATTCACCGTGATTTGTGGCAATACGCTGCTTATCATTTGAAGGACATTGCACACAATGTTCGTGATGTGGATTCTGCGATGAAGTGGGGGTTTGCGTGGCAGCAAGGTCCATTTGAACTTTGGCAAGCCATTGGTGTTGAGTCTGTGGCAACCAAGATCACGCAAGATCCTGCTTCGATGCAATTGTCTTCTGTTTTGCCGGAATGGATGTCCTCACTTGACGCGCATCAATTTTATCAAGGCAATTTGGCGTTCTCAGCGCAAACATTGCGATATGAGTCGCCATCAACATTGCCTGTTTACGAGCGTCAATCGTTCATTCGTTTGCAGCATTCGAACTTAGACGAATCCGATATTGTTTATCAGGATGATTTCGTTGAGTTATGGCATTACACGGGCAGTGTATTTGTGCTGAGCTTCAAGTCCAAGATGGCGTCGATCAGTCGCGGTGTATTGGCGGGTATTGTTGAAGCGATTAAGATTGCACAAGAGAAAGCGTGTGCCTTGGTGATTTGGCAGCGTAAAGGCGATAATTTTTCAGTGGGTGCGGACATCCGTGAATTTCTTGAAGCGATCCGTGCGAAGAATTTTGCTCAAATTGATGATACGCTGAAAAATTTCCAAGATGCTTGTTTGATGTTGCGATACGCGCGGATCCCGGTCGTGGCTGCTTTGCAGGGTTACGTATTAGGTGGTGGATGTGAACTGGCCTTGCATTGTGATGCACGTGTGGCGCATCAGGAAACCTATATGGGGTTGGTTGAAGCGGGTGTGGGTTTATTGCCAGGTGGTGGCGGATGCAAAGAGTTGGCCTTACGCGCCAGCGATGCGGACCCTGCAAACCCGATGCGTGCATTGAAGAAATCATTTGAAAATATCGCGATGGCGAAAGCAAGCGAAAATGCATTTCATGCGAAGAAGATGGGCTATTTAACATCGAGTGATACCATTATCCAAAACCCGAACGAACTGTTGTTCGTGGCAGCTAAACTTGCGCAAGCGATGGCGGCGTCGGGATATTGTCCACCGCGTGCGCCGCGGATAAGTGTGGCGGGTGAAGCTGGATGGGCGCAGCTCGAAACACAGTTGGTGAACATGGTTGAGGGCAAATTTATCACCCCACATGATTATGTCGTTGCGCATCACATTGCAAAAGTGATGTGTGGTGGGATGATTGATGCCTTGAATGAAGTGGACGAGCAGTGGATGTTACGCATTGAGCGCGAAGGGTTTGTGGATTTAGCACAAACGCCTGAGACGCAAGCGCGCATTGAGCACATGCTGGAAACTGGCAAACCATTACGTAATTAATCCTGTCATCTTCTTTTGGAGGATTTAACATGTCTTATTCAGATGCATATATTGTTGCAGCAACACGCACCCCGGTGGGGAAGGCGTACAAAGGGGCGTTTCGTCGGACACGTCCGGATGATTTACTGATACACGCGTTGAAGGCGTTGATGAAGTCGGTTCCTCAGGCGGATGCATTGCAGATTGCGGACGTGATCATTGGTTGCGCGATGCCGGAAGCGGAGCAGGGGATGAACGTAGCGCGCATTGCATCTTTACTCGCTGGGTTGCCTGAATCCGTTCCTGCGGTGACGGTAAATCGTTTTTGCGCATCGGGTGTTGAGGCGGTGGCGATGGCGGCCGCGAAGATACAATTAGGTCAAGCTGATTGTGTGATTGCAGGTGGTGTTGAAAGCATGAGCATGGTGCCGATGGGCGGTCATCATTTAAGCAACAATCCGCGTATATTTTTAAATGATAAAGATGTGGCGATCGCTTACGGCATGGGTTTGACAGCCGAGCGTGTTGCCGAGAAGTGGAACATTTCGCGCGAGCGTCAAGATGCATTTGCCTTGCAAAGCCATGAGCGTGCATTGCATGCGATTGCGTCGGGTGCATTTGCGGATGAAATATCACCGATATGGGTGGATTCACGCACGGCGAATCTTGCGAATGATTGTATTGACATGACGAACCAGCAGGTCTCCGTTGATGAGGGCCCACGCAAAGACACATCATTAGATAGATTGGCGAAATTGAAGCCGATCTTTATGCGTGATGGAACGGTCACCGCGGGCAACAGTTCACAAATGAGTGATGGTGCGGGCGCGGTGATGTTAGTGAGCGAATCGTTCATGACGAAGCACCATTTGAAGCCATTGGCGGTGATGCGCGGGTACGCCGTGAAGGGTGTATCGCCTGAGTTCATGGGTATTGGTCCTGTGGAAGCGATTCCTGTGGCGTTGAAGCAAGCGGGTTTGAACTTAAATGATATCCAGTGGATTGAATTGAATGAAGCCTTTGCGGCGCAGTCATTGGCCGTGATGGATGAATTAAAACTTGATCCTGCTTTGGTGAACCCATTAGGCGGTGCGATTGCATTAGGGCACCCGTTGGGTGCAACGGGCGCGATCCGTGTGGCCACGTTGGTGCATGGTATGCGACGTCAGAAGCTGAAATACGGCATGGTGACGATGTGTATTGGCACGGGCATGGGGGCTGCGGCGGTGATTGAAGCGCTATAGAGCGCTTTCCCAAGCGCCTGTCCAGTCCGAATCGGGCGGTGCTTGAAGAAAATGTTCACAGCGAGTGATAAAAATCAAGGCGAGGGTGTCTTCTGGGTAAACGTCGAGGCAGCTTTTGAAGAAGGCCATGGCTTTCGCCCAAGCCCCTTGCTCGTAGGCCTGGAATCCACTGCCAAAAAAATGTTGATATTGTTCAAGATCAAAACTTAGCTGATCCGGAGTTTCTGCCAACAATTCATAAATCATATTCACGCCGGCTATGCCTTTGAGTTTAACTTTATCTAAGATCCGGAAGACAAATTTATCTCTGACCAAGTTGAAGACTGATTCGCTGACCACAATGTCTGATTGATAGAGTCGATTGATTTCTTCCAATCGACTGGC
Source organism: Gammaproteobacteria bacterium (assembly GCA_044445605.1). GTDB lineage: Bacteria > Pseudomonadota > Gammaproteobacteria > JABCZS01 > JABCZS01 > CAWKDC01. Next base: position 22,864 of record JBIOEA010000022.1, on the reverse strand, counting down.
AAGGTTGACTGAATCTCCTAATACGGTGTAATTAATGCGATCGGAGGATCCGATGTTCCCCACAAGCGCTTCACCTGTATTAATCCCAATCCGTGTTCTCATAGGCGCTTTTCCTTCTTTTATCCAGCGTGCATTGAGTTCAGTCAGACGCTGTTTGCATTGCAGGGCGGCGCTGCAGGCATGAAGGCAATGAGCTTCATCAGTGAGCGGGGCACCCCAAAAGGCCATGATCGAATCTCCAATAAACTTATCAATAGTGCCACCGGAATCCGTGATGATCTTGCTCAAATTATCAAAATATTCACAAAGATGCTGCATTAATTGCTCAGGTTCCATGGTTTCGGTGATGCTCGTAAACCCTTCGATATCGCTGAAAAAAATGGTCACTGTTTTTTTAGCCCCGCCGATGGCTACTTCCTCACCACTTCGGATCAATTGCCTGACCAGGCTAGCGGGGAGGTATTTTTGAAATGCACGTAGATTCATTTTCATGGAGTAAATGGCGTCCGCTAACACATCGACCTCTTTGATGATGGACTGTCCTATTTTTCCACCCTCTAAATGAAAATCTTTGATCCGTGCTGTTTCTTCGACGATTAATCCCATGGATTGAGCAATACGTTTGGAAAAAATCATTGCCGTAATGATGCCGAGGATTAATATCGTGATACCGATAAGGATGATAAGCAAATTTTTATCTTTTAATAAACCAACAAAATTGCTCTCTGGAACAACTACGCCAATCTTCCATCCATAATTTTTAAAATCTTCAATGTCTCGAAAACTTGCAAGGTAATGGATCCCTCCATGGTCATAAGAAAAGCTACTTAATCCTGTTTCCTTGTATTTGACTAATGACTTTGCGAGCCACGGTCTGTCTGTTTCATTGATCTCTAAAAGCATGGTTTCTGGTGTGGTGTCATTACTTCCCAGCCATTTTTGCATGCCAGGGAAAGCCACAAGTTCGCCTTTCGCATTCACAATAAAAGCCACACCATTTTTTCCAATTTGTAATGTTTTTAAAAAATCAGACAGTTGAAGTAATTTGATTTCTATCTCATAAACACCCCATAGTTCGCCTGATTCTTTATAAATGGGAGCAGCCGCAGCGGTGGTTGGATTGTTATGAGGGTAAGCAACAAAAATATCTGTCCAGACAGGATTTTTAGCGTTTACAGCAGCAATGTACCAGGGACGTTCGCGCGGGTCATAGGTTTCGAGCGGCAAACTATTTTTGGTGACCTTTCCCGATAAATCCCGTACCAGTTCATAGTGAACAGGTGGGGTTGCATTGGGCTTAATAATTTTGGTGGTGAAGGTTCCATTGTCCTCTCGAAATGTCACCACACTATTACCTTGTGCATCCCCCCAGCCCATCACGCGAACAGCACCGGGGATCTTATCCTGAGGGAAAATGTTTGCAATTGAGACGCTGTAATTGATTAAGTCTTGATCGTTTTCAATGACCAAACCATGTTGAATAAGGGATTGTGTTGCCTTGACTATTGTCATAGCCGGTGTGATTTCATGTTCTAGCTCATGGAGAACAAGATTTGACGCATTGGACATGAGGTCATTGGCGACATGGGTAATAGCCTGATTAAAATTGAGCGAGCCTGCCACGATGAAAGTCGTCATGAGAATAATAAAGGTGGCCGTATATACTGCAAGTATACTGACACGAAGCGTGATGCGCTTTTTTAGTTTCATAGTCTTGCCTCGACTGTCCCTGTGTTATTAGGTATAGCACAAACTTCAAAAGACACTGGGTATCTTGACAAGCAGGTATTTAAAAGTAATACTTAGTATTAGCTAGTACTGCTATTTAGCCTAGGAGCATTAATATGCCAAATAAGCACAAACCCTCCACGAAAGGGGATACTGACGCCTCTACAAGTGTTAAGCTCGGTTCACTAAAGAAGCGTCTTGATCGTTTGGCTGAGCTTCAAGAACGTTCCACACATTTCCTGATAAAACAGGCGGTTGAGCGTTATCTTGATGCTGAGGAAGAGGCACAAGCGCTAAAACAAGAGACTTTAAGGCGTTGGGAGCAAGAGGCGTTGTTAAATGACACCATTGCACATGGGGATGTGATGGATTGGCTGGATAGTTGGGATGAAAAGGGAGTGAAATCTCCGAGATGGAAATAGTTTGGTTAAGAAGTGCTGTTAAGGATTTAGAGCGGCTACAACAATTCATTATTCAGCATAATCCTAGGGCAGCTCGAGAGATCGCTGTCAAAGTGAAGGGGGCTGTGATGCATCTGGTAGCACACCCTGAGCTGGGAAGACCTGTCGAAGATCTCCCTTATTTCAGGGATATTACTATTCCTTTTGGTGCCGGCGGGTATTTATTGCGTTATCGCCTCGTTTCCGAAAAAATATATATAGTATCTATCCGGCATGTCAGAGAAGATCGGTTTCATTAAGTTGTGCTATACCCTTATCCTGTGACAGATGTCAGGCGAAACATCTTTCGCCCCTACAAGAAAGCGCATCTATACATTAAGAATCTTGGTGGCTGAACGGTTACCATACCAAATAAGTTAGTGAGCAAAGAAACTCCAGTCATTTCCATACAAACATCCCGTTGGCCTGTGTTATAATTACGGCATATTTCTGATGAGAAGGCTTTGATCTTGAACAAAAAAAAATCTGACTGGAAGACATACCGCCGCTTAATGACATATGTTAAGAAATACTGGTACGTCTTCATTGTTGCGGGGATAAGCTCCGCGTTATATTCCGCGGTTGACGCAGGGATGATTAAACTCTTGCAACCACTGGTTGACGAAGGCTTTGTCCATCGTGATGCTCAATTTATTGCCCTGATTCCCATTGTCTTGCCATTGGTCTTTTTGGCCCGTGGTGTGATGAGCTTTGCGTCGGATTACAGCTTGAGCTGGTTATCGCGGAAAATCGTGATGACCGTTAGGCAGGAATTATTTGACCATTACTTGCGGCTTCCTGCATCCTTTTTCGATCATTATTCATCCGGTGAATTACTGTCAAAACTCACGTTCAACGTTGAACAAATTGCCAAAGCCGTGACAGATGCGATTTTGGATTCGATTCGAAATGGCTTTTTGGCGATATTCCTGATTGGGGTGATGGTCACTATCAACTGGAGGCTGACGGCCTGGTTCTTTATTGCAGCACCCATCATTTATATTTTATTTGCTGCCGCCAGCTATCGCTTTAGAAAATACAGCCATCAAATCCAACATAGTATGGGGCACATGACGCATGTGGCTGAAGAAAACCTTACTGGCTATCGTGAGGTTAAGATTTTCGGTGGACAATCCTATGAACGTCGTAAATTTGAAGATGCGCTTGAGAAGAATCGCCGTCTCGAAATGCGCCTTGAATTAACCAAGTCTATCAGCGTGCCATTGATTCAAACGGTGGGCGGTTGCGGATTGGCGTTCACGCTGTTTATCGCGACTCAAACGGAGGGGATGATTGCCTTATCCGCCGGTGGGTTTGCGAGCTTTGTGACCGCGATGCTCGGGCTGTTAAAGCCTATTAAAGAATTAACTTCGGTGAACAATAAAATTCAGCGGGGTATTGCCGGTGCGCAAAGTATTTTCAAGGCATTGGATGTCCCCAGCGAGCAGGATACCGGCCTCGAAGTGATTGACCGCGCGAAAGGGGAAATCGTCATCTCTGATGTATCGTTCCGTTACAATCCCGAGCATAAAGAAGCGCTATGCAACGTGAGCCTAACGGTGAAGCCGCAGATGCGTGTTGCCATTGTGGGTAAATCAGGTAGCGGTAAAACAACGCTCGTGAATTTGTTGCCACGCTTGTATGACAATTATTCGGGTGCTATCTCGATTGACGGTATTGATACGCGTTGCTTTGAAATGGGCGCATTGCGCAAACAATTTGCCATTGTTTCCCAGAATGTAACGCTGTTCAATGACACGATTGCGCGTAATATTGCCTATGGCGAATTTGAGATTGATGAGAAGCGTGTGCAAGAAGCAGCCGATGCAGCGCACGTGACTGAGTTCTCTGATTTATTCCCCGAGAAACTCAATACCTTGATCGGTGATGATGGCGTGCTATTGTCGGGTGGCCAGCGTCAACGTTTGGCTATTGCTCGGGCTATCTACAAGAATGCACCCATTTTGATTTTGGATGAGGCGACCTCTGCCTTGGATTCTGTCTCGGAACGAAGAATTCAAGAAGCCTTGGATACGTTGATGCAAAATAGGACAAGTATTATCATTGCACACCGTCTATCTACGATCGAAAATGCCGACAAAATTGTCGTGATGGATCATGGACAAATTATCGAAGAGGGCACGCATCAGGAATTGATCGCGAATGATAAGTTGTATACGCAATTGTATAAAATGCAATTTGAATACGGTAGGTAAATGAAACAAACAATTGAACATGCATGGACAACCAACGCTTCCTGGCTCATTTTGCTCAAACCATTATCGTGGATATATTTATTCGCCAATAAAATACATCGCTTGCTTTACGAAACTGGCATCTTAAAACAAATCTCATTCAATGTGCCTGTGATTGTTGTTGGGAACATCTTGGCAGGCGGAACGGGCAAAACCCCAACGGTCATAGCGCTCGCAAAGCAATATCACGCTTCGGGCAAAAAAGTGGGCATCATTTCGCGCGGTTATGGCGCCCATGCAGCGCATTATCCTGTTTGCGTCAAATCTGGCGATGAGCCGGCTCAAGTCGGTGACGAGCCATTACTCATTGTTGAAAAAACAAATGCCATGGTTGTCTGCGATCCCGATCGTGTGCGTGGCATTCAATACTTAATCAAAGCTGGTTGCGATTTAATTATCAGTGATGATGGATTGCAGCATTATCGTTTGAAACCTTCTATGCGTATAGCGGTGCATCCCAAGAACTGGACAGGTTCAACAGATGTTTTGCCTGCGGGCCCATTCCGTGAACCGTTAAGCAGATTGCAGGCATTCGATAAAGTATTGTATATCGATGACAGCATGCGCCGGTACGAATGCACAGATAGAGAAGGGCATGTTGTTGAATTTTCTTCGTTACCACAAGATTTGCACGTCGTGATCGGTATTGCTCAACCTCAGCGATTGTTTGATTTTTTAGATAGTTTATCGTTAAAATACACGCGTCATATTTTTGCTGATCATCATGCTTTTGTGCCTACAGATTTTGTTAAGATTGATGGGCCCATTCTTATGACATCAAAGGATTGGGTGAAGTGTCGAATGTTTGAGTGGAAACAGCCCGTGTTTGTTGTGGATTATCAGATAAATCCAGGAGGCTAGTATGTAATGCATTGATTTGTAAGCGATCATTAAAATAAAAATAATAACTTGACGTAAGGACAATTCGTATGTACACTTTGTATGTGCAATATTCTCTTGAATGGGATGAAAATAAGAAGCAATCAAATTATTCTAAACATGGGCTTAATTTTGAGGATGCTTCTTTAGTTTTCCAGAATCATCTGGAGACTATCACACTTATAGATCGACGAAAGAATTATGGAGAGGAGCGGTACATAACTTTTGGGAAACTTGACGGTGAACTGATTGTTCTAGTGCATACGTTCCGTGAGAATGCCATTAGAATTATTTCAATGAGGAAAGCAAATGAAAGAGAAAAAGAAAGTTACTATAAAAAGCGACATGAAGCGGATCAGGAATATGACGGACGCCGACATTGATTACTCGGATATCCCTGAGCTTGATGATTCTTTTTTTGATGCGCCAACAGTCGATTGGATGTTTCGGAGAAAAGAAAGCGTGACTTTGCGCCTTGATAATGACGTATTAGAATGGTTTCGCCAAGGCGGTAAGCGAGGTTATCAAACGCGTATTAACGCGGTTCTTAAAGCCTACATGCAGGCGCAAAAAAACCGAGGTGGTAAGTAATCTGAAGTGGTTCTAAGGGTTTATGCAGTATGCCTAGATACCGTGATTTTGACAATTTACAGCATGTTGTTTGCGGAAACTGCATTCCTCCCATCATAGAGGAGCTGGATTTTTATAAAGCCGCCCTCATGGTGCTTCCTGATAAATGTGTCTTTGATCCGACGCAAAAAACCGCCAGTATTGCTATCAGTGATGATAGCGAGTTGAGTGATGAAGAACTCGACGCAGAAATTAGAAGTATTCTTTCCCATTGGATTCCGCCTAAAGATGAAGTGAAGAAAAATCAATATCATCTTCTGCAGGCAGATATTGGTATTTTCTTTGGTGCCACCATGATGGCGCTGATGTTTGCAAATGTTGAGATTCCCATGTGGGTGCATGATTTGATGCTTTATGGTGGTGTGGCCATCATTGGGCTCATTGGTTATCCGTCCCTTAAGAAAGCATGGACGGCACTCTGGGGCAAGCAAAAAAAAATTAACATGGATTCACTGTTTGCGCTCAGTACGATTGCTGCTATTGTGGCGAGTCTTTTGCATCCTTACTTTGATGTTATTCCGAGCTTGGTTGATGCGGCCCTCATGATCAATGGATTCCGTCATTTTGGATTATGGATTGAAGAATCATTTACACAAAAGGTCTCTGCACGAGAAAAATTTGTGGATCGCGGTAGACGATCAACGTTCAAGATAAAGCAAAATGGAACCTTTGTTGATTATAAAGATGCGCTAAAAAATGTTCCCATGAATGCCGTCCTTCAAGTTCCAAGAGGCGAATGCATTCCCTTGAATGGTAAGCTTGAGGATGATAGCGCCGATGTTACTTTCACAATGCATACAGGAAAAGAAGATGTCGAGTGTATGAAGCGGGGCGATCAACTGCTCGCGGGCATGATTGTTGCTTCTGAGTCTGTGACCCTGAAGGTCAATGCGCTTGAAGATCAATCCTATTTGCGTGCACGTGATTTAAGCTTGATCGCCGCCCAATCCAAAAAAGCACCTATTCAGGAGATGACGAGTAATATTTTGATCTGGTTCATGCCTGTTGTGTTGTTTTTTGCTGTCGCGGTAGGTTTGCTGTCAGGTTATTTCAATGGCATTGGCCCGGGCTTTCAGACATTGCTTTATTTCATGGTCTGCGCATGCCCGTGTGCTTTGGGGATGGTGACACCACTGGGTGTTAATGTCGGCCTTAAAAAATTGTCGGATGATGGTGTTCGATTTAAAACGGCGAAGGGAATGCAGGCAGCAGCAGAAGTCGATACCATCGTATTTGATTTGAATGGAACATTAACTAAGAATCAACCTAAAGTAACAAGATGTACCATCGATTGGCGATTCTTTCCGTTGATACATGCCATGCAAGCAGCAAGCACGCATAATATCGGCAAGGCCATTTCAGATTATATGTTGCCATCAAAAATGATGAATGGGAGGGTTATACTGGACCAGGTGGATAAAGATCATCATGGATTGATGGCCACGTTCCAGGGCAGTATCTATAAGATCGGCAACAGGGATTTTGTGAATCCTCCTCTAGATAAACAGGTTAAAGATTTTGATAATGCACAGCATGCAATCTATTTCAGTAAAAATGGTGTCGTAGAGGGCTATTTTTTGCTGGACGACCCCTTAAGAGACGGCGCTAAAACGGCATCGATGATTCAAAATCTCATAGACAATAAAATGAGTGTCAAGGTGTTTACAGGCGCAAGCCAGGATACTGCAGAGCAATATGCAAAGCAACTGGGTATTTCGTCTGATTGTTTCGTCACTGATTGTGTGCCGACTATAGCTGACGGCGCAAAAAATAAGTGTGCACTGATCAAGGCATTGCAGGAGCAGGGGCACAAAGTTGCTATGTTTGGCGATGCGGGTAATGATGTGGAAGCTATTAAAGCCGCAAACTTTGGTGTGGTGGTCAATTCGAGATCGACAGATCCGATGGCAGAGCAGGAGTCTGATGCATCGATCAATAGTGATACATTGCTGCCGCAAGTGCTGAAATTAATAGCGGTTGGCCGCCAGACGATGCGCCATATTAAGCAAAATTTAGCGGTGAGTTTCGCTTACAATGCGATGTCATTAGTGTACGTCGGTTGTGCTGTTTTTTTAAAGCCTGATCTGTTGAATCCAGCCTTTGGTGCCGGCTTGATGGTGTTTCAAAGTTTGTTCATTGTATTGAACGCGATGCGAATCAATCTGCAAGAAGCAAAGCTTCCTGTTGAGTATAAACAGATGGATGCCCAGCAATCAACGTCGAAGTCGCCTCATGTAGGTGATTCTCCACCGTTAGGGCGTCCTTCGTATGTGCCTCAGTACAAATATACAACTTACTCGGAGCCGCCTGTGATTGTGTCTCCAATAACAACAGTTCCGCAGTCTATAGCTGTTAATTATTCTATCAAGGCATGAGTCTGTAGGGGCGAAAGATGTTTCGCCCCTACAGAACATGATGGGTATTAACCATTCCCCTCATTATCACTCGGCACGGAAGGTGCTTGTGCATCTTCACGTGGTGCCGCGTTATTGTCTTGGCCACCACGATGGTAGGGGCGCAAGTGGTTCGCACGGCGACGAGGATAACGACGTTCCTGATTTTCATTTCCAGCGGATTCACTGCTTGCTTTCGCTGCAGCATCGGCCGCATTCATCGCAGTCACGTCCATTAACACTGTTTCTTTCATTAATGGGCTATCCACCTTGGGCACTTTGCGTTCACGAGGAGCGCGTGGTGCAGGTGGTGGTGTTTGCACAATAACGATATCCGGTGCCGATACAGGTGCATGGGTATGAACATGCGCTTCTTCGCGTATCGCATCAACCATGGGGATTGGCGCGGGTGTTTCATGCTTAATGAAGCGTGGTTCAGCATCTCTTGGATGATGTTCACGCTCACCTTGTGCGCGTTCACGATCTTGTCCGCCACGTCGGTTGCGTTGATGTCCACCACGACGGCCTCTGCCACCGCGCTCACTACGCTCACCACTAGGACGTGTTTCGCCAGCCATTTGACGTTCTAATGGAGAACGGTGATCAATGTCTGCAGGTTGAATGTCCATCATGTCCATGTCAGGTGGCAACAATGCTTCTGGCATATCATGGAAGACAGGTTCGGCAAAAGGCGCTGCATAAGGTGCTGCTTCTGGTGCACGGCGTCCATCACGACGACGTGTGTCTTCGCCTATACCACGACGTGAACGGTTGTCCGTATCATCAGCGACCACACGGTTTTCATCACGTGGTTGACGATGTTCATCGCGTGGCGCACGGTTATCTTCACGTGGACCGCGATTATCTTCGCGTGGACCACGATTATCATGACGTTGTTGCCCACGGCCTTGACCGCCGCGTCCACCACGGCCACGGCCACCTTCACGTCCGCCTTCTGGACGGTCACCGCGTGGTGCTTCAGTTTCGGCCTGTTGTCTCGGTGCTTCGGAACGAGGTTGATCCGAACGGGATCTGTTATCACGACGATTATCATCAGAACCGCCACGACGCTTCCCATAACGACCACGTCCACCACGATCACTGCGTTCACGCGATTCACCTTGACCTTGATAGTTACGTGAAGAGGCAGGGCGTGCAGCATGATCAACATTGCCATTCGCGTCAAATTCTTTTTCTGCCGGTTGCTTGAAGACAGATTTGAATAGCTGTGAAATACCGCTGACAGACTTTTGAATCAGGCTTTGTTCGCGTGGTTTCACATCCGATAAGAATTGAACCACCGGTGTTTGAGGCGCATGGCGTGAGGCAGCAACCGTATTTTGTTCGATCGCACGGGTCACCATGTCTCTCGCCATTTCAAAGCTTGAGCTTTCGCCCATGGCAGCGCTGTCATTTTCACGAATACGCTTGATTTGGAAGTTTGGCGCTTGTATCTCAACCACTGGCATCACGATGACTTTCTTGCCATGTCTGGCTTCCAGTGCGGATAGCATGTTGCGCTTTTCATTCATTAAGAAGGTCGCCACATCGATTGGCAAGGCAGCATGTACAGCCACGGTGCCATCTTTCATCACTTCTTCTTCAATCAACCGAATGATGGACAAAGACAGTGATTCAATGTTACGAATCGTGCCTTGGCCGCTGCAACGTGGGCAGGTTTCTTGCACGGATTCGCTCAAGGATGAACGTAAACGTTGACGGGACATTTCGAGCAAGCCGAAACGTGAAATGCGTCCGATTTGAACGCGAGCACGATCCAAACGCATCGCTTCACGAAGACGGTTTTCAACATCGCGTTGGTGACTGTTCGACAACATGTCGATAAAATCGATAACGATAAGGCCGCCCAAGTCGCGTAGGCGTAATTGACGCGCAATTTCATCCGCTGCTTCAAGGTTGGTATGGAATGCGGTTTCTTCGATATCATGCCCGCGGGTCGCACGTGCCGAGTTAATATCAATACTGATCAAGGCTTCCGTATGGTCGATCACCAAGGTGCCACCCGAAGGCAGAATCACTTGGCGTTGGAAGGCGGATTCAATTTGATTTTCAATTTGGAAACGTGAGAACAATGGCACGATGTCCGTATACAGCTTTAAGCGTCCAATGGATTCAGGACGTAAGCGTTCAATATAATGACGTGCTTTTTCAAAGTAGACGGGGTTATCAATCAAGATTTCTTCGACGTCATCACGTAGATGGTCGCGAATCGCACGTGCAATGATGTCACGTTCTTGATGGATCAGGGCAGGGGCGGTCACTGTCGCGATGGCATTTTGAATGTCTTCCCAACGCTTGAGCAGTACATCTAAATCCCATTTCAGTTCTTCTGGAGTACGTCCTACACCGGCAGTACGGACAATGATGCCCATGCCATTGGGGACGTCCAAGCCCTCTAATGCATCACGAAGCTCATCGCGCTCTTCGCCTTCAATGCGACGTGAGATACCGCCTGCGCGAGGGTTATTCGGCATCAATACCAAGTAGCAGCCTGCTAAGGTGATGAAAGTGGTTAAGGCAGCACCCTTAGAACCGCGTTCATCTTTATCCACTTGTACCAAAATTTGTTGGCCAACGCGCAGAATATCGCGGATATTTTTACGGCTACCACGCGATTCATCAATGTTCGCGTCTTCTTCTGATTCAAAGTATTCCTTGGAAATTTCTTTCAAAGGTAAGAAACCATGGCGTTCTGCGCCGTAATCGACGAAAGCCGCATTTAAGCTGGGCTCAACGTTCTTGATGGTGGCAAGGTAAAGATTGCCTTTCAGCAATTCTTTTTCCATGTTTTCTAAATCGAGGTCATACAGGGCTTGGCCATTCACCAGCGCAACGCGAATTTCTTCGGCCTGCGTGGCATTAATTAACATTCTATTGGTCACAATATCATTCCTTCTATAGGGGAATGTCATGCAAGAGGTTATAACAGGCGCGCGCAAAAAAACTGGCAAGGGTTTGCCTCGGGACATTGCGCAAAAGGTCGTTGTGTTTGTTGATCAATTCTTCAAACTCGTTCCGTTAACTGCGGGGCGGTCATGTCTCTTTGGGGACCGGCTGTCGCAGTGCCTATCATGACATTGCATGACATCATCTTGAGCATGTCCGACTTCATCAAATCTTTCTTGATATGAGAGCCGCGCTCGGTTACACTTAAACACCTAAATCTCAATGGTTTAGGCAGCGTTCTTCACCGATGACTATAGCATGAAAAAGGCAGTACAGCAATGATTTCAAAAAATTTATCCGACCAGGAAGGCTCAGAAAAACCCTCTAAAGTTCAATACGTTACAATCACATCAGAGTTTGAAGATACCCGATTGGATAATTTTCTGATCCGTACATTTAAAGCTGTTCCTAAAAGCCGTATCTATAGGGCAATACGTGGCGGTGAGGTGAGGATTAATAAAGGGCGGATCAAGCCCGAGTACAAGCTCAAAGCAGGGGACATTGTCCGGATTCCTCCGCTTGTGAACGAGGTGACCCCCATGGCAGCTGTTTCGGCCAGCATGGAAGAAGTCTTACGTTCATCGATTATCTATGAAGATGAGCATTTATTTGTGTTGAATAAGCCTGCCTCCTTGGCTGTCCATGCAGGGAGTGGCATCCGCGGCGGCGTCATTGAAGCGATGCGCATGATGTATCCTGACTTAGCGTTAGAGCTGGTTCACCGTTTGGATAAAGAGACATCAGGCTGCCTGATGGTTGCCAAAAAACGGAGTTCTTTGAAGGCGCTACAGCGTGCCCTTGAAGCGGGGATGATTACCAAGACTTACCTGGCTTGGGTCGCTGGCCATTGGCCTAAGTCCCTACAGAACGTTGAAATGCCCTTGCGTCGGTTCGAATCGCGCGGCGGGGAGCGTCGAGTTTGTGTGGATGAGGAAGGGAAGGCCTCGCAAACGTTATTTAGACCACTGCATTGCCAAGATGGAGCTACACTATTAGAGTGCCGTATTATCACGGGGCGTACCCACCAGATTCGGGTGCATACTTCAGCGAATGGCCACCCTATCATTGGGGATGAAAAATATGGGCGACGTGAGGTCAATGCTACCTTCCGTGAGCGCGGAATGAAGCGTATGATGCTGCATGCCAGTCGCCTGGAGATTAACTGCCCTGACCTTGGTCTGAAGTTGACTGTCCATGCGCCGTGTGCATTGTTTGATGTAGAAATGAGTAAAGGCGAATAATATTTGCCCACAATCAGCAAGGAGATTTCGACGTGGATCCTAAAGTAGAAAACGCAATAGAACATTTATTGTCTGACACACTCAAAGAGCAACGTGCGAGACGTCGCTGGGGTATTTTTTTCAAATCACTCTTTTTTGGGTATTTGATTGCCTTGTTCGTGATCTTTTTGCCCACTGATTTGGAAAAAACACCTATCGCAGGTTCTCATACGGCACTGATCAGGCTTCGCGGCACGATTGATGCAATGGCTGATTCAAATGCAGATAGTATTATTGAGGCGTTAAATACTGCATTCGAAAACCCTCATGCGAAAGCGATCATCATGGAATTGAATAGCCCTGGTGGTAGCCCTGTACAGTCTGGCGAAATTTTTGACGAAATGCGCCGTTTGCAAGCGCTATATCCTGCCAAACCTTTGTACGCTGTGATCACGGATACCTGTGCGTCGGGCTGCTATTATGTGGCAGCAGCGGCAGGCCAAATTTATGCCAATGAAGCGAGCCTGGTGGGCTCAATTGGTGTGATGTTTGATGGCTTTGGTTTTGTCGATGTGATGCAAAAAGTGGGCGTGCAACGTCGTTTGATTACGGCGGGTGCGAATAAAGGCTTTTTGGATCCCTTCGAACCCATGACCGCTGAACATAAAGCATTCATGGAAAATGTGTTGTCTGTGGTGCATCATCAATTCATTTCGAAGGTCAAAGTCGGCCGTGGGGATCGTTTGAAAAATGATCCACAGTTGTTCACGGGATTGGTTTGGACGGGCGAACAAGGCATTGCGCTGGGCTTAGTAGACAAGCTTGGGTCGACTGCAATGGTTGCACGTGACGTGATACAAGCGCCGGTGCTAGTCGATTATATGCCTGAAGAATCGATTATCCAACGTTTGGGTAAACGCTTCGGCGCCATGGCGGATAATGCGATTGTTGGGTTCTTTGGAAGACTCCGTTAAAATCTTACGCCCCCTTTGTAAAAGGGGGCAGCCGAGTATTCCGAGATTTACAATTTTTCTAGAACAATCTTAAAGGTTCCACCCGACTTGCGGACTCATCAGCAATGCATAAATCAACGGCAGGAATGCTGTAATAACTTTTAAGGAGCTAGATTATGCCGTATACATGCCCTATCACGCTTGACACAATCGAACAACCACTCGGTGTTTGGATCAACGGAGATGATCAACCTTTTTATCGCATTTATGAGGCCGAAGCCATTTTTGCTGCTCTAAAACAACGTGACCTGATTGATCCTGTGAGCCAACAGCCAATAAAGCATCTTGATTTGGCCCCACTCATTAGATCACGTACGCTTTCCTCTGATGATCCCCAAGCACCATTGTCCTATGGTAATGGTCAACAGTACGCCGCCAGAGTAGCGGAAATTAATCAACGCATTGCTGCCCTTATGGTTTCTTCTGCACCCATGGCTGCCGCCTCTAGCGCTATCATACAATTTTCACGTCCTGAGCCAGCGCCAGCTCAGGATAATCGTGTTCCATTACCTACGGCAGTCTATGTGAGGGATTGTGCCGTCAAATCTGATGAATGCATTAAAGTCATCCTGATTGGTGACGCGTCTCGTTTTAGGGCTGCGCAGGCCTGGCAAGATCGCCTTTCATACGCCCCTTATGTCAGCAGCATTGGGATGGATTTTTTTATAAATCGCAGTTGCACGGCCCCAAATGCCAAATATTTTGTTTGGGACTTAGCTGGGCGAGATGGATATAGGAACTGTTCCAGCCGTGAGGCAACAGATGTACATATCATTTTATATTTCGGATCGGATGCAGCAGATTTTGAACGAAAGTTACACTGGGCAAGAATAGAATCAATTAAGCCTGAATCTAGATTCGCGCTCAGACAAGTAGATCAATATGAGATTGGCCTAGCTCCATTTAATCCAGAGATGCCACAACCTGGCATGGTGAATGTACTTGGATATCGGGAATTAATGCTAGAATTTCTGGATAAGAAAATAGAGCCACTCTTGTCTAGAGAAGTGGCATCGGTGCAACAGGTGCATCGCCCTTAACATACTGAGTAACCGTTCACCGCTCTGCACGTTAAAGGATGCACCCTCATTAGCCTGACATTTCAATTCAACTATTGTTCAAGCAAACGACAAAGAAGCGAGCGTTAAATAGAGTGCAGCGCAGAACAATCACCAATCAAGGCGGAATTCAGATTGATATGCTGCGTAAGAAAAAAAATCCCCCGACACTAGAACCGTCTCGCAAGCTCGCCGATTCCAGTGTCTGCCCCCTTTACAAAGTGGGCGAAGAGTTCTTCGTTGTCAGATCTTGTGAACGTGAACGGTTAAAAATAATGAGCATACATCGCGTACTTCAGATTGCCACGTCGCCTTTCGCTCCTCGCAATGACTCGGCCCTCGATGCAGCCCTCATGCGATTGCGTTCGGTCTGCGTATCGGCGCAATGGGGGCAGGAGATGTCTTCTACATATTTAGGGGACAATTTATCGTGGGCGGAGACGGGATGGCGGCAAGCATGGCACATTTCATAGCCTGCAGGGGCCAAGCTGTGGTTAACGGCCACACGATGATCGAACACAAAGCAATCGCCTTTCCATAAACTCTCTTCTTGAGGAACCACTTCCAGGTATTTTAAGATCCCGCCCTTGAGGTGAAAGACCTTTTCATATCCTTGAGCCAGCATATAGCTGGAGGCCTTTTCACAACGAATTCCCCCGGTGCAGAACATGGCTACTTTGGGGTGTTTTTTAGGGTCGAGGTTCTTGGTGACGTATTCAGGGAATTCTCTGAAGCTGTCTGTATCGGGGTTTAGGGCGCCTTCAAACGTCCCTAGGATATATTCGTAATCATTGCGTGTGTCGAGCACGATGACATCTTCCGCGCTGATAATGGCATTCCAATCCTCAGGCTCTATATATTCACCTACACAGACGGTCGGATCGACTGTCGGCACGCCAAGGGTCACAATTTCTTGTTTGAGTTTGACCTTCATGCGGTTGAAAGGGTGGCTGTCTGTGAACGATTCTTTGAAATCAATGCCTTGAAGAAAGGGGTGATGTTCAAACCAATCCCTCAGGTTGTCGATAGCTTGGCGGGAGCCCGATACCGTGCCATTGATGCCTTCTTTGGCCAGGAGCAGCGTGCCACGAATGCCTTGTTCTTGGCATAAAGCGTCTAATTGGGCTTTAAGCGAAGGGGTGTCAGCAATACTGACAAATTTATATAGGGCTAAGACAACAATTGTATTCATAAGGTAACCTCCAGACCGGGGGATTATACCTCAAATGAGGGTGGACGGTCACGCGATCTCGGTGTAACCTATGCCTTTAGACATTTCGCCCCCACGAGGAACTGGACATGTTTAAGCCACTGGCACTATTCATCGGATTACGGTACGTGCGCGCCAAGCGCAGTAATCACTTTATTTCATTTATTTCGCTGGTATCGACGCTGGGCATTGGTCTCGGGGTAGCGGTCTTGATCACGGTATTATCCGTGATGAATGGTTTCGACAAGGAATTAAAAACACGGATTTTGGGGATGATGCCGCACGTCCTGGTATTGGGTTCACACTCGGCATTGGCCGATTGGGAAAAAGGTCTCTCTACTTTAGAGAAACTTTCCGGCGTCCATGCTGTTTCACCCTTTGTAGAAACAGCGGGGATGATGAGTACCCCCGGTAATACACGATTTGTGCAGGTGGTCGGGCTGGATCCCAATCGGCACACTGCTTATGAATATTTAAGCCAGCATATGAAAGAAGGGGACATTGCCGCATTGAAGCCTGGTAAATTCCAAATTATATTGGGCGCCCAGTTGGCTGAGAACTTGGGTGTTATCCCTGGTGAGTTTGTGACGATAGCGGTTCCAGAAACAACGCTGACGCCCGCAGGGCTGGTTCCAAGATTTAAGCGTTTCCAGGTAGTGGGTATTTTCAAAGTCGATTATGAATATGATGCGTCTTTCGGCTATATCCATTTACAAGATGCGCAAAAGTTGATGCGATACGGTGATAATGTCACTGGCTTGAGTGTTAAATTGGATAATATTTATGCTGCCCCGAGTGAGGCTTATACGTTTAAGCATCGTTTACCGACCGATTGGCGTGTTTACGATTGGACATTACTGAATGGCACATTTTTCCAGGCAGTGAAAATGGAAAAAACGATGATGTTCGTGATTCTGACGCTTATCATCGCGGTAGCGGCGTTCAATATTTTATCCATGCTGGTGATGGTGGTGACAGATAAGCAGTCTGATATTGCGATCTTACGTACCATGGGCATTACTCCTCGCAGCATTATTCACATTTTCATGGTGCAAGGGTCCTTGATTGGATTTTTTGGTACCATTGCAGGTATTGTGGGTGGCATTTTATTGGCGCAACACGTGACGGGATTGGTGCACATGCTTGAAGCGCTATTGAGTATACAATTTCTATCCTCTGATGTTTACTACATAAGTTTCTTGCCGTCGGAACTCAAGATGATGGACGTCGTGATTGTGGCTATCATTTCATTCTCGATGAGCTTTTTTGCGACGCTGTATCCTGCTTGGCGAGCATCGAAGACACACCCTGCGGAGGCATTGCGTTATGAATAATGTTGTGTTGGATGCGCGTGGCGTGTCAAAAACATACCTCGATGCTCATAAAGAAGTCGCCGTTTTAAGGGGTGTTAACTTATCCGTTGCTGCCGGCGAATGTGTTGCGATACAAGGCTCGTCTGGTTCGGGCAAATCAACGCTGTTACATTGCCTTGGTGGTTTGGATTCAGTGACGAGCGGCGAAGTGTTTTGGAACGGAAAGGCAATTCAGAATCTTTCGGAGAATGATCGTTCAGCCATGCGCAACCGGCATTTGGGGTTTGTTTATCAATTTCATCATTTGCTCAATGAGTTCACTGCGCAGGAAAATGTTGCGATTCCTTTATTAATTCGCGCTGAAGTGACACCTGCTGAAGCCATGGACAAAGCCCATGCGATTTTATCGCGTGTTGGCTTAGGCGCACGCATGAAACATAAGCCTGGAGAACTGTCGGGTGGTGAGCGCCAACGTGTTGCTTTAGCGCGCGCATTGGTGACTGACCCCGCCTGTGTCTTAGCGGATGAGCCAACCGGTAATTTAGACAAGAAAACGGCTGAATCTGTTTTATCCTTGATGATGGAACTTAACTCGGAAAGGAAAACGAGCTTTATCATTGTCACGCATGACCCATTCATCGCCAAGGCATTGGGGCGTGTATTACATATGGAAGATGGCGAACTCAAATAATTTGTCTATAATAGAATGGATAGCCTTTGCCAAACGGAGCGCTTATGTCCACTCATATTAAATTGAAAACAACCGTCTCAGCCATCATGCTTTGCGCCGCTTTTGCCGCATTGGCCGGCACGGCTCCCTCCCAAGGAGGCCCTATTATTATTGAGCCGGGCTATGTTGCTGATTCAGCTAATGTTAGTCCTCAGAAACCCTCTAATGGTCCTGAAGGCGATAGGGAAAAACTAGACACATACGATGATCCTGAACAATATGATTATGATAATGTCATGCGGGATAATGCTCATGATTTCGAAGGGGAGCTGGGTGGTAGGTATGATGGGGGTATTCATGGCGGTGGTGGCGGCCATGGCGGCGGTGGTGGTGGTCGTCGTTAATCACTAGAAGAACCAAACGATTCCAAGTGTGAACAAATCCAGCCCTTCATTGGGTCCGATGAGACCTGCATTGGAATAGTGGTAATACCTGAAAATAACTTGAGCTGGCTGCGTTGTTCCGAAATTAAAACCTGCGCCAAATTTATCTTCAAAATGCCACAAGCTTCCAAAGTCTTTGGCGCCTAACGTATTATCCGAAAAATAAGAAGGGCCTATGCCTAATTCAAAGAAAAATCTGTTTTGTTTGAGATCGACAGGCCCCAACCATATTTGAAGGATTGGGCTTGCCGATGTAATAAATAAATGGCTGTTTTCATCGCTGTGACGCGTATTAGCCTGCCAATAGCCGAAGCCGCCTTCCCAGTAGCCCGTCAGTTGGATGGGTGATTGTTGGAGCCACACTACATCCCAATCCCAGCGTCCCGCCGCGCGCAGACCGTGTCGGTTTGTGCTATCGCCCCAATAACCTACCGTGAATGTCATTGCATCCATGTCCAGAAGGGTTGCATGCGCCAGTGGCGCCAACAATAAGCCGAGTAAAAGTGACCAGGTTTTTTTTAACATCAAACAATCCTTTTTGAATGCTCATGCGCCAATAACGCACCGGGGTTGATATTATCATAAATAATCTTTAAGATATCATCTGCTCTAAAATAAGAAAAAAACATGCTTCCATTTTTTATCAGTTTCATTGCTGTGATGACAGGGTTATTGTCATTGCATGGCTACGCGATCATCTCAATTTATTTGCTTTGCATATGTTCGGCTGCTGCATTGTGGCCAACGATTTTCATGCCCATGTTGTTGGGCGCTATTTTCGCCGTGATGCACGCAGGGTTTGCGCAAGACACGATGCAAGCCTCTTTATTACCAGTCGCACTGTGGCAAAAGCCAATGGCGGTCGAAGTGGATATTGATGCTACGCTATATAATAAGCCGCATATGCAATCTGTGATAGCCAGTATTGTGAGCGATCATCCTTCACCCTTTCCTGAAAAAATAAAGTTATCCCGTTATAGCAGAGCGGAACGTTTCACGCCTGGAGAACGCTGCCAGGTTTGGGTAAAGCTCAAGCCCATTCATGGGTACAGCAACCCGGGTGGGCGTGATTTTCAAGCGACGTGGTTTTCACGTGGTGTGACTGCGCAAGGCTATGTGATTGAAAAAAATCCTGTTCAATGCCATTTAAAACATGTGTGGCGAACATGGCTGCACGATTACCGCTCCAAAGCAAATCGTTTTATTCAATCACATGTTGATGATCCTGCTGTTCAGCAATTATTGAGTGCATTAGCGCTGGGTGAAAAACAACTCGACGAAAACACGCAAATCATTTTGCAAAAAACAGGCACATCGCACCTATTGGCCATTTCTGGCCTGCATGTTGGATTAGTGGGAATGATTGTTTATTGGGTCACGAGGCCGCTTGCCAAGCTGTGCGTGATCATGAAGATCTACCGTTCGTCACGTGCGATTGGGCTTATTTTTTCCTTGATCGCCGTGTTGATGTACATCATGATCACGGGCAGTGCAGTGAGTAGTCAGCGAGCAGGGTGGATGTATGCCATCGGCGTTATTATTTTTATCCGGCAAAGCAGCCCCGTGAAATTGCATTTGTTACTCCTGGTCATGTTTGTGATGATCATGTTAAATGCGACTGTCGTGATGGATATTGGATTTTGGTTGTCTAGCAGCATGGTGTTTATTTTGATAGTCCTGTGCAGTTATTGTATTGGAAGCCAGAAAGGCCTGTTGAAAACGTTGAAGCTACAATGCCAGTTATCGTGGGTTGCATTTCCGCTCACATTGTTATTGCTGAAACAAAGTTCGTTGATTTCGCCTGTCGCGAATATCATTGCCATTCCAGTGGTTAGTTTTGGTGTAGTACCTGTTTTACTATTATTTGATTGCATGCTGCCATTTTCCGAGTTAGCGGCTTCTTGGTTATTAATCATCGCAGCGTTTATCATGAAGCAACTGTGGTGGTTTTTAGCGTTGGCGGAAGATTTGCCTGTGTTGTGGGAGCAGGCGGTGCCAGGGCCTCGATTGGCGATATGTTTATTGTTAGCATCTGGATTGTTCATGATGCCGCGGGGATTGTGGGCGCGTGCCTTGGGGGGCTATTTTTTATTACTATTGCTGATTGATACCCCTGAGCGACCTGATGCGGGCCAGGCATGGGTGACGTGGCTCGATGTTGGGCAGGGATTAAGTACAGTGATACAAACCTCGGATCATGTATTGGTTTATGATACGGGCCCCCAATATGACGATTTGGAAGTCGCAACGTTCACATTGATTCCTTTTTTAAAGCATGAAGGTATTCGAAGGATTGATCAGCTGGTGGTAAGCCATGCGGATAATGATCACCGTGGCGCGATCCCGCGAATCTTGCGTTCATTTGAGGTAAAGGAGATGATCGTTGGGCAACACTTACCAGACATTCCGCGAGACCAAACACCTTGCAATGAGGATAAAACCTGGGAATGGGATGGGGTGCGGTTTGAGCAATGGCAGGTGAAAGGATATTGGATATCTCCCAATAATCATTCGTGTGTATTGCGCATTACCGCGGGGGAACAGTCGATTTTATTGTTAGGCGATTTAGAGCGGGAAGGAGAGTGGGCGCTATTACGGGATAGAACGGATTTAAAAGCAAATGTCATCTCGGTTCCGCATCATGGGAGCAACACTTCTTCTACGAAAGATTTTATAAAAGCTGTTCAGCCAGACTATGCCATTTTTTCAGCCGGGTTTTTAAACAGCTACCATCACCCTCATCCCGCTGTGGTACAACGTTATGATGCATTGGGTGTTAAGAAGCTAGATACCGGGCAGGTTGGTAGTATCCGTGTTACACTTACCGGCAGGACAGATATTGGCATTGCTTGCCATAGGGATGAAAAATGTTAGAACTCTTTCTTTCTGGCGGCTTCATGATGTGGCCGATTTTGCTATGTTCGATGGCAGCGCTCGCTATTACTGCCGAACGGTTTGCGGCATTAAAGCGAACACGGATCATGCCCCCGCGTTTATTAACGAAAGCGATGACATTGTGCAGCTCCCCGACAAAAGCGAATTTAGACAAATTGGCTAAGCATTCGCCCTTGGGGGAAATATTTGCAGCAGGGCTGGGTGCACTTTCCGAAGATATGTCTGTGGTGGCTGAATCAATGCAAGATGCGGGTCGTCATGTGATGCATTCATTAGAAAAGCATTTATCCGCATTAGCGACGATTGCCATGATTACTCCCTTGCTAGGTTTGTTGGGAACGGTATTAGGGATGATCACGGTTTTCTCGGCACTGATGCAAAGTGGTGCCGGTGATCCTCAGGTATTATCAGGTGGCATTGCCAGCGCATTATTAACGACGGCAGCGGGGTTGTGTGTGGCGATTCCTGCCACGGCTACGCACCGTGCCTTTGAGCGTCATTTGCAAAGTATTTCAATTGAACTGGAGCAGCAATCGTCTGAATTATTGGAAGCGATACGTCGTTATAAACGGACGCATGATGATATTTTGGTTGAGCATGGTTATTTGCATGAGGCACGCGCATGAGATTTTATGCACGGTCGAAAGAGCCTTTATCATTGAATGTAACGCCGCTTATTGACGTGGTTTTCTTATTGCTGATATTTTTCATGACGAGTACGACTTTCTTGAAAGAGACAGCACTGGAAATCAGCTTGCCGAGCCTGCATGTGTTGAATGAAATACCAGCAAAGAATACATTACGTATTACGGTGTCTCGTCAAGGCGCTTATCACGTGAATGACGAGGCGTTGCCTAACAATGCGATGGCAACGCTGTCACACGCATTGGCGGCCACACAAGCATTTGATGCGAATACCGTGGTGCTGATTGCAGCGGATGCTCATGCACCGTATCAATCTGTCATGCGTGCGATGGATGCCGCGGGCAAATTGGGCTATGGCAAGATTCAGCTTCAAGGCGATTATAAAGGTGAAGAATAGGAGAGATACACATGAATATGGGAATGTCAGATCACGAGCGTTTAGAAGTGACCAAAACGCTATCCAGTTTATTGGCGAACACGTATGTGTTGTATTTAAAAACACAAAATTTTCATTGGAATGTAACGGGCCCGATGTTTCAGCCCCTGCATATTTTATTTGAGTCGCAATACAAAGCGTTGGCAGAAGCGGTGGATGAAATCGCGGAACGTATTCGGGCGCTTGGCGAACATACCCCGGCCAGTTTGAGCCAATATTTAGAAATGTCATTGATTGAAGAGTCGATCGATGTGCCTTCAGCAGAAGGGATGGTTGCTCAATTATTAGAAGACCATGAAACAATTGTGCGGGCAATGCGCGATACGTTTGAGATCATTGATGATGCCAATGACGAGGTCACTGCAGATTTGTTCGTCCAGCGCATGACGTATCATGAGAAAACGGCGTGGATGTTGAGGGCGGTTTTGTCTTAAATCATAAGTTCGGATTTTAGGCAAAGGCGCTCCTACCGCCTCGACGTCAGGTATGATGAAAATCAGTAAGTAACCCTGGTAATATATATGCTGGGGACAGCGATGGCGTCATAGCCTTAGAGGCTGATGGGATGCATGCTGCCTGGTTCGCTTTTGATCCAATATTTCGAATAGAAGCTTGTGCCACGAGCACGTATACCTGACCGAAAAAAGGACCAGCTATGATTATACCGAT
>JBIOEA010000021.1:0-38594 GCA_044445605.1 Gammaproteobacteria bacterium | reverse complement strand
TCCTCACCCGTCCGCCACTCGTCAGCACCTAGCAAGCTAGGCCTGTTACCGTTCGACTTGCATGTGTTAAGCATGCCGCCAGCGTTCAATCTGAGCCAGGATCAAACTCTTCAGTTTGTATCTTGGTTATCATTTTTCGTGATAACAGCTGGCTGTTATCACAGGGTCATGGTTAATGACCCTTCTTTTAGGGCAAATATTATTTGCCCTGTACTCATCAGAATTAACAGTTGCATCCACACAGATGCATAAGTCTTTGTTTTTTAAAGAGCGTTGTCATGTCGACGTGAGATGCATTATAAACACATATACGCTCACGTCAAGGGGTTTTTTGAAAAAAGTTGATCTTTTTTGCAAAATAATTGATTTGATTAGATTTTGTGCAGAAATTGACCAATATTTAATCACTTTTAGTGCTAGAGGATGAAAGATGTTTTTCCCCCCTACAACATTATGATATACTCAGCTACATGAATATCACTCATATCGTATTATTTAAATTTAAACCGACTACTTCTGAAGAACAAATTCAGGCTTGTTTTACAAAACTTGCAGAATTAACTGATGCGTTACCCATCATTCGCTCTTTCCGTTGGGGTAAATATGATAGCCAAGAAGGCCTTCACCAGGACTTTACGCACTCTTTTATGATGACGTTTGATAATGCAGCTGATCGCGACCTCTACTTATTCCATCCAGAACACCTTAAGATCGCACAATTTATTCAGCAGCATATTGAATTTCCATCTGGCGTCATCGCATTCGACTCCACCTTTGCAAATTAGCTTCTTATACAATAGAGCACCAACCTTTTTTATTCACAGAGGCAGTAGGTTTTCTCCCACTGTCTAGCTGCTCTACATCGCTTTTACTGGCAAGCACTACATTTCTATTACTATCGTGATCACTTTGATAGGCATGACCAGATAGAATGATAGGAAGTGCAACTGCCGAAGCAGTGACAGAGGGGGTAACTACCTCTGATGTTCGAGCAGGTGTTGGTTCGCTTAATGCATTGATCTCTTTAATTAATGTCGCCATGGCTGGCCTTGTGCCAGGATTTTCAGATCGACATGAGTCTATTATCGTACGTAGCCTATTCGCCTGATCTTGATTTTGCAGAGTATGAGTGTGCTGAAGGACTACCCAAGCAACTTTCCCAAAACTGTATATCTCAGCAGCAAACGTTCGCGGGGTGGAACGGTTGATAATTTCAGGAGCTGTGTAACCTTGCGAAAAAGTAGTACTTCCTTGTCCTTCTTCTCGGGAAGCGCCAAAATCCATCAACTTTACCGCAGGTTCCTCAGGATTAGCCAAATCAATCTTCACATTCTCTGGCTTAAGGTCATTGTGCAAATATGAAGGTTTATGATCATGCAATAACCGCAGCTCCGATAGGATGCCTAATAAAATGAGAAATGCCTGATCGAGGGTAAATGAATGGAAATCCCAAAAACTTTCAAGATCTTTGCCAGCATGCAAATCTGTCAGGATGTAACCCTTCTCCCCGTGGCGGCTTATCCTTGTACCGTACCCTCTGCAACGATTAAGCCTTATTAAAACATCTACCTCTGCGAAAAAATCTTCCCGGATCAAAGCCCTTGCCGCAGCTATTTCTCTCGGAGTCGTCGTAATCGATACCAGTGGCTCAAAAAGAACACGTTTTATAACCATACGCTGACCCGAGGGGGCAACAACAGCCTCCTTGACCACCCCAAAACCACCTTTCCCCAGCTTTTTTCCTACTACAGCAGGTTGACCGTTAAAATTCATCAGGGAGACATCGTCCTTACCTTCTTTCTTATAAGGTTTTAGATCGTCAGGATGCTCTTCAAGACTTTTTTGATGTTTTTGTTGAGTTTCAGTGGAAGGCTTGAGGTTATATTTTTCTAATGCTTCAAGATATGCGGGATATGCGGGATTATATAAGTTAAACATGCTGAGCCTCTAACATGGAAGTGGCACCATCGTAGAGTAATCTGACAAACATGTCAATGGGGCGCATTATGGTGCGCCCCTACGTTAGCGAAGACAGTTTTAAGATAATTTAATTCTTGCAAACTTCCGCTTACCGACTTGCACCACGTGCTCCGCCCCCGGTTGAAGTAACATTTTTTTATCCGTTACCTCGACACCGTCAACCTTCACCCCATGTTGCTCGATCATCCGATACGCCTCAGAAGTGCTCGATGTCAGCCCAGCATCCTTCAACACGTTTGCAATTGGCATGGGCTCTCCACCACAGGCCATCTGTATCTCAGGCATATCATCAGGCATCGCATTGTGCGCAAACCGTTGCTCAAAATCGTGTATCGCCGCCGCAGCCGCCTCTTCACCATGGAAGCGCGCTACGATCTCTTCGGCGAGCAACACTTTAATATCCCGCGGATTACCCCCTGCTTCGACTCGATGACGGTACTCGTCCAGGGTGGCTTGTGGCCTGAAACTCAATAACTCAAAATAACGCCACATCAACTCGTCAGAGATCGACATGATCTTCCCGAACATGTCCGTCGGGCTGTCGTCGATACCTATATAATTGCCCAGCGACTTCGACATCTTCTTGACGCCATCTAATCCCTCTAGCAATGGCATCGTCATCACGATCTGTGGCTTCTTACCAAAAAAACGCTGTAACTCGCGCCCCATCAACAGATTGAACTTCTGATCAACGCCGCCTAACTCAATATCCGCCTCTAAAGCCACTGAATCGTAACCCTGAAAAAGTGGATACAAAAATTCATGCACCGCAATCGGTGACTTCTCTTTAAACCGCTTCTCGAAGTCATCTCGCTCGAGCATGCGCGCAACCGTATAACTGCTTGCCATCTGTACAATCTCAGCCGCAGACAACTGCTTCATCCACGCCGAGTTATACACAACATGTGTCATTTTTTTGTCGAGAATCTTGAAAATTTGCTTTTCATAAGTCTTAGCGTTTTCAGCCACTTCTTCAGGCGTCAACGGCTTACGCATCACACTGCGGCCCGAAGGGTCACCAATCGTTGCGGTAAAATCCCCAATGAGAAAATAAACGTCGTGGCCCAATAACTGAAACTGGCGCGCTTTATTGATCAGCACCGTATGCCCTAAATGCAAATCCGGCGCCGTTGGGTCAAAGCCCATTTTGATTTTAAGACGTCTGCCACTCTTTAAAAGTTCATCAAACTCGTCCGAGATAATGACTTCATGAACTCCGCGGCGTAATAATTGAATCGTATGATCTTGTTGCACAATATACCTCATTTTTGGATTTTCATTATATACTTTTATGGTGTGAGTGTGGACAGCTGTTGATAAAATCCCTTCCTTTAATTTGAATATTAACTAACTTTTTTTGGGCCAAATACTCGCATTCTGCGGCATGATCTGATATCTTTATCGGCTAGGAGAAAACACGTTGAGAAGACATGCAACAGAAATACAAATAAGGAAAAACAGGCATCCAGTCCCTATTCTGCTCGGTGTACTCGTTATCGCAGGCATCATGGGATTGGCAGTAACGCTCGCGCTCGATCTCACTGCCGGTCCTAACAAAAAAGTTGCAACGACAGATGTTGTCGAAGTCATTACCACTGCTGATAGCAGTGCAGATGCTAATTCGTTACGTACCGTAGACCTCGTTATCCGCGCGGGTGACACCATTGGTAAACGTTTGCAGGCCATGGGCGTCTCTTCAGATACCGTCTCAGCACTGCTCAATAATCAAATCGCACGCCCGGTACTCACCACTATCTACCCCGGCCAACGCCTGACACTTTCATTCGACGAAAGTAATGATTTAATCTCACTCGAACAAGCGATGAATGAAACACAGCGGTTACTCATTCGGAAAGAAGGCCCAACACAGTATGCCGGTGAAATTGTGGATATCCCGATAGCGACCCACGTCAAATACGCCTATGGCACCATCGATGATTCTTTTTTTCTCGCAGGCCAAAAAAGCGGGCTCAATGATAACTTGATCTTTGAACTCGTTAACATCTTCAGCTACGACATCGACTTTGCATTGGATATTCAACCAGAAGATCATTTTGCGCTGTTATATGAAGAACGTTTTGTGGGTGATAAACCCATTACCCCAGGGCGCATTTTAGCAGCAGAATTTGTCAATCAAGGAAAAGTCTATCAAGCGATTCGCTTCGAAGATAATGAAGGACGTGCCGATTACTACACGCCCGATGGCAAAGCCCTGCAAAAAGCATTCTTGCGCTCCCCTGTTAAATTCAGCCGAATCAGCTCGCATTTTAGCAATGCTCGCAAACATCCCGCCTTAAATACCATTCGAGCACACCGTGGCGTCGATTATGCCGCTCCCACCGGCACGCCCGTCAAAGCATCGGGTGATGGCAAAGTCATATTTGCAGGCAGAAAAAGTGGTTACGGTAACTGCATCATTTTGCAACATGGCAAAGAATACACCACGTTGTATGGGCATCTCAGCCGTTTTGCCAGCCAATTGCGCACCGGCAATCGCGTGGAACAAGGGCAAACCATTGGATATGTCGGCATGACCGGTTTAGCCACAGGGCCCCATTTGCATTATGAATTCCGCATCAATGGTGTTCATCAAAATCCATTATCGGCAGCATTGCCCACCAGCGAACCGATTCCATCTAAGTACCGCGAGCGTTACCTCGCGCAAGCACAGACTTTGTTACGACAAATGAGTTATCACGCGACGTTCGCTATGGCCCCTGACGAGAAAAAGCAACCTTTATGATGGATCACTATATTGGATTAATGTCCGGTACCAGCTTCGATGGAATTGATGCTGTTATCGTGTCGTTTGAGGACGAAGGCCTTCGCCTTCATGCGCATTGCTATATGCCTTATGAACCTTCCTTACAAGAACAACTGCTACTACTATCGGAACCTAACAGCCCTCATACGCTCGAAACGGTTTTTACACTCGATGCATTGTTGGGTGAGCGTAATGCTGCTGCCGTACTGAAGGTGATCGAAAAAGCAGAGATGAAGCCTATGCAAATCCGTGCGATCGGGTTCCACGGCCAAACCCTTCGTCATTATCCGAATAACAATCCTGCCTTCACCGTGCAATTAGGTGACCCCAATCGATTGGTGGCCGCAACAGGGATCCCGACCGTTGGTGACTTCCGTCGTAAAGATATTGCCTTACATGGACAAGGCGCACCCTTGGCCCCACTCTTTCATCAAGTCTTTTTTGCAAGCCCGACCGAAGAACGGGCGATCGTGAATATCGGTGGCTTTTCGAATATTTCCCTGTTACAACAAGATCGCGTCTGGGGGTTTGATACTGGCCCGGGTAATGTCTTCATCGATGCACTTGCTAGAAAATACTTGCACATGCCCTTTGATGAAAATGGTGATTGTGCGCGTAGTGGACATGTTCATGAAGCTGCATTGAAAGCATTACTGACTCATCCGTTCTTTCAAATGATTCCACCGAAAAGCACCGGGCGTGACGTGTTCAGTGATGAATGGTTTGAAAAGACAACAACTGCGCTCGAGGGGCAACCCAAAGAAGTCTGGCTCGCAACACTCACCGAATTGACCGCGAAAACAATTTCCGATGCCATTATAAATGCAGCACCCAGTGTTGAGGCAGTGTATGTCTGTGGCGGTGGCGCATCGAATGTCTATTTGATGGAACGGTTACAAGCTCACTTACCCAAACAGCGTGTCGATAAAACATTAGCGCTCGGTGTCGCTGCAGAACATACCGAAGCCTGTTTGATGGCCTGGCTCGCCAAGCAACGTATATTGGAAATCCCCGTCGATCTCCGTAGCATCACAGGTAGCCGCGAGGCAACGGTACTGGGTGGATTGTATATTTAGACATCGTGGGGCGAATTAAAATGAAGCAATAACCGCCGCTATTTCAATCGCATCTGTCGCGGCGCCGCGGCGCAAATTGTCCGAACATAACCATAATTGTAATCCGTTCGACAATGCAGGGTCTAACCGCATGCGTCCTACAAATACATTGTCTTGCCCAACCACTTCCACTGGCGTTGCGTAATCATTCTCGGACACCGTCACACTGCGAGCCGACGTCAGAATATCACGCACAGCCGCGATGGTTGGCGCTTTCTCAAACGAAACCGTCATTGCAATCGAGTGCCCAATCATCACAGGTACACGCACGGCCATCGCGCTGATCGGGAATGACGCCTCGACCACTTTTTGCACTTCATGAATGATTTTGAATTCTTCGCTCGTCTTGCCATCCTCGGCAATCGACCCAACTTGGGGTATCACGTTGAACGCAATTTGACGTTTGAAGACGGAAGGTTGAAATGCCTTATTCATCACCACCGCTTCTGTTTGGGTATAACATTCATCCATCGCGGCTTTGCCTGCACCCGATGTTGATTGGTAAGTCGCAACGTTTAAATACTTCACGCCTAATGCACGATGCAAGGGCGCAATAACCGTCGAAATCGGTGACGCTAGACAATTTGCATGAGCATACAGTTTTTGGTTTTGAGTGACTTGATGGATGTTCACGGGAGGAATGATCAGAGGTACGTCTTTTTCCAAGCGATAATGCGAGCTCGAATCAACCACGTATGCGCCAGCCTTGAGCGCAACAGGGACCCATTGTGAAGAAACGTCTGTTTCCGTGCAAAATAAAACCAAATCTTGATGTTGTAGCGCTTCTTCTGATAACGCCTGCAACGTGAAAGTTCTGCCGTCAATCATCAATAATTGCCCAGCCGATTTTTGTGACGCCAGCAACGTCAATTCCGCCGTTTCAGCCCACGGTTGCGTGAGCAATTGTGCAATCAGCCGGCGGCCAACGTTGCCACTGGCGCCTACAATCGCAATGCGGAAATTTGACATGTGGACTCTCCTCAATATGACTGAATTATGATGGCAATCTTTCCGTCTGGTGTGTTGAGTATAATAGGATCTGCGCAATATTCACATGGGCAGGACGCGTCACGGCATAAACAATGGCATCAGCAACATCTCCAGCACTTAATGGCGTCTTCATACCTTCATACACTTTCTTCGCTTTCGCCTCGTCCCCTTTGAAGCGTACGACACTGAATTCGGTTTCAACGGCACCTGGGTCGATTTCCGTTACCCGCACTCCTTTGCCTGCCACTTCTAACTGCAATGTCTTCGTGATCGCGTTCACCGCATGCTTTGTCGCACAATATACAGATCCGCCGGGGTAAACATTATGCGCCGCCGTGGAGCCAATATTCACAATGTGGCCATGTTCACGTGCGAGCATTCCAGGCAAAATGGCACGCGTCATGTATAACAACCCTTTGACATTGATATCAATCATATCGTCCCAATCCTTGCGTGGCGCATCGGCTAACGTCTCAATCCCTAATGCACATCCCGCATTGTTTATCAAAATATCAATGTTGGCAAAATCAGCCGGCAAGCTATTCATGAAAGCTTCAATCGCATCATGATCACGAACATCTAGTGCTCGTGTGTGTATCTGTGCGCCTGTTTCTTTCAGCGATTCTTCAATCGCCTTTAAACGGCCTTCGCGACGAGCGACTAGAATCAGCTTACTACCCTGTCTCGCTAGCGCCATCGCGCAGGCTTCGCCAATGCCGCTGCTGGCACCGGTGATCAATATCGTTTTTTCTTGCATCCTGGATGTTCCCTTAGCTACACAAACAAGGTTTAGAGCCAATCGCTCAAATTCGTCTTTAAAAATCGCTCTATACTCATATCTTCACTGCCAACGACAATGATTTTATCAGGATGAAACTGTTCAACAAACGCCAACAATCCCGACGTAGGCTTATTTTTACGCCCACTTTTGACCTCAATCGCTATCAATGTATTCCCATGCTCAATCACAAAATCCACTTCTTTATCCTGCTCTCGCCAATAATAAATATCAGCCCGACTGCATTTTGCCTGATTGATTAAATGTGCCCCCACGCTGGATTCAACTAAGCGGCCCCATCTTTCGCCATCCTCGCGGACAATCGTACTCGTATCCGTGAGCAAAGCTGTGATCAACGCTGTATTATACACTTGCAATTTTGGACTGGAACCACGCCGGCGTACTTTTTGTCCTGCATATTTTTGCAAACCGAGTAACATGCCAGCACCTTGGAATAACTGCAAATAATGCGCGAGTGTCGTTGTGTTGCCCGCATCTTGCAGCTGACCTTGCATCTTTTGGTAAGACAATATTTGGCCAGAATATTCGCAGCTCAGATAAAATAACTGCCTCAATAATGCAGGTTTATCGACACGGGCCATTAACAAAATATCCCTTGATAACGTTGTTTCGATCAATGAATCAACGATATAATTGTGCCAACGATGCTCGTCATGAATCAGATTTGCAGCTCCTGGATAACCACCAAAATAAATATATTGATCGACAGTAAATCTAAAAGCGTCATGCATTTCTTCAAAAGACCAATGCATCACAGGAATAACCTCAAAACGACCTGCTAGGCTCTCTGTTAACCCCATCTGAAGCAGTAATGGGGAGGAACCCAATAAAATAACATGCAATGAACGTTTGGCCCGCCTATCAGCATCCCATAATTTCTTAACTTGCGTCGACCAATCAGGGATTTTCTGGATTTCATCCAAAACAAGCAGCCCTACACCCTCTCGCTCACATTTACCCCAGGCTAGTTTCCATTCCTGCTCAATCCAACCCGCCATTTTCAAGGTAGGTTCATCCGCACTCGCGTAGTGCGAGGGCATGTTAACAGTCGCCATGACTTGCTCAGCCAGGGTCGTTTTCCCCACCTGCCGAGGGCCCGCCAGCACTTGAATGAGCGAGACCGGCTCAGAGACACGCCCAACAATTTCCTTGTAAATCATACGCTTATACATGATTTATCCTCAATTTCAAAATTATCTCAATGCATTGAGATAATTATCTCAATGCTTTGAGTATATCTGAAATTGAGTGAAATTGCAGGTGAGAATAGAGATTGCTCCCTCATCATGTGCCCAGGGGGCGCCCCTTACGAATAAGTATTGTTGAAGCCACACGCTAATAACAAGGGGTGGCGTCCGCGCAGGAACCCCGAGCAGTTATATAGCGAAGGTGAAGTGAGGAGGGCGAATTCTTATTATTAAATCAAACCACATTTTCTGAATCCCAGAAAACCCCGCCTTCTTCACATACAGCGCTAATATCTCATCGATTCCAATCGATTCAAAACAACTGCGATCTAAATGGTAACGCAATAACCGACGTAACTGACGCACACGCAAATCCATCCGCAATGGCGCACGGTGAAATGTCAAATCAGCCATGTCAATGATCCCAAATGTACCAGCATCATCGTACAACACATTCCCTAAATGCATGCCATGAAAATATATACCGTGATTGTGTAACTGAATTAAAAAATCGATCAGCGATTCAATCCCCGCTTTCGGGTTCTTCTTAAATACATGCCGAAAATCATCACCACTGATAGGACTGTATCGCACTGCATATGCATTAATGTGCGGCAAATAATAAATGTGCGTAATGTCGATCGTATGGAACCCAAGCGCTTTTAACCGCTGCGCATTGTCATAGAATTTTTTGTACTTCGGAAACCAGCGGCGTTTCGTCAAACCCGGTTTTGCATTGAAAACTTTGATGTACTCGCCCGTGCTTAGACGGATCACCTTCGGGCCAAACACAGCATGCGTAGAAATCACTTCCGATTGGTTACAACAACTTTTCCAGGCTTGCGCCGACAACGTTTCTGCTTTACTTTCCGGCACGCACCAATCCTCCTAAGCCCGCTTCTACCAGCGCGTTCTCGAGCAGTTCTCGTATCGCGCGCGGATCATCCATCTGTAACGCGTGGCTCAATAACACCTGCGCCTTCGCTAATGTAATGCTCCGAATCACCCACTTCACTCGCGTCAAACTCGTCGCATTCAAACTCAAGGAATCGTATCCCATGCCTAATAATAAAATAACGCTCGCAGGATCACCCGCCATTTCGCCGCAAATACTCGCGTGTTTCCCCTGCCCGTGTGCCGCCGATACAATATGCACCAAGGCTTGCAATACCGCAGGATGTAAAGAATCATATAAGTTCGCCACACGTGAATTGTTACGGTCAACCGCCAATAAGTATTGGGTCAAATCATTGCTGCCAACCGACAAAAAATCACACTCACTTGCAAATAAACTCGCTTGATACACCGCCGATGGCACTTCCACCATCACACCAACTTGTGGACGATCCACTAACGGATCCTCCTCTTTTACCTCTAAATACGCCTGCTCGACCAACGCCTTTGCTTCCCGAATTTCACGGATGGAGCTCACCATCGGTAACATGATACGCAAATTGTTAAGGCCACTGCTGGCACGCAACATCGCACGCAGTTGCACCAAAAATATTTCAGGGTGATCCAATGTAATACGCACACCGCGCCATCCTAAAAAAGGATTCTCTTCCGAAAAATTGAAATAGGGCAGCACTTTATCACCCCCCACATCTAATGTCCGCATCGTCACCGGGCGAGGATAAAATGCTTCGATAATTTGCAAATAGATGAGACGTTGCTCTTCTTCACTCGGGAAACGATCACGGATCATGAACGGTACTTCAGTCCGGTACAAGCCCACCCCCTCTGCACCTACATCCAATGAAGAAGGTATATCCGCCACTAATCCTGTGTTCACCAACAACGGTAAATGATAACCATCCGGCGTCACCGCAGGCTCTTTATGCAATGCTTGCAATCCCGCGTATAATTCTTTTTCTTCTTTCATTAATCGCGTGAATTCTTTGCATACTGTCAACGATGGCGATAAGTGAACCTTTCCGTGATACCCATCCACAATCACCGTTTGACGCTCAATCCCGCCTAACGGTAATTCGTACGCGCCCATCACCGTTGGAATCCCCATCGAACGTGCCAAAATCGCCACGTGGGAATTCGATGATCCTTTCAAACATACAATCCCAACCAGCTTGGATTCCGGCACTTCCGCCAAATTGGCCGCCGTGATGTCTTCACCCACCAATATCGTTTGTTCAAAATATTCAGGCACCGCTTTTTGCTCAGCCTGTAATTTCATGAGCACACGTGAACCCAAATCCCTTAAGTCTGTTGCGCGTTCTCGTAAATATAAATCTTCCATCGATTCAAATTGATACACATGCTGCAAAATCACATCGCGCAACGCCGCTTGCGCCCACAAACGTTTGAGCTGAATGACCTCAATCACTTCATCGCCTAATCCAGCGCGTTCCAATATATTAATGTAAGCATCAAATAACGCTTGCTCTTCCGGCGGTAAATTCGCTTTCAAACGATTGGCTAACTGGCGCATTTCATCACGCGCTGATGTCAACGCCTCTAAAAAAAGTGCGACTTCCGCATCTATGTCTTCCACAAAGCGATCCGGCACAGCATCTAAATCAGCTAAAGGGAATACGCGAACCGCTGTTCCAATCGCAACCCCAGGCGCTCCCGGAATTCCTTGAATTTCACATTCGCGCTTCACACGGAAGGCACTGCCATCAATTTCACCTTGCGTTTTAACTTGCGCAATGATCCCACCTAATTGCGAAGAAACGGTCAGCAAAAAGGCTTCTTCATTTTCATCAAACTTGCGGCTATCGCGCTGCTGCGCCACCAATATGCCCAACACTTTACGCTGATGTATAACAGGAACCCCTAAAAACGCCTGGTATTTTTCTTCGCCTGTCTCAGGGAAATAAGCATAATTCGGGTGGCTCGGCGCATTCTCAACATTCAATGGCTCTTCACGTTCGCCGACCAAACCCACCAACCCTTGATGTAACTTGATCCTTAATACGCCATCGACACCTTCGTTAAACCCTTTTGAGGCGATCAACGCGTAACATTGCTCTTTTTCGTCTTTCAAATATATTGAACAGGCGTCAACATGAATCGCTTCACATACCCGCTCGACCACAATGGCTAATGCCTCGGATAAACCCGATGCCGCATTCATTTCTTGTGTGATTCGACGGATAAATTTCAACACTCAGCTTAATCCTTATCAGGAAATAATATCGGCCTAAAGTAGGCTAATGTTTGCTCGTAAATGTCCTTCTTAAATGCGACAACATGGGCTAATGGATAATCGTAATCCACCCACTTCCAATCATCAAATTCATGATGATCCGCATTCGTGAGCGTGATCTGGCTGTCATCTGATAACAACCGTAATAAAAACCAAATTTGCTTCTGTCCAACATAGCGCTCACCACGAGAGGTCGTTTTCTCAGACCCAAACAAATAATAACCCCATTCTTCGGTTTGCCCTAAAATCGTTACATCGTCAGGATTGAGACCAATCTCTTCATTCAACTCGCGGTACATCGCTTCTTCCATCTCTTCCCCAGGATTGATCCCGCCCTGTGGAAATTGCCACGCGTCGAGCCCGCTGCGCTTCGCCCACAACAGTTTTTTCTCGTCATTGCATACAATAATGCCCACATTCGGGCGATAACCTTGTACATCTATCATTTCTGCTCCTTGATTACTTCTCGCCCTCTTCATGTACCCGGGGGTCTAAATGAGGCGCTTCGATCGATGTTTGAGGGACAGGCACAAAGTCGACTTCATGTACGGGTTGCTGAGGAACGTGCAACCGATCAAATAAACATGCGACCGCCAACCCTAACCCCGCTATTCCTATATATATAAAGTAGCCTGTCAGATCCGAAATGTATAGAAAGGGCACCACCAATAGCGGCCCCACCACTGAACCCACGGCGTAAACAATGTACAGCACTGACACAGCAACTAACACATGCCCAGGGTCCATCCTATCCACCGTGTAGGCAATGCTGATGGGGTAAATCAAAAATGAACTGCCACCCAATAAGAAACATAACGGAATTAAGATACTCAAATTTTGGTAGTGCAACGCAATCAGCCCGCCGACCAATGCACATGCCAGTGATGCGAATGCCAATACCCAACGTCGATCAAACTTGTCCGACATTTTGCCAATCGGGTACTGCATCAATGTGCCACCCAAAATCACCGCGAACATCGCATCGGCAACGGAATCACCATGCCCCACGTATATTAAAAATTTCGGAACAAAACTGTAAATCACCGATAAAATCATCCCTGAACCCAAACACCCCGCCACACCGAGCAGCGCGCGACGTGATACATAACCCACAGACATCCCCATCGTGGCTTCCGCCTTCGGTGGCGTAAATCGCGTTGAAATCAATGGCACAATGCTTACCGCTGTACAGAAAGCAATCACCGACAAAAGGAATAACGCCGTTGCACCAGGAATATCCAGCAACCATTGGCTCATCGACTGACCGGCGTAAAATGACAGCATGTAAACACCGAGCACACGTCCGCGATTTTCCGAGTTACTTAAGCCCAATAACCAACTTTCGATAATGATGTACATCCCCGCAAGTGAGATGCCATTCAATAAACGAAAAACCACCCAAGCAGGCACATTGTAAATTAACCCCTGCCCAATACAGGCCACCATGCATAACAAGGCGAAAATCATGTATGCACGAACATGCCCTGTTCGAATAATGACCGACTGACAAATGCATGAACCGAGGATAACACCCAAAAATCCCATGGACGATACAACCGCAATACTGATATTACTGGCGGCGTGCGTATTCATGATGACTGTAGTCAACGAAACAGAGACACCATTGCCTAAAACGAGCACTAAAATACTCAGCAATGGTGCTAAAAATATGAGACGATTGGATTTAGACATGCTTCAACGATACCCCAATTTAAGGGAAGTATCAACTATCGACAATCACCCTACGTACACGCGCGGTCATCGCTGTTGTCAATGTATAAGGAATAGTGTTTGCTGCTTTCGCCACTTCTTCAATCGGTAAACCTTCGCCCCACATGAGGACTTCATCCCCTTTTTGGGACTCAGGAGCGCCGCTTAAATCAATCATCATCAGATCCATTGCAATCCTGGCAATGGTTTGACAACGTTTGCCATTGACCAACACTGGTGCTGGTGAAACCAAATGGCGAGGATACCCATCCGCATAACCTAAAGCGACTATCCCTATCAGCGTATCTTCCGGGCAACGAATTTCACCGCCATAACCTAGGTTGTCACCCTTCCTGCGTTGATCCACACGGACTAATGTACTGCGCAAACTCATCACGGGTTTCAAATCCAAGTGCGTGGCCGTTTTATCAGGAAATGGCGAAATACCGTACAACATGATCCCTGGGCGGACCCAATCAAAATGCGTTTGAGGCCAGGCCATGATCGCGGCTGATTTCGCAAAACTTTTCTCGCCAGGCAAATTGTCTGCAACACTTAAAAATGCGTCGATTTGCTCTTGTGTAAAGGTTTTATCCATTCGCTCAGGCACAACACAATGGCTCATGATGCGAAATGGTTTTTTCACCGAAGGACACGCACTGAGCCTTGCGTGAGCAGCAGGCGCATCGTCCACGCTAAAACCTAGACGATTCAACCCCGTATCTATTTTAAACCAGACATTGAAAACATCCGTGCCTTCAAACGCTTCCAGCATCGCAATATGATCAGGATGATGCACCAAAATATCAATATGATGCTCTTGATATACCGGAAGTTCCGCCGGATCCATCACGCCACACATCACCAGTATCGGCTTTGTCACTCCGCCTTCACGCAATAACAAGGCCTCATCTAAACGGGCCGCACCAAACGCATCTGCTCCGCCTAATGCATGCGCACACAATGCAGCACCATGACCATAAGCATTGGCTTTGATCATCGCCATCACATGCGTATCGGGCGCAAACTCGCGTACGCGAGCTAAATTGTGCCGCAAGGCATTTAAATTAATCTCAAGAACCGGGGTATACATTAATAAAATCCGTCCTGGTCGCCAAACGCGCCATTTTCAAACCGGCAATACTGCCCCTTAAAGTTTAATCGTACGGTCCCCGTTGGGCCATTCCGCTGCTTGGCAATGATAATTTCAGCCACGCCCTTCTCCGTTGTCTCTTTATTGTAAACCTCGTCACGGTAAATAAAGATAATGATGTCAGCGTCCTGCTCGATAGCACCGGATTCCCGTAAATCTGACATCACCGGCCGCTTGTTCGGACGATGCTCCAATTCACGGTTCAACTGAGATAATGCAATCACAGGGACGCGCAATTCTTTGGCTAACAATTTCAACGACCGTGAAATTTCAGAAATTTCAGTCGTACGGTTCTCTTTACTACCCGGCACTGTCATCAGCTGCAAGTAGTCGAGGACGATTAAACCTAAGTTGCCGTACTCGCGTGATACACGCCGTGCACGCGCACGCACTTCAGAGGGGCTCATGCCAGGGGTATCATCAATCAGCAATGAGGTGCCTGAGAGCATCGAGACTGCTGAGCTGAAACGAGGCCAATCTTCGTCTTGTAATTTACCCGTTCTTAACCGGTGCTGCTCAATCTGCCCCAATGACGACAACATACGCATCGCCAACTGTTCACCGGGCATTTCCATACTGAATACCAATACAGTCTTCTTTTCTTTGATCAGCACGTTTTCAATGAGGTTCATCGCAAACGTCGTTTTACCCATCGATGGACGACCTGCCACAATGATTAAATCAGAGTGCTGAAGCCCTGCGGTTAATTCATCAAAGTCTGTGTAGCCTGTGGCCAACCCAGTGACTGACGTGTCTGCATGGTATAACGTATCAATGCGCTCGACCGCGCGTGCCAATAAATTTTTAATAGAGTTTGGGCCGCCTGCGCGTGCCCCTTGCTCCGCAATGCTGAATACTTTGCGCTCTGCATCATCCAACAATTCAATCGGCGTACGGCCATTAGGGGAAAATGCACTTTCCGCAATGTCACTCCCGACATGGATCAATTGACGCATCACAGAACGTTCGCGCACGATGCCAGCATAGGCTGCAACGTTGGCCGCAGAAGGTGTGTTCTTTGCGAGATCAATTAAATACGCTAATCCGCCCGCATCATCCAGCTTATTCATTTCTGACAAGGATTCAGATAAAGTGATAACGTCTATCGGCTGGTTCTTGCTGGTTAACGCTTGCATTGCGCGAAAAATAAGACGATGATCGAAACGATAAAAATCTTTTTCACTCACGTGCTCAACAACACGCTCCCATGCTTGATTGTCCAGCATGAGACCGCCTAAAATGGATTGTTCTGCTTCAATGGAATGCGGTGGTATGCGCGCTTCAGCAAGCATTCCCGCACGCTGTGGCTGTGTAAGAGTTGACATTGAGCCTCCTGCAGTCCCATTTTCTCTCCCCTCCCTGCTAAAGGGAGGTGGCCCGTAGGGCCGGAGGGTTTTTCTGGGAAGCATCGTCCATCCCTAGAAAAAACCACGGTCATTACGGGCGCCCCTACAGGCGCCCCTACAACGGCATGACAACTTTAAGCGTCAGACAACACTTCGAAATGAACAACAGCTGTAACAGCAGGATGCAAATGAACATGAATTTCATATTCGCCGATGAAACGCACTGGACCATCAGGTAATGCAATTTCGCTGCGTTCTATTTCAACGCCTTGTGCTGTGATGGCATCAGCCAATTCACGTGCACCTAATGAACCGAATAATTTGCCTTCTTCGCTCACTGCAACAGGTAATGAAATACGCAATGCATTCAGTTTCTCTGCACGGGCTTGCGCATGTGCTAACTTCTCAGCTTCATGTGCGGCTAATTCTGCGCGACGTATTTCGAACTTAGCTAAGTTCGCCGCTGTTGCGAAAACAGCTTTGCCGTGAGGCACTAAAAAATTACGTGCATAACCGGCTTTCACATGCACTTTGTCACCCAAAGAACCCAAATGGGTCACGGCTTCTAATAATATTACATCCATTACTCACCTCATCTAATCAAACACGTTTATGCAGCCGATGCCGCAAATCTAACCCAGTATCCGCAAGGGCTAGAATCGCTAACCCCGGCAACACCACCGGCCCTACTACCATGATCGCTGCATAGAGAAGGGCTACTACCCAGCTCCCCATGCGCTTAAAATCCATATACCAGTGGGCTATCCCCAGTCCTGCGACAACGAGCAAGCCCAAGGCCACTGCGCCCAGCTGGAAAATGATAACATATTCCGAGCCCTCAGGGAGCATTTCTTTACCCTGAGGTAGGAAATTCCCTAAAACAAATAAAACCCCAAAAACCACTGCTGAAAACTTGTCCAACCGCAATCCATGGAAGTCTTTCTTGAACCCGCCTCGGTAAAATAATACCGATTGCAGGAACCGCGATAACAGCAATAACATCGATTGAAAGCCAAAGTACAATATCGGCCAAACCAACATCAAATACATCGTCGCTTGCTCTAGCGTGAGCTCTGACATCTTCGCCAACGCGTCTACTTCCGTATAGCCACCTAATAACTCGCGTCGATGCTCAAAAAAGGCCATCGTGGCCGATAAACTCGGGGGCCCCGATACCAGGTACCCTAAGCCTATCACCCCTACCAAGCTCAACGCCCCAGCCTCTAATGCCAGAGTCAAGTTCCGTGTGAACCTTAATACAAACGCCATGACCCCAACGGGGCCAAATAACGTCAGGAACGGGCCAATCGTTTGGCTCATCCCGGCAATGCTGTAATGCTGCTCGCTCGCATAAGCGGCCATCATCACAACGATATAGCCGATATAACTAAGAAGGCCACCGCAGCGCAACAGCACTACTGTGGCCAACACAATACCAGGCCAGTGTGGCAAGGGCAGCAAGGCCAACAGTATCGCCATAGGCATACCTAGGGCGGAATTGCTGGCCAGCGTTTCAATCCGTTGCCGCAGGCTCATGAGTCTTAGTCCGTGTACGGTAACAACGCCAAGAAACGTGCCAATTTAATGGCCTTTGCCAGTTCACGTTGGTAAATAGCGCCTGTGCCCGTAATACGGCTAGGAACGATTTGCCCGCTTTCTGTAATGTAGTTTCTCAAGAGGTGAAGATCTTTGTAGTCGATTTCCACTTCTTTCGATTTGAATTTGCAGGACTTTTTGCGGAATGTCGCATTGCCTGATGCACGAAAATTCTTTGCCATGGTCTTATCCCCTTAAATAGATGCTTGGTCTTCGTCTGATTCTTCACGCTGACTGAAGCCACCGCCACGATAGTCATCTTTGGCTGCTTTCAGTAAGGCGGAAGGCCCGGTGACCGCTTCTTCTTTGCTCAGAATCAAGCGACGTAATATCGCATCATTGAAACGGAATGAGTTATCCAGCTCGTTACGCATGGCTTGATCGCATTCAATGTTCATGAGGATATAATGGGCTTTATGGACCTTGTTAATGGGGTAAGCCAATTGGCGTCTGCCCAGGTCTTCAAAACGGTGGATTTGACCTTTGGCCCCTTCAATCATTGAGCGGTAACGCTCAACCATGGCAGGTACCTGTTCGCTTTGGTCAGGGTGGACCAACAACACCACTTCATAGTGACGCATAGATATTTCCTCTTGGCTAAAGCCACCCGATGGACGGTGTGGCAAGGTTTAAAAGGCGATTCTACCAGCCCATCCGCCATAATGCAACTTGCAGAAAGCCGACTATACTGTTTTTAGGTACCTTTAACTCAGCTGAGGAGCAAAATCATGCTAATGTTCACTTTTCATATCGCCTTTGCATTAGGTTTAATGGCACTGACCTTTGGTCTGTTCCTGAAGAAATCCAGTTGCAATAATTGTTGTGCTAAGTCCTGCGAGACAACCAGTGCCGGTGCACAAAATGGCTGCAAATCCAAATGCAGATGTTGGGCAGGCTTGATCATCGTCATCTTGGCGTTGCTCAGCTTGATCTGCACAGGCCATGCTGGCTACCAATACTGGAAAGCAGGTGCTTTCAAAATGCCAGTGGCCATGGAAGCTACCAGCGAAACCATCAATATGAAGGTTCAATAAGCCTTTTTGCTGGTTTAAAAAGAACCCCCGGTATGCAAATATCGGGGGTTTTTATTTGACACGATCAACGCTGTCTCCGCACCTCGTATAGCGCAACCCCCGTTGCGACAGACACATTCAAACTTTGAATATCATTTTGCATCGGGATATACGCAAAGAAATCGCACTGCTTTTGTGTGCCCATCCGGAGTCCCTCGCCCTCAGATCCCATCA
The DNA here is from genome assembly GCA_044445605.1 of Gammaproteobacteria bacterium. GTDB lineage: Bacteria > Pseudomonadota > Gammaproteobacteria > JABCZS01 > JABCZS01 > CAWKDC01. The sequence continues at coordinate 19,541 of JBIOEA010000021.1, read as the reverse complement.
CAATGGCAATCGGGCCTTTTAAATCTATGTCAGACAAAGGCTTTGCCGTTTCATTTAAAATGGTCCCAACAATCCAAATACCCGCTTGTTGCATGGCTTCCATCGCACGCGATAAATTCGTTACCACAAATAAATTTAAACGCTCCACCGCACCGCTCGCTACTTTGTGAACCACCGGTGTTAATTGCGCTTGTTTATCTTTCGGCCAGACAACCGCATTCACCCCAAAGGCCGCGGCCGATCGCAAGCAGGCACCTAAATTGTGTGGGTCTTGGATGCTGTCTAGGATTAAAATAACAGGATTGGGCGGCAATGTTTCAAGAAATGTTTTCAATGATTTTTCATCGCCAACGGCCTTGTCAGCGACGTCTAACATGACACCTTGATGATTACCGTCTTGTGCGCGCTCATCAAGCTCTTTCTTGGTGATGCGTTCAATGCGAATGTTTAATCGCTTTGCCAACGCAGTTACCTCATTGATACGAGGACTATCGCCATGCACACACAATACGTTCGCTTCTTCAGGCGATGTTTTCAAAAACTGCGTCACCGCATGCAGCCCATAAACCTTACTCATTTCTTCTTACTACCCTTTTCTTTGTGCACGAGTGCAAAATCAATTTTGCGATCATCTAAATGGACTGCCGTAACCTTTACCGTGATTTTATCCCCAATACGGAAAATCACCCCCGTACGATCACCCGTTAAACGATGATGAATCGCATCAAACTGATAATAATCATTGTCTAATGACGATACATGCACCAAACCTTCCACATAAATATCGGTCAATTCAACAAAGATACCAAAACCCGTCACCGAGGTGATCATCCCTTCAAATACTTCACCCACGTGGTCTAACATGTATTCACACTTCAACCAGTGCGTGACGTCGCGTGTGGCTTCATCTGCACGACGCTCTGTCATTGAACAATGCTGCCCCATTTGAACCAATGCTTTTTCATCAATGTCCGCTTTCTTCACGCGGCCTGCTAACACGGCTTTCAGTGCGCGATGCACTAATAAATCAGGATAGCGACGAATCGGTGATGTAAAGTGCGTGTATGTATCGAACGCCAATCCAAAGTGACCCATGTTGTCCTTCGTGTACACAGCTTGCTTCATGGAACGCAATGTAACCGTTTGCAATAAGTGCTTATCATCACGATCACGAATGCTTTCAATCAGTTTCGCATAATGCTTTGGATGAGGATCATCCCCCCCACCCAACACTAAACCAAATGGACCTAAAAATTGACGAAGCTCGTTCAGCTTCTCAGGCAAGGGCTTTTCATGCACACGGAACAAAGCGGGCATATCATGCTCTAGCAGGAATTCAGCCACCGACTGGTTAGCCGCCAACATACATTCCTCAATCAGTTTGTGCGCTTTGTTTCTCACGCGCGGCATGATTTTGGAAATCTTCTTGTTATCATCAAATAAAATGAGCGTTTCCACTGTTTCAAAATCAATCGCGCCACGTTTCAGACGCTGAGCGGCTAAACGTTCGTACAATAAATCCAATGTTCGAATATCTTCTACTAATGTTTCAGGAATATCATTCGGCTGATTATCCAGTAACGCAGCCACACGCGTGTATGTTAAACGTGCTTTCGAGCAAATCACGGCATCGTAAATACTGTAATGTTTGATAACCCCGGCATTGGTGATGTCCATTTCACAGACCATCACTAAACGATCCACGTCTGATTTTAACGAACATAGTCCATTCGATAAAATTTCAGGCAACATCGGCACCACACGGTTAGGGAAATAGACCGAATTCCCACGATCATACGCTGACCGATCCAACGCGCTACCCGGCTTGACGTAATACGCCACGTCGGCAATCGCCACGAATAATTTGAACCCGCCTTTGGTTTTTTGTGCGTAGACAGCATCATCGAAATCTTTTGCATCTTCACCGTCGATCGTCACAAAATGCAAGTCACGTAAATCCTTGCGATTAGCATACGCTTCTTTCGGAACAGTTTCCGTCCAGGCACGCACTTCTGCTTCCACTTCAGGATCAAATTGGAATGGCAATTGATACGCGCGCATCGCAACGTCGACTTCCAACCCCGGCGCCATGTGTTCGCCAAGAATCTCCGTCACTACGCCCATCGCGTATTTATTCGGTGTGGGTGGATGCGTAATCTTAACGACGACGATATCGCCCGATTTCGGATGCAATTCACCTTGATGGATCAAAATGTCTTGCGCAATTTCGCGCGAGCTCGGAATCACAAAAGGGACGCCCTCTTCAACCGCATAACGCCCCACCACTTGCAGCGTGTTGCGTTCTAATACTTCCACTATTTTGCCTTCAAGACGGCCTTTGCGATCTGGCACGCCTTCGCGCACTAATGCACGATCACCGTGAAATACTTGACGCATTTCAAAGGGCGATAAATATAAATCTTTGCTGCCATCATCAGGCACTAAAAATCCGAAACCATCTTTATGGGCTTGAATACGGCCAGCGACCAGGCGCATTTTGTCTAGTAATCCGAATGTGCCACGGCGGTTCACTGCCAATTGACCATCACGCACCATCGCATTTAAGCGGCGACTGAGTGCCTCTATATCTTGCTCGCCCCGTAAATTCAGTTCTGCAGCAATGTCTTCAAACGATTGCGGTTTGCCCATTTTCTCGAGCGTCAATAAAATGAATTCACGACTGGGGATGGGGGTATCGTACTTCTGGGCTTCTCTTTCGAAAAAGGGATCTTGATGTTTGGTTTTTTTGGGACGTTTAGACGTCTTGGGCTCTGTTGGCTTAACTGGCTTTCTCGGCATAGAAATACGCTCTCCCGCGGTAAATAGGGTATCATACACCCTTTGTCTATATTATGGATGGGGAACTGTGCATGCACAAGGCATCGATTTTGAGAAGGTTAGGCGCCCTACTATATGATTCCCTGGCGTCTATCGCCCTCTTAATGCTTGCCACTGCCTGCTGGCTGCCCTTTTATGAGGGAAAGGCCATTCCGTCCGGGACCATTTCCTACCAGGCGTCCCTGGTTTTCGTGCTCTACCTCTACTTCGGTTATTGCTGGCATCGCGGCCAGACAGTGGGCATGCGCGCCTGGCGCCTTTATATCACGAATCTTGAAGGTGGACCGGTTTCGTTTAAACAGACGGTCATTCGGTTTGTGACCGCGCCGCTGGGTATCGTCACCCTGTTGGTTGGGTTCCCAGTGCATGATCGATGGTCGGGGACAGTATTGGTATATAGGAAAACATCATGAGCAAAAAATCGGTTGTCATCGTCAATAAACTGGGTCTCCACGCCCGTGCTGCAGCGAAGTTCGTGCAGCTGGCCTCACGTTATGAAAGCTTGATTGAGGTCGAACATAAAGGCCGTCTGGTCAATGGCAAAAGTATCATGGGCGTGATGATGCTCGCCGCAAGCCTCGGTGCAGAACTGGTGATCCATGCGGAAGGGGTGGATAGCGAAGAAGCCCTCGCCGCCCTCGTCGGGCTCGTTGAAGCCCGATTTGGAGAGGGAGAGTAGGAAACAATCTACTTTTTGAATAGGTTCATCAACCCAGCAGGAATAAGGCTACTTGTTCGGTCTCCATCTAGTGCACGTTCATTTCGTCGTTGCTGCCCTTGATACGCATGCGTTGGTACACGCGAATTCTCTTCCGCCTCTTTTAGCATTTCAGCTTTCCGATTTGTAATAAAATCAGCAACGTAATCTTTAAACTTCCCCTGACGGGTAAATGCCCCATCGAAAATGGTATCACTATCATAGCGAGCAAGGGTTTTTTCCGGCACGGTATCCTTTACCAATACATCCAGGCAATGCAACGTTGCAAATAATTTACTTTTATCCGGGAGAGATTCGCTATCCATAAATCTAACAAGCAATTTGTTCATCGTTGAACCAGACTCGTCATCCAATAACTGATACTTCTCGGAAGCATAACGAGTTAATATATTAACGAATTTATTGATGGATGCAGGAGGGGTGTTATTATACACTTCAAATATCAATAGTTTCTCACAAGCACATATCTGAGTTAAGTGCACGTCGCCTCCTTGATAAAAAGCACCCAGACAAATCACCTGGCCAAGCATATTAAGCAGTCCACTGCAATCAGCTGCATTGTTCTCACTATCACCCTTATTAAAGTAATTTATTTTATCAATCAATTTATCCCGCATCTGTCCGGCTACTGAGTTCTCCTCAGGCTCTATCAGCACGGCAGGACTGCAAACTAAAATTTTATTCATAAATTCTGCAAAATCAGCTCGCCTCGCCGATTTCACATTAGGAACAGGCTTTTTTGGCATGGCTGAACGAGAAGAAACAACGGTGAACCGCTCCTCATTCGTTGGCTGAGAAAACAACAGCGTCAAGTTGCTGAATGATGAGCTAGGCACCATCGGTAGCGGTTTGTCTACTACGATTGCATCGCATTGGGCGAGGATCGCATTAAATTTCTGAGACTCATTGCTGCTGAAAATATCTCTTAAGCGATTAATGGCAGCTTCACGCTCCTTAAATAAGGCAGGCACTTCTTCGCCAGGATTATCTAACATGCATAAATTTTTTGCGATGATTTTTTTGAGCTCGAAAATTTCGTTGATTCTCTCTTTTTGATTATTTCTATGTTGATTCTCATCGACATGCTTCATGACTTCTGTACTTAACTCGTCATTCAAATCAAACAGGTAACGTTTATCTGCTGCGACCTCATCCTGCAATAACTTATCCAGCTTTTCTTCTTTTAGTATGCAGTAAAGCGCTTTCTTTGCATAAAAAATGTCAGGAATATTTTTTTTGTCTTTAGAAATTGATTCCCTTAATAGCTTGTTCCATTCTTTTAATAAAAATTGAAAGTTGACCCTGTGCCTTTGCATATTGGCATCGAATGCTTGCCAGCTTCTTTCCGTAAATACAGATAACCTTTCGCTTGAAATCATGGATGCTGTTGGCGCATAGTTTGTTTCTATTTTTTGAACAAACATTCCCTTTATTCGGTCAGGCATCACTCTCGTGCTCTGTAGAGACGCAAGTGTTTTATTGTTGCGCTCCACCTCAGCTTGGAACGCTTGCTTTTCAATCGGATGATTGACGACTTTAGGTATCAGCTTATTAAACATTAAGATCTCCAATACACATGGTTACCTAAACTTTCCGAAGAGAGAATTACTAGTTGAGTGAACGATTCTTGCGCATGTCTTCTCTTGATTGCTGATCATTATAAACCTTGCCTCCCACATGAGATGCGCCTTTCGCCTCATTAGCTATTTCAGCTTTTCTTTCCTTAATGAAATCGGCAACTAATATGCTACTATAAAAACCACCTTTTCCGTAGTTGGATAGAGTGTTTTCTGCTCCGCTACCTTCCATCAAAACTGAATAACATTGCAACGCATTTGTTAATTTATTGTAACTGGCGTATTTTTCACTCTTAATGCATGAATATTTATTAGGTAAATACTCGCGAAGTTTCGAAATAAACTTCAAAATCGAATCAGAGCTTGAGTCCCGATATGCAGTCTTCACCAACTCATTCTCAAAAAGGCATATTTTCCTTAGATGCTCAACACCACCCTCATAAAAAGGTGCTCTGCATATTATGCCCGCCAACTGAAGAAGGATATCACTGCGTTGTTTATCGCTCACAGGCTTAGTCTCAGTTGCATTATTATAATCCTGAAGCAATTTACTCAAGCTATTGCTCATATGCAGTTCAATACTTTGGTCAGAAGGAAAACAAGAAACTTTTGTATTATTCGTAATAATCTCATTAAGAAGCTTATTAAGCCTTAAATCCGATCCGGCCGCTCTTGGGAGCTCTCCTTGAGATACAGACACAGATTTACTGAAAACTACCGTTGCCCCAGTTGCGCTAGTTCTTGCTTCTCTGGTATATTCAGTAATATCAATAGTGCTTATTGAACCATTGCTGCTGACGCTGTCGGAGCGTTCTCGAGAAAAAAATGATGAGTTGTCAGCAGAAATTGAAGCTGGAGCCGGGCTATTACCTAGCAAGAAAGTTATCGTATCAAAAAAACTTTTCAACTTAGTCATAAACTGATGAACCATCTTGCCTAATCTCCCCCCCGTGCCAGGAGGATTAATCAGGTTTCCTTTAAAATTTGTTACAAGGAAATCACAAAGTGCTAGTGTATCCTTTAGCCTGGTTGTTCGGCTGGTGCCAAACCACAAAAACCCATACTCGTTTGTGTTATTGTAACGGCCACTTTCAGTGTTTGTAAGATAGTTTTTTGAGCCATCAATGACAGCCTCAAGATCGGCAAATGATGCGGGAAGTTTCTCGCCCGGCATTTCTAGCATGTATAGGTTTTTAGCGATGAGTTTTTTAATATCGAATATTTTTTCGAGCCTTGTCTTGTTTTGAACTGTATTTGACTTGTCAGCAAAATATCTTTGGGCTTCGATGCTCAATTGATTATTCAGTTGGAGCAGAAGCTCTTTGTCTTTCTCTACTTCGGATTTTGAATTGTGTTCGTCCAATAAACTATATACTTTTTGTTTGGCAGTGAAAACAGCTTCGATATTGGTTTTTTCTAGGGAAATAGATTCCGTTAATAATTTGTTCCATTCGATTAATATGTTTTGGTAGTTGGCCCTATGGGTGGTCATTTTTTCAGTGAATTCTTGCCATGCAAGCGGACGGAATGCTGGGTTGACTACGCTAGTAATTTCGTTTGCTATAGGGTCATAGGTTTCAGTTTTATGTTGCTGAAATTCTGTTTTTTTGTCTACAGACACCACATCAACGTTCTGTAAAACTACTAATGAACTATTATTAGCGTCTACTTCCCCTTTGAATTCAGCCAACTCTGGGGACTTATTTAATAAGTTAACAACTTCCCGTGCTTTCGCTGCTGCGTCGGAAGCGGCTTCAGAGACGGATGCTGCAGCCTTGGCAATAACTTGTTTACTTTTTTCATAGAACCCTAGTTCGTCTGATGTTGTTGAATTATCTGAGGTAACGGGTATAGTCAATGCATCGTTATTATCGCTCTTATTGAAGAGTTTATCGTACATATCTTTCATCATTACCTCCAACATGGGCGGAATAAGGGTCGCCCGAACTACATAAGACCCTCATCGTATCTTAGCCAGGTGACAAATACAAGCCCCATGAGAATGGGCGACACCTATATATTGTATATTGCATAATTCAGCACTTTCGTGTTAAATCCCCCCATGCAACATCCTAAAGAAAAATATGAATCCGATAAACTCGCTAAACGCCTGCGGCGCTTGGCGGGCCAAGCCATTGACGACTTCAAAATGATTGAGGAAGGCGATAAGGTCATGGTTTGCCTCTCCGGCGGCAAAGACTCCTACACCATGCTCAGTATCCTTCAATCCCTCAAGACCCACGCCCCCATCCACTTCGACCTCCACGTCGCCCATCTCGACCAAAAACAACCCGGCTACCCCGCTCATATCCTTCCCGAATACCTCGAGAAGCTCGGTATTCCTTATACTATCTTGGAAAAGGATACCTACAGCATCGTCAAACGCGTTATCCCCGAAGGGAAAACTACCTGTAGCCTCTGCTCCCGCCTCCGCCGTGGGAACCTCTATACCCTCGCCCAACAAATCGGCGCCACCAAAATCGCCCTCGGCCACCATCGCGAGGATATCCTCGAAACCTTCTTCCTCAACCTCTTCTTCGGTGGAACCCTCAAAGCCATGCCGCCTAAATTGCTCAGCGATGATGGGAAAAATATCGTTATTCGACCACTCGCCTACTGTAAAGAAGATGATATCGCCGAATACGCCGCTATCCATCAGTTCCCCATCATCCCCTGTGACCTCTGTGGCTCACAACCTAACCTCCAACGTACCCAACTCAAAGCCATGCTTAAAGGGTGGGAAAAAACACATCCAGGCCGCGTCGAGACCGTCTTTAATGCGCTGCAATCGGTGTCTCCATCGCAGCTGTTGGATAAAGATCTTTTTGATTTTAATCAGCTATCTATTTGATATTGTTAAGAAAACACCGCACTATAATAACAAATCCCCCCTAACCCCCCTTTTCCAAAGGGGGGAATAAGAGATACATAGCCCACTTTTCCAAAGGGGGGAATAAAAGATACATAGCCCACTTTTCCAAAGGAGGGAATAAGAGATACATAGCCCACTTTCCCAAAGGAGGGAATAAGAGATAGATAGCCCACTTTTCCAGAGGGTGCGATAAAAGATACATATATGTTATGATAAACTCAGTCTTTTCTAACTGAATAAAAGAGGTAACCCATGACAGTACTTGTAGGCCGCAAAGCCCCTGATTTTTCCGTCCCCGCTGTACGCAACGGCGAGATTCTCGATAAGTTCGATTTCCATGAAGCCATCAAAGGCAAATATGCACTCGTGTTTTTCTATCCATTAGACTTCACCTTCGTGTGCCCATCAGAATTGATCGCACTCGATAAACGTATGGATGCTTTCAGAGCACGTAACATCGAAGTTGTCGCCGTCTCCATCGACTCACACTTCACCCATCTTGCCTGGACAAATACCCCCATCAATCAAGGTGGTATCGGTAAAGTGTCTTACACATTAGCCGCCGATATGAAACATCAAATCATGCGCGCTTATGGCGTTGAACATCCCGATGCTAACGTTGCATTCCGCGCTGCGTTCATCATCGATAAGGAAGGCGTTGTGCGCTCGCAAATCGTTAACGACTTACCCATCGGCCGTAACATCGAAGAAATTTTACGTTTGTTTGATGCCGTACAATTTAATGCTGAACACGGCGAAGTCTGCCCCGCGGGTTGGAAACAAGGCGATGCAGGTATGACCGCTTCTCCTGCAGGTGTGAAAGAATATCTTGCAGTCAACGAAGGAAATCTGTAATAATGCTTGCGGCGAACTGAAGGATCAGTATGGTGCTAAAGCAGTTTTCTAGATAGAAACACTTGAAGGCCCCGTCATTGCGATGGGGCTTTTTTTTGCCCTCGCTCCCAATGCTTATTGTTTTACGTTTATCACGGAAGTAAACGGTTGTCTGCATTGCGTCATAGGTGAGTCTCGCGCTCACATAATAATATCGACGTTTAGGAGTATCTATGAAGAAATCGTGGTTAACACTCGCGTTAGTGAGTGTGGCTTTTTCGCCTGCCGTTCTAGCAGTAAGCAGCCAAACATCCAGCAGACAAGTATCCAACAATCAAACAACCGATCAGGCAAAAGAAATTGCTGATTTAAAAAAACGCCTTGAAGTACTGGAAAAAGACGACGGTGTCGCAGAAACTCGCGCAATCGGCGTCGGCAACAAGAAAGTCTTTGGTATCGGTTCCGATGAATACAATGAAGTCCTCTTCATCAACGACTTCGGTATTAACACAGACCTGAGCTTATTGCATCAACGTCGCTTCGTACACCATTACTTTCACGGGTTTGATAACGCACCTCGCGTCATGCTTTCCGGTAATGCGTCGGGTACTGTTGGCTCACACAGCCATGCGTTGCCGATCAATGCAGGCCAAGGCCACCAATTCATGGAAGCCAGTGTTCTATTCGATACCGTCGGCTATGCCAATGAAGACTGGTTGGCTTACATGCAGTTCACTGCTGATGCTTTCGGCGAAGATACCGACTTAGGCGTGAAACAAGCTTTCGTGACTTACGGTAACTTTGATAAACTCCCCGTGTATTTAACGATGGGTTACCAATATGTGCCTTTCGGTTCCTACACCACCGCGTTTATCACCGACACGCTGGTGCAAGACTTATCCCGCACACAAGTACCTGCCATGACCGGTGGTTACGTGTACACGAAAGATCAATTGAACCTTAACGCCTCTGCATTCTGGTTTGATGGTAAAACCCATACCTCTGATCAAAGACGTCTTAATCAATGGGGTTTAAACGCACAACTACGTAATGAAAAATTAGGTCCTTCCAAAGACTTTAATTTTACGGTTGGCGCAAGCTTCATGAACAACTTGGCAAGCTCTAACAGCATCAAAGATGAAGTGGGCGATGACAACCAGCTCAAGCATTATGTGCCTGCTGCTGACGTACGTTTCCAAATCGAAAAGGGAGCCTTTACGTTCTACAGCGAATATGTACAAGCACTGCAAGGCTTCAGCGATGCTGACTTCACCCAAACGGATGCTGGCGATGAGCCCGATCACGTTGTGCCCGAAGCTGCTCACTTCGAAGCTTCTTATTCGTTCCCAGTCTGGGGCATGAAAACAGAACTGTCGCTCGAGTATGATCAAACAGTGGATGCGTTGGCATTTGAATTACCACAAGAACAGTATGGTGCTTCTTACCAACTTACCCCTTATGAAAATACTTACTTAACGTTTGAATACATGCATAAAATTGATTATGATGAGGACGTTAATACAACAGCCGCAGGCGTTGCCCAATACACGGGTACAGGCCTGAGCGATGACATGTTCCAAATGCAAGTCAACGTTTATTTCTAATGAAGCGCGCTCTTTTGGGGCATGTAAAAAAGGCGGGGGAACCCGCCTTTTTTTTGGCCCCAAGATTTAAGAGGGCGAAAGATGTTTCGCCTCTACATACAAATAACACCGCACATCTTGCTCGCCCACTTTATACACAGGTGGATACGACACACGGCAAATATCCATCGCAAACGGGCAACGTGGATGGTAATGACATCCCACGGGAGGATGGCTCGGCGAAGGCAACTCACCTACGGCAGAAGATTGCGCACTCAATTTTTTACCAATCTCAGGCACTGATGCCAACAACGCTTGTGTATAAGGATGCTTTGGCGATTCCAAAATAGCTTTGACCGGCCCACGCTCCACAATTTTACCTAAATACATCACGGCAACACGATCGGCTAAATACCCTACCAATGCAATATTGTGGCTGATAAATATATAAGCGAGCTCACGTGTTTCTTGCAGATCTTTTAACAGGTGAACAATCTGTGCTTGAACCGACACATCCAATGCACTCGTTGGCTCATCGCATATCACTAATTTCGGCTCAACAGACAGCGCACGGGCGATAGCGATACGTTGACGCTGACCACCTGAAAACTCATGAGGATAACGATCTAAACTATTTAAAGGCAACCCGACCTGCGTTAACAATTCATCGAGTTTTTTAGCACGCATGGTTGGATTTAAATACATCCCCTGCGCATCCCATCCTTCCGACAAAATCGCACGGACCGACATGCGCGGGTTCAACGATCCAAAAGGATCTTGAAATACCACTTGCATGTAACGACGAAGTTGTTGCAATGAATGACGCGACATTTCATGAATCGCATCACCATTAAAATAAACCTCCCCCGAGGCATAGGGACTTAATCGTAATAACGCATTGGCTAATGATGACTTTCCGCAGCCCGATTCACCCACGATCGCCAATGTTTCCCCTGTCGATAACTCAAAATCAATATCATCAACCGCTTTGATGTATCCTACCGTACGCTTGAATAACCCGGCTTGGATCGGGTAATGCATGTTCAAATGCTTGACAGACAATAACGGCATTGGTTTTTTCGAACTTTTTTTGATAGCAGGTAATGGAATTCTAATTTCAGCAGGCTTTGGGGGATTGGCCGAACTGTATAAGTGGCACCGCACATCCGTTCCTTGAGAATCTAATAAAGCAGGTTCGACCTCATCACACAACGACCATTTAAATGCACAACGTGGAGCAAATCGACAGCCGGTTGTCGGCCGTGTTAAATCGGGCAACTGCCCCGCTATCGCAGCCAAAGATTCATCGCGCTTCTCGATGCTTGGTAATGACGCTAATAGTTTTTTACTGTACGGATGCTTCGGCTCATTAAAAAAGATATCCCGTGATGCCTTTTCAATAATCTGCCCCGCATACATCACCGCCACTGTATCCGCAATTTCAGAGACCACTGCAAAATCATGCGTGATCATCAAAATACCCATGGAATGACTTTCACGCAGCGATGCAATTAAACGTAACACCTGCGCTTGAATCGTCACATCTAAGGCAGTCGTCGGCTCATCCGCGACTAACACGACGGGATTTGTCGCCAGTGCCATGGCTATCATCACACGTTGCTTCATCCCACCTGACAATTGATGAGGATAATCATCTACCCGCACCTGTGATTCAGCAATGCCAACAGAATCTAATAAGGCAATCGCTTTATCACGGCACGCACGGGGATCTAAATCAGTATGTAACTGTAGCACCTCAATGATTTGTTGCCCAATCGTCATGACCGGGTTTAACGATGTCATAGGCTCTTGGAAAATCATCGCGATTTTTTTACCGCGAATCTGCTGTAATTCGACTTCCGATAAATCTAATAATGACAGATCGCCTAACGCAATACGACTGTGTTCACCATAAAGAGCCTCTGGAATTAATTGTAAAATCGCCTGAGCCGTCAATGACTTTCCTGATCCCGATTCACCCACCAAACAAAATATCTCACCTTCTTTCACCGAAAAACTCACATCATCGAGCGCATACAATGTCTTTTCTTTTTTAGGCAAATGCAAGGTTAACGTTGAAATCGATAATACGTTACTCATCGTTCACCTGCCTAGCGCGAGGATCGAATGCTTGCTGCACTTTGTCTGCAAAAAGATTGGCAGGCAACACGAGTGACAACATGAAAATAAATGCCCCAAACAATGACCACCAGACAATCGGCTCACGGGCTAATTCTTGTCGAGCCGCATTAATCATGTTCCCCCAACTGTAGGTCGATGGATCAACGCCAACCCCTACATACGACAACACCGCTTCAGCTAAAACAAGCCCCGAAAAATCCAATGTGATGGTAATAAACACAATGTGCATTAAATTGGGCAAAATATGACGATGCAGAATATTAAGCGGGCGTGTACCCAATGCGACAGCCGCTTTTACATAATCTTGCTCACGTAGTTTTAATGTCTCCGCGCGAATCAATCGGCATAATGATGTCCAACTTGTCACACCCAAAATCGCACATAAGGCCAGCAAACGCAAATCAGCTCGCATTTCAATACTGGAAAAATATTGTCCATGATTCTCTATCACAACTTCTAACATCAATACAGAGGCCGCAATCAATAAGACGTTGGGTATTGAGTTCAATACCGTATACAGGTATTGAATCATGTCATCTGCGACACCACGGAAAAACCCTGCTACCATGCCCAACAATAATGAAAAGGGCAATAAAATAAGTGTGGTGAGTGTCCCGATCAACATCCCTGTGCGAATACCTTTAACCGCCTGATAAAACACATCTTCACCTACTTTGTCTGTCCCTAAAATATGATAGCCCTTCGACAAGCTCAATATAACACCTGTGGACACACACACCGCTGCTAACGTGATGATCAGGGTTGGCCACTGAAATCGATATTTCACTGATTGATACATTCTTTCAAACGGAATAAAAAAATGTAACAGCCCGCACAAAACAAGCCAAATGAATCCGCCTACTGCAGCACCTACGATAACACGCTTCGCGATGTCCCATGCCATCGAAGCCTTACCAGTAACAATCTCAGGCGCTAAATATACTAACTTCGCTTTCATCATTTTTAAATCGCCCCGTTTGTTTTCGATGGGCGACGCTAAGTACGCATGTGTTGCAAAAGGAGTAGAATACGACGTTTCCATTTGGGCGTTTAACGGCGATAATGCCAAATCAAGTATCGACTCAACCTTGTCTTCGGCTTTCGTGTTTTGAAAATGCAAAGAGTCTAGCGCCGTCACGCCAATAAAAAAGAATAACAGAACCCCCGAAGCAACCGCCATCTTCGACGTCCCAACAAAATACCATGCCTGTGTAATGTGTTTTTGTTTTGGCAATAAAAAAGCAATGATCAGCGATATCACTAATCCCCAAAATATCATGTCAGACCAGAGCCAGACCCATTCTTTAATCATCGATAAAAATCCCCCGCTCACTTCGATTTTTTCTACGATAATCGTACCCGCGGATCTACCCACGTGTATGAAATATCCGTCAATACCAATCCAATGATGTACAGCACCGATCCTAAATAAACCATGCTGCGAACAATCGCAAAATCTTGGCTGCGTATTGCATCAATCATGTAACTTCCCAGACCTGGAATGCCAAAAAACGATTCCAACAGCAAACTGCCTAAAAATAATCCCGGAATTAAGACAACCACACCAGTTAAAATAGGAATCATCGCATTTTGTAACACGTGCTTAAATAAAATCGCTATATCAGATAACCCTTTTGCTTTCGCCGTACGCACATAATCCTTATGCACCTCTTCCATTAATAAACTGCGATACCAGCGCGCACCCGACCCAATCCCTGCTACCACGCTGATCAAGACCGGTAAAATAATAAACTTAATGGCAATAGGCCCCGTTTCAAATCCGGAAACCGGTACCCACTGTAATACCTTACCAATAAAATACTGCCCCAAAATAATGTAGAACAAACTCGATATCGATAACATCACCACGCAGGCAGATACACCCCATGTTTCCAAATAAGAATTCCTGAACAATGTCAGCAATAACGCAATCAATATATTTGTGGTGATGCCAAATAAAAGCGACGGCACGGCAACATAGAAACTTGGCCACATGCGCTCTTTGATGTCATGCTTGATGTCTCGGCCCGTATCGGAACTCCCAAAATCAAATATAAACAACTTGACAGATTTATCAAAAAATAATGTCTGCGTGAACGCATCCACGCCTTTTTTATCATGATTGTAAAACACGGGCTTATCGTATCCATGCGTCTGAATCCACTGCTGTACGGCTTCCGGCGTTGTGTATTTATCACCCAACTGTACCATCGCCATGTCTTTGGGCGAATTGACGACAAAAAATAATAAAAACGTGACTAAATTGACTCCGATCAAAATCGGAATCGAATATAACATGCGTCTAATAATATAGGCTATCATGACTTCTTGATTCTCCTTGCATGTTGCGTTTTTTCACGCTTCCTATACTCACGCCACACAGGCACAATGGCCGCAATCAGAACGAGCAATACCAATACCGCAGGCCAAAATGTTGGCTTGTCTTCTTTGTCTTGCATGGCCGTACGTGCAGTCACATCGATTTTTTGATATTTCAACGTGTTATTCGCCATTCCACTCACTATCACATTACTAAACCAGGATTGCTTTAACAAGAACTCCTCGGGATGATATCCCCATACCATCGGAGCATCTTTTTGTATGATCTCAATCAATCGGTGGATCAACGTAAGCCGCTCGGGAGAATGGTCCATCTGGCGCATTTTCTGAAATAGTACATCAAACTCTTTATTGTCATAGTTCGTACTGTTAACACCACTAGCCAATTTCTTGCCGTTTGGCGCGTACAATAACATTAAAAAATTTTCAGGATCAGGATAATCTGCAATCCATCCTAATCCAAAAAATTGAGCATAGCCCTCTTCGAGCTTTTGTCGAAAACGGTTGTAATCCGTTGCGCGTATATTTAAGTTTATACCCAATTTACTAAATTGTTTTCGCATCCATGCAAAGCGCGATTTCTCACCAGGATCACCTTGGCTGCTCACATCCATGTTAATCACGAGTGCACGCCCTGTCTTGGGATCAATCCCATTAGGGTAACCTGCTTCGCTTAATAATTGCTTCGCATAAGCAACCGACTTCCGCTTTAGACGTCCTTGTTCCCAATCGTACATGACCGTATTCATGCCCGCCGGAAGCGGAGCATAACCATAAATGCCTGGGGGAATTAAACTTTGCGCGGGGACCGCACGTTCATTTAAAAAAATACTGATGTACTCTTCCATGTCAATGGCAACGGATATGGCTTGCCGTAGTTTGCGTGCTTGGTCTGTATACCCCCCCACTACCCCATCGAGCATATTGAAGCCCCAATAAAAAGAGGCTATTCGCGTTTCAGACAATAACGAAATGCCGAGCTTTTTGAGTGCAGGTGTCACGGTTGCCTGCCCTGCGCCTGACTGAATCGCTTGATCGTAATTATCAGATGCTAATCCCGATGAATCATAATAGCCTTGCAAGAATTTATTCCATCGCGGGATAGCTTCCTTCTCCAACGTTAACACGGCTGTGTCAATGAAGGGCAATGGTTTCCCCGCATCGTTTAATAACCCCGCGGCTACTTGATCGGGCATCCCTTGTGTAGGATAGGCTTCACCGTGAAAATTGGGGTTCTTGCTCAACACCATCCGGCGATTCGGATTGTTTTCCGTTAAATAATAAGGACCCGATCCTACAGGATACCAATCTAATACAATGTTTTTTTCTATCAATGCTGGATTTGCATAAAACCGATCCGCCTCCCATGGCATCGGTGAGAAAAAAGGCATCGCTAACCAAAACATGAATTGCGGATATTTACCGCGAATCATGATCGAATAATGGGTATCATCCATCGTCGTGACGCCTTCCAGCGTTCTGTCTTTTAACAATATCGGTTGATTGCCTTTTTGATTGTCTACATCAATGGCATCATGCAACGCTTCCAGGCCTATGATGTATTCTTTCATGAAGCCATAAATCGGCGAATTAATCTGAGGATCAGCCAGCCGTTTGATTTCATACACGTAATCCTCCGCCAATACCACGCGCGTACCCGTCCGTTCAAAATCAGATAGCGTGTTAATGCCTTTGAGATCTTTATCCGTCAACGTTTGATAATAAAATGCAGGGTGCGGTTGATAATGCATGTTTGGCAAAATCTCAATCTCATATACTGTAAATGCCACTTGGCTCGGATTGACGTTTTGTGGCAGAGGCTTTTTATCCTTGTCTAAATAGGAGACCTTTGGCATAGTCGCAGCCGATAAGGGAACAAGCTGATAAGGACGTTGAAAATAAGCGTACTGAAGCGGTGGTTCATATATTTGAGCAATGATCGCTGATTCGTCTGTTGAATAGACTCGTGCAGGGTCCAAAAAACGAGGCCGCTCTGAGAAAGAAGAAAAATAGGTGTTTCCTTCACGTTCAGCTTCCGAATAGGGGCTATTGATCACCTCATCACATCCTATTAACCCCAGAACCAGGGAAAGAATCATGAAGAGTCGCGCAAGTGTGTTCAAGGGCGAAATATCCTGTGGTAAACTAGGCCTACCGCAATTATAGCCCCTTAACGATATCGACCGGAGGTTTTTCATGACAATGCTAGCAGGTAAACGCGCGCTTATAGTCGGCTTACTAAGTGACAGATCCATTGCTTACGGCATTGCTGAATCCATGCATAAAGCCGGTGCTGAACTGGCCTTCACCTACCAAGGCGAAAAAGTCAAAGACCGAGTCGAAAAAATGGCACGCACATTCGGTGCTGAGATTATCGTTCCTTGCGACGTCACTGACGACGCTCAAATTGATGCCGTTTTTAATGAAATTGAAGCCAAATGGGGCCGTGTTGACATCATCGTCCATTCGGTTGCTTTTGCACCTCAAGCTGAGCTTGAAGGCGATTATGCTGAAAACCTGACCCGTGAAGGCTTCCGCCTTGCCATGGATGTCAGTGCCTATAGTCTGGGTGCGCTGGCCAAGGCGGGCGCTCGTCTCATGCCTCCCGGTGGTGCCATCGTTACTCTATCCTACCTGGGTGCTGAAAGGGTCGTCCCGAACTACAACTTGATGGGTGTCGCTAAAGCAGCGCTTGAAGCCAATGTGCGCTATTTGGCTAATAGTCTCGGACCGAAGGGGATTCGCGTCAATGCCATCTCTGCTGGCCCTATCCGCACCTTAGCGGCCTCTGGCATCGGCGGCTTCCGTGCCATTCTCACGTACAACGAACAAGTTGCACCGCTTCGTAAAAACGTCACGACGGAAGAAGTTGGCAATGCGGCGACCTTCCTCTGCTCTGATATGGCGAGTGGGATTACCGGCGAAATTCTGTACGTCGATGCAGGCTTTAATATCGTCGCGTTCCCAGCCCCATGAAGAAACGCTATCATTGGGTCTTGTTCGATGCGGATGAAACACTGTTTCATTTTGATGCTTTCCGTGGGCTTCAACGGATGTTCGCCCCTTATGGCGTGACATTCACCGAACAAGACTATGTGGCCTATCAAGCAGTCAATAAGCCCCTTTGGGTGCATTACCAAAATGGGCATATGAATGCTCAGCAAGTACAGTGCGATCGTTTTAATGCTTGGGCAGAAAAGCTTAACGTTGCGTCGAAAACACTCAATAGCGCTTTTTTGAAAGCCATGGCGGATATTTGCACCCCCATTGATGGCGCTGTCAATCTGTTAAATACATTGAAAGGCCACGCTAAGCTCGGCATCATTACCAATGGATTTACTGAGTTGCAGCAGGTTCGCCTCGAAGCGACAGGTCTTGACCATTATTTTGATGTGTTAGTGATTTCCGAAGAAGTTGGGGTCGCTAAACCACATCCGGATATCTTTGAGCACGCGCTCACTTTAATGGGTAACCCGCCTCGTGAACATGTGCTCATGGTCGGCGATAACCCCGATTCCGATATTTTAGGCGGGATCAATGCAGGGTTCGATACCTGTTGGCTGAATACCCATCGTAGATCTGTGCCCGCAGGGATCACACCGAAATATGAAGTGTCATCATTAGAAGATTTGGAGAGGTTGTTGCGGGCGTTTCATTTGTGATGAGGCGAGCTTCCGATACTAGGCAGCGGTTTAGATGGGTGAGATCCTGAAAATATTTAACAAATCACTGACTTCGCGAGCCAAGTAATCTGGCTCATCTTTCATTAGAACATGCTCCTTATTATATCCCCATGTCACTGCAACACATTTAATGCCAGCTTTTCTTGCAGCCTCTATATCACGTGATTCATCCCCAATGTATATCACGGCGTCTTGCTGAGTCTTGAGTTTTTTCATCAATTTTTTAATCCCAGACGATTTGCCAAAAATTGTAAAAAAACCAGTGACATCGTCGATAATATCATGGAGATTGTTTATCACTAAAAATTGGCGAATATTTTCTTCCGAATTTGATGAAACAATGTGGAGGCAAAAGCCACGCTGCCTGAGCTCAACCATAAGCTCAGCCATTCCTGGCACAATCGGTTGTTGTGTCAGATTTAATTTAAAATCATTGCGAATGTTAATGATTAAATGAGGCAAATCCAGCTTAGAAACCCCAATCGCACTCAACACTTCTCTGGACGAAAGACCTCGTAGCTCATCCCATGTCAGGTTATTATTGCCCGTATACGCGACAAGATTTTTATAAATAAGTAAACCTGAGTCTACAATCGTACCATCAAAATCAAAAATCAAATGTTTCATAAAATTAACTCGAGTTACTCTTCATCTGTATTTAAATTCTTTGCGAGCTCTGCTTCCAATGCCTCAATTGTCGGAAGGGCTGTTTTCAAATCATCTGGCAAACTTTCAGTTAGCCTGTATTCTGCAAGGCCTATGGGTTTTTTCATGTCACGTAATGTATATTCGGCGATGACATTGTCTTTGCTTTTGATAAAGCGTTTTTTGTTCTGTAAATTGTCTACTCTTGCCCAATTACCTCTACATTAAAACGAATAACAATGCGCTTGTCAAATAATTTTACATTAATTCAAATTCAAATGCATTCATCCATCTTATAGCTCTTAAAAT
>JBIOEA010000020.1:0-42616 GCA_044445605.1 Gammaproteobacteria bacterium | reverse complement strand
GAGCCCCTGCTGTTGGGGCGAACGACAAGTCGATGCTCGTTCGATGGTGAAATAAAGACCTCCCCGCGTAGATGCCGGGACCCCGAGCGGTTATATAGCGAAGGTGAAGAATAATCTCCTTCGTTTTCAGAGATTGTGAAGAGGGCGAAAGATTAAGAAAGTTAAGGGGACATATCATCGTCGAGATTTAAAAAAACTTTTCAACATCGCTGCACTTTCTTCCGCCATCACACCACCTTGCACATCTATCGTATGATTCCATGCGTGCGCTTTCGTTAAATCTATCACCCCACCCATGGCGCCTGTTTTCGGATCAGATGCTGCAAAAACACATCGCGCAACACGCGCATGGATCATCGCATACACGCACATCGGGCAAGGCTCTAATGTCACATACAGCGTCGTATCATTCAATCGGTAATTGTGAAGAGCACGCCCCGCTTCACGCAAGGCCAAGACTTCGGCATGAGCACAGGGATCGCTCAAAGCAATCGGCGCATTGTGTGCCCGTGCGATCACCTCATCATTATAAACAATCACCGCTCCTACAGGAACTTCCCCGCGCTCAGCGCCGAGAGTGGCTTCAATGAGGGCCAGCTGCATGTTTATTAAATCATTTTGCATAAATATCCAAGATTCAATCATTCCCACTCTATCGTCGCAGGTGGTTTGCTACTGATATCGTACGTAACGCGTGAAATGCCTTTCACCTCGTTCACAATACGGCTTGACACTTTATCCAATAAGTCATAGGGCAAGCGTGCCCATTGCGCCGTCATGTAATCAATGCTCTCTACCGCACGTAATGCGATCACATCTGCATACACGCGTGCATCGCCCATCACAGCCACCGATTTCTGCGGAATGTATACCGCAAACGCTTGCGCTGTTTTTTCATACCAACCTTGCAAGCGCAATTCTTCCATGAAGATGGCATCCGCTTTTTGCAATGTCGTCACCGCTTCCGGTGTCACTTCGCCCAATACCCGAACCCCTAAACCCGGGCCAGGAAAAGGATGACAATACACACGCTCATACGGCAAGCCCAATGCCAGCCCCAACCGACGCACTTCATCTTTGAATAAATCACGGATCGGTTCGATCAATTTCAACTTCATGTCTGCCGGCAATCCGCCCACATTATGATGCGATTTGATCACGTGTGCTTTGCCTTGTACCGTCTTGGCCGACTCCACCACATCAGGATAAATCGTCCCCTGTGCCAACCACTTGGCATCCGCGATTTTTGCCGCTTCTTCTTCAAATATCTCAATGAATAACGCACCAATCGCTTTGCGCTTGGCTTCCGGATCCGTCACGCCTTTTAATGCAGCAAAATAACGGTCACGTGCATTGATACGAATAATGTTCACGCCTAAATGCGCTTGCATCACGCGCATGACTTCATCACCCTCGTTCAACCGTAACAAGCCCGTATCCACAAACACGCAGGTTAATTGCTCACCGATCGCTTTTTGCAACAAGGCTGCCACGACCGACGAATCCACTCCGCCAGATAGCGCCAAAATGACTTTATCTGTGCCCACTTGTGCGCGTACGGTTTGAATCGAATCTTCAATAATGCGATCAGATACCCACATCGATTCACAGCCGCAAATCACTTTGACGAATTGTTGCAACAACTGAGCACCGATCGGCGTGTGGCTCACTTCAGGATGAAATTGCAAACCCATCCACGGTTTTGTGCGATGCGCGACGGCTACAATCGGGCAGGCAGGCGTCGATGCTAAGACAAAAAAATCAGGCGGCATGTCAACCACGCTGTCACCATGACTCATCCATACATCAATCACTTCTTCACTCACGCCCGCAAATAATGCATGTGGTTCCAGTACGTTCACCGATGCAGGGCCAAACTCGCGGTGAGCCACACTGCCCACTTTCCCGCCATGCTGTTCCACCATCGTTTGCATGCCGTAACAAATACCTAGCACGGGAATGCCCAATTCGAATACGATCGATGGCGCTCTTGGCGATCCGGCTTCCGTCACCGACTCAGGTCCGCCAGATAAAATAATGCCCTTGGGACGTAGCGCCTTGATGGCTTCCACATCACAATCATAGGGTTTAATTTCACTGAAAACGCCCATGTCGCGCACACGTCGTGCAATCAACTGGGTATACTGCGAACCGAAATCCAATATCAAAATATTGTCTCGGTGCAAGTTCATTTTTTCTGACATCTCTACTTTTCCGTTCTCGGGTAATTCGGCGCTTCTTTGGTGATCACAACATCATGCACATGGCTCTCACGAATGCCCGCGCCTGTCATGCGGACAAACTGCGCGGTTTCTTGCAACGTTTTAATATCCGGTGCGCCCGTGTAACCCATGCCCGATCGTAACCCGCCCATCAATTGATGAATGATCGATAAGACCGTTCCCTTATAAGGAACGCGGCCCTCAATCCCTTCCGGTACTAATTTTTCTGCCACTGCTTCCAATTGGAAATAACGATCACTGGATCCATGACGTTGGCCCATCGCCCCCATCGAACCCATGCCGCGATACGATTTGTAGGAACGGCCTTGATACAATTCGATTTCGCCAGGCGCTTCTTCCGTCCCAGCAAATAATCCGCCAATCATCACGCTGTGTGCACCCGCAGCAATCGCTTTCGTGATATCCCCTGAATGACGTATGCCACCATCTGCGATGATCGAGATGCCCCTACCCTTCAGTGCTGCAGCAACATCCATGATAGCCGTGATCTGAGGAACACCCACACCGGCAATAATCCGAGTGGTGCAAATCGACCCTGGGCCAATGCCTACCTTCACGGCATCCGCACCGGCATCCGCCAATGCGCGCGCAGCTTCACCTGTCGCAATGTTGCCCGCCATCACCGCTAAATGAGGGTACTGCGCCTTGATCGCCTTGACGCGATCTATCACCCCTTTCGAATGGCCATGTGCCGTATCTACCACGATTAAATCAACACCCGCTTCCACCAACGCGGCCACACGCTCACCTGTATCAGGCGCCGTGCCTACCGCGGCCGCCACACGTAAATGCCCATCGTGGTCTTTCGTCGCCAAAGGCTTCTCTTTCGCTTTTTGTATGTCCTTGACGGTAATCAACCCACGCAACTCAAAAGCGCTATTAACGACCAATAAACGTTCTATGCGATGTTTATGCAACAAACTAATGATGGTCGCTTTGTCCACGCCTTCTGGGACCGTCACTAAACGATCTTTCGGCGTCATGATGGAGGAAACTTGCGCATCCATTTTCGTTTCAAAACGAAAGTCACGATGAGTCACGATACCAACTAATTGCTTACCTTGAACCACAGGCACGCCAGAGATACGATAACGGCCGGTTAAGTCGAGCAACTCACGCACGGTAGCATCAGGAGAAATAGTAATGGGGGAATTCACCACACCACTTTCAAAGCGTTTGACATGTAACACTTCAGCGGCTTGGGCATCGATCGGTAAATTTTTATGAATGACGCCGATCCCGCCTTCTTGCGCGAGGGCAATCGCGAGCCTGGCATCGGTAACGGTGTCCATGGCGGCGGACAACAGAGGAATATTTAAAAATATTTTTGAAGTAAGTTGTGTCCCAAGGGAAACATCGGCCGGAAGGGTGTGTGAGTAGCCTGGCCTCAACAATACGTCATCGAACGTAAACGCTTGATTTATTTGCACATTAACCCCCTGTCTTGAACAAAATTCCTCATTCCCTATGAGCGATCCGAACATCATACCAACATTCAACAGAAAGATCACTAGTTACTTATTCGAAAAACTTTGGTAGACTGCACGCAATCGATTTTGGATGCCTAACGCATGAAGTCACCAGCGATTCGCCCCCCTAACACTTCTGGTTATAGAAGCATAGGAGGTGGCGCGTGAAATCTTCTCAGACGATAAGCATACTCACCGGGAGTTTGCCTGAAAAAGAAGAAACGTATGTCGATATCTTCGAAGCAGAGGCACAGAAAAAAGAAAAAGAACGTATTCAGGCAGAACTTGCAGAAGACCGTTCTATCAAAGACGCCAAAACCACTATCGCACGATTACGTTATATTCAACTAGGATTATGCCTCGTCATGCTGGGCGCCTATGTACGTCTCCCGGCCACCGCGATGAACATATTCTCTCCAAACACATTGGACGATGCATTAAAAGTTAACTTTGATATAGACAACTCCAGCTCTAATGATGCCTTCAAATCCTTCATGAGTGAACTGTTTGTTGAGCACTGGGCTCTGACGGTGCTTGTCTTAGGAACAGCCATCTGCATGTTCTTGGATTTCCTTCACTACTGGGCTATCACCACCGAGGACAAGTGCGACCTACAAGAAAAAATTGACGACTTGACAACGGCTAAAGACAAGAACGCTGACAAAGCTAGATTAAAAGCAGAAGAATCAACTGCAATGCTCACGAGGTTTAAAACAGCCACAGCGGCAAACCTCAAGAAAAAGCATGACGATGTCATTCGCATCATTGAGAATGATTTTTTAATCAAAGAACTGTTGATTCGCAGTGACATCGACAGAGATGCCCTGCTCAAGGAACTGAGAGAGAAAGGCGAAAATGCAAACATAGCCGAGATCCTTGAGAAACTTTCCATCGACGTCTCACTCAAAAATTATCAAAACTCGCATGAAGACTTTCAAACATTGTCGCGTGCCATCGAGTACGTTCAGGCCATTAAAGTCCCATTGCGATACACCAGCCTATTACTACTGCTGAACCACAAGGCGTTTGAATACCCCGATATTTCATCTTGGACTGAAACAAGGCCCATTCAAGAAAGCGAACCTGTCTATGAGTGGCTTCTTGCAGGTTGGATCATTTTATTACCCCTCACGACCTATGCGTATTACCTGGAATTTGAGAAAAATGACACTATTACCAAATTCGATAAAAAAACAAGAGTGATCAAAAACACACACCATAATGCATTGCTGTCGACGCTATTGCTGGCATTGGATAGAAAAACAAAGCCAAAAGAAGGAACAATCGTCCCACCGCCTGATACGACAAAAGCGGCACCTGAAGAAACACTGTTTGGAATGCCAATCAGAAGAGCTATATGGGGCAAGCTAATCATCAGTTCGCTTTGCCTTGGGTCTCTTGGAAGACGTCCATTCACCATCTATGGTGTATCGGGTGAAGAGGACACGCCCGACAGCACCTTTGACATACTGATTGGCTGTGTCGCGGTCCTCATTATCATCGATGTTATTTATATTGCGTTACAACTAGTTGAAGAACGATGGAAACTCGGGAATAAAAAAGATCAAAATGATGTATTGGATGCCTGCAATGCTTATGAGAAGAGTCTCGAAGGAGCTATTAACCATAAACCACTCGATGATGATGAGAAATTATTGGAGACAGAATTAAAAAACTTAGAGCCTATATCTACATCTAAATTCAAGCAGGAACACCCCACACTGAATAACGTGAAGAAGTTTTCAGAACAGTTTCTCTGCGTCAAATTTGCATTGCGTGCAATGTCGGTATCATGGGCCATCATTCAAATTAAGGCGGAAGATGAATTCAAACAGCAAACGATTGGCTCGATGAGTGCACCTGATGCCACCATGCTACTTGCAGCTGTCGTTGGTTTAATATTTGGGCTCATGATCCAATATACGAACCGTAAAAGGGATGCCGTGTTGAAACCTAACGTTGAAACTCGCCAATATACGAAAAATACGCTACTCTTTTTTAGAGACAAACAGCCTGGCCAGCTCGAAGTTAAGCCCCGCAATTCTCCTCGCCAAGGTTAAATTAATGGAGTCGATAGCATTCAACACGGATGAAAACGCTCATGAATAATGTACTGACCATCACCGCACTTAATCAAGCGGCCCGATCCTTGTTAGAAAAGGGGTTGGGAACTGTTTGGGTGGAAGGCGAGATATCAAACTTTACCCGCGCCCCATCTGGCCATATCTATTTTTCATTAAAAGATGAGAAAGCGCAGGTCCGAGCGGCGATGTTTAAGGGATCGATGAGAGGCGGAAATGTGGTTTTCAGCAATGGGATGCATGTATTGGCCAGAGCCCGCGTAGGAATATATGAAGCCCGCGGCGATTATCAACTTGTCGTTGAACATATGGAAGAAGCCGGTTTAGGCGCCTTGCAACGCGCGTTTGAATTATTGAAAGCGAAGCTCGCGCAGGAAGGTCTATTTGCACCGGAGCATAAAAAACCGATCCCTGCTTTTGTCGAAACGTTGGGCGTCATCACCTCCCCTACCGGCGCGGCTTTGCAAGATATTTTGCATACATTAGAACGTCGTTATCCCTTAATGCGGGTCATTGTATATCCCACGTTAGTGCAGGGCAAAGAAGCCAGCGCTCAAATTGCACGTGCGATTGAGGATGCAAATCGTCACGGGTTGGCACAATTGTTGATCCTGGCTCGCGGTGGCGGCTCACTCGAAGATTTATTTGCTTTCAATGAAGAAAATGTCGCCCGTGCGATTTTTGCGAGCGGTATTCCGATCATCAGTGGCGTTGGCCATGAAACCGATGTGACGATTGCGGATTTCGTGGCAGATTTACGTGCAGCCACGCCGACGGCAGCCGCTGAATTGGCGAGCCCAGATCAAGTTGCGCTGTTGCATCGTGTGACCGTGCTGACACAGAAATTAACCCGCAGCATGGAAACAATGTTACAAGCACAATCGCAGCGATTGATGCTATTAGAAAAAAGTTTGATTCATCCCGGCGATGTGTTGCAGCGGATGATGCAGCGCGTTGATTTATTGTCCGAACAATTAACGAATCGGTTTTTGCATCTATTGAATGGGTTGAATACGCAGGTCACGAGCCTTTCGAATCGTTTGTCGCATTGCCATCCGAAGATTGCGCTCGATTCGTATACAACGCGTGTGGCGCACTTGCAAAGTCGGTTAAATGCTGCGATGGATAATGTGGTGATCCGGAAAACGCAACAGCTTGGCGCCATGGGGCGTGAATTGCATGCGCTGAGCCCACTGGCCGTGTTAGACCGCGGTTACAGCATCACCTTGTCTGCAGCGGGCAATGCACTGCGCAGCGTGAATGATGTCAGCGTCGGTGATGTTGTTGAAACGAGATTGGTGGATGGATCAGTACGCAGCACGGTGATATAGCCGGAAAATCCCCCGTCATGTAGACCAAGGCAATCGCATCTAATTTAGAAGGCCAACGGCCTCAAAGATTTTAGCCCAGGGCAAGCGAGCGCAGCGAAGCGTCGCCCTGGGTAAACATATATAAAGAATGTAGCGCTGCAAGCGCGAAAGAAAAAGCTTGATATAGCGATCTATGTTGAAATGATTGCGACGTCATGTGACTACCCCTCTTCTTAAGCCCCGGCAGGGGTGTAATATGTGGAGCCCCCCATGTAGCCACGCGTAGCGTGGCAAATGGGGGGTAAAGATAATAAAAATTTAAGCAAGCCCCGGTAGGGGCGTCACATTTAAATGATATTGACGAGTGAGCTATTGTATTCTCACGCCCCTACCGGGGCTGACAATTTAAATCATTCTTCGTTACCCCCCATTTGCTCCCTTCGGGAGCTACATGGGGGGCTCCACATATTACACCCCTGCCGGGGCTTAAGAAGAGGGGTAGTCACATGACGTCGCAATCATTTCAACTTGTGTAGATACCCATGTTTTGGAAAGGGGGCATAAAACATAGAGAGGCGAAAGATGTTTCGCCCCCTACAACCTGATTTTGCACACAAATGGTTTTTTTACTGTTTTGTGCAAAGTTTTCGAGTAACTTTCTTTGCACAAAATCGATAAAATAGATGTTTCGTGCAAAGAAGCGAAGCATCTCGTATTGATATTTAAGGAAAAAATCATTTCCCCTCAATCTCCACCGTCTGTCTCGGATATGGCATGACAATATTCGCGGCACGGAACGTATCCCAGATATTCAATAAAATTTCAGATTGAACCATCGGACGTGTTTTACCTAAATTCAAATCAATGTGGTAACGCACTTCGAACACTTGCGCATAACTGGCAAAATCCATCAGCAATACGTGCGGCTCAGGATGCGCTACGACCGATTCATGACGGCGAATGATGTTCAACAACACGGCTTGAATCAACCGTGGGTTCTCATAATATTCTACCGAAATCTTAAACGTCGTTCGAACAATTGAATCGTGGTGTGTCCAGTTCGTTAACGCCTGACTCACTGTTTCAGCATTAGGGATGATCACTTCCATGTTGTCAAACGTGCGTATCGTCGTGGCGCGTACACCAATGTGTGTTACTTCCCCTTCATTCGCACCCAACGTAATAATATCGCCCGCACGGAATGGACGCTCGATCAATAACAATAATCCGCTCACTAAATTGTTCGCGATACTTTGCAACCCGAACCCGATACCCACCGCTAACGCTCCTAACACCACCGTCAACGTCGTTAAATCAATCCCCACCACGCGTAAGATAACAAAAGCTCCCAACGCAATCGTGGCGTACTGCGTGAACACCGCAAAAGAATTCCGCAATCCCTTATCTTTGTACTTAGCGAATAAAAACCGGTAAGCAAATTCTCGGCTCCATTTCGCGGCCCAACGAATGACGACCAGCAATATAATAAACTGAAATACGTGCAACGCTGCAATCTGCGTCGCTCCAATGCTAAACAAAGGACTGAATAGAAATACGTGAACTTTTTCCCTGATCACCGGGTTCTTGTCCAACCCATAAATACTGCACAACAACGCCGCTGCAGATAAGAAAATCACCACGTGCAAAATCGTATTCAATGGCTTTAAAAGCGATTCCGTCCAAACCCATCCACTTTTTAAATTGCGGATCGACCACTTAGCCGCGTATTCCATCGCATCCGATACAACCCCTTTCACCAGCACCCAGCCTGTCAATATCATTAAGAACTGCCCTTCAGCAATCCAAATGATCCAGGCTAAATTGACGTACCCCACCAACCCAATGATGGCATTGGAGAAAATCGTCAGCGGGATCAACAAACCTAACAGATCAATCGCACGGCGTACGTATGCCTTCGTTTTACCATCTTTGGCAATGATGCTCGGCAATACCTGCCAGCCTTTCAACAAGGGAATCGATACCGCTAACAGCACCAACATGAATAATCGATCGAACGATGCCGAAATTTCCATCGAGATAGGCAATTGATGCGCCAGTACGGTCAGCGCGATGATCACACTGCCAAAACCCATGCTCCAACGTAACCCGCGGTACAACGATACATCTTTGCCCGATAAATCCCAGATGTTTTCAAATAACGAAATCCGTGCCAACCCGACCGCAATGCGATACGAAAACCAGACAACGCCTAAACAGAGCGGCACAATGTAATGACTTGACGAGACATCTAATAACAACATCAAAATCATTAGAGCGCCAAAAATCGCCATGCCCAATATATTACGGTAAATCAGTTGTGCAATAACAACCAAGGTGTTGTGCGAAAAACTCATTCCCTTGCTTTTTGCACCGGTTAAAAAACCTGACAATGAACGTGATAACCAGACCGAAAAAGTCGCCCACAGCAACATGATCAACATCGTGCCGAACCACAATAACCCAGAGGCTTGCGATAAATGCTCCACCACTTGTTGGTACGTCGCCACCACCGATTGATACACTAATTGCGGCAAACTCCACAAATCACGTCCGAATTGCTCCCATTCGGCTACATTTCTTGGCAGCTGCTGGCGTGATTGCCATGTTTGCTTCACCCCCACTGACAACTGGTTTTGAAACGCCGCCAGCATTGACATCAGCTGGTTCAGCTCTTCATCAATCCGCGTATACTCTTTCAACAACCCCTGGAAAATCGATTGTTGCCGACGTCGTGAATCCGAGGACAATACTTGCTTCGCACCGGGTTCATTCAAAATCGCCAGCTGACGTTCCATTAACAGTTCTTTATTGTCCACTTGAATGTGGTTCGAGATAAGCTCTTCTTTTAGGCGATCCAAACGTTCTTTCGTTTCAATCGCGCGGCGTGAAGGGTCACCCTCATCCATCCGACTTTTATACACGTTGATCAACGATTCAATCCGTGACAACGTCAATTCCATCTTCAATAAATCTAAATACTCTTCCGCCTCCATGATGTCATTTTGGAGCGATTGCTGCTTGTCTGTTGGGGGCTGGGCAATGGGACGCAATTTATCCAAGGCTGCTCGGGCCTTGTCGAGCTTGGTTTCCCAATCCATTTGAAGGTTTAACCACTTCTGCTCATTCACTTGTTGCGATTGCCAAATATTGGATACTTGCTCAAGCCGAATTTGCTCCGTCATTTCTGACAAATGCTCTTGTTCACGTTTTAAAATATCTTCCGCAACCCCGAGCGCATCCGATAACACCTTCACACGCTCTTGTTCTAATTCCAATTTACGGGTATCAACAGATAGACGTTCTTCTAAACGCAAGGCTAATGCATCTTGCTTATGAGCCTTTGCATTGATCAGCTGGTTTTCATATTGATTGAGGTAGCTTTTTAATAGACGAATGTTTTTGCGCGCGTTCGATAACTCTAAACCAATTTTGCCCTGCTGAACACTGGCCAAGTCCACTCGAAAGGACGCTTGCTCCGCCATCGTCGAATCAAAGCCCATATTTTCTTCTTCAGGCTGCTTTGTCTCGAGTTCGTTTAAATAACCACGGCTCAAGGCGAGCTGATCTTGCTCGTCCCGTAACTTTTCTTCCAAAATCGTGATTTCAGAATAGCGTGCAGGATTTTGATAAATACTTTCATCTTGCGGTGCCGTCGATTGCGCAGGACCTACGGCACCTGGCGCCGCGTAGGCTAGCGCAGAAAAAAGCAATAGAACTAACATGTTTGGCGTTTTCATAAAATACCCACAAGATTTTTAACTACATAGATTATAACTTGTTTTTCAGATCAAAATGCTGTCGTCAAGGATAACATGATCGTTTGTGTAGCCAACGGGGATACTTCCAAATGATCATCCGTGAGCTGTCCTGACATCGTACCCAAATCCGCATGCCCCATGTTCATGTAGCGATAATCCAACGACACTAAATGATGATAAATATCTTTGTCGAATTTATACTGGACCCCGATACCCACTTCGTAGGCAAAGGCATTGACCGTTTGACTGCGGAATGGATGCGGTGCAGGCGCTGCAGAACCGTTGGGATCCGTGGGCGCTTCTTTATAGTTGTACGCACGGTTCCAGGCAGAACCAATGCCGGTGATCAAGTAAGGCTGGAAAACATACTTGCTGTAAACCAATCTCGGTTCAAACATCAGCGCAAAGCTGCGGGTGCGGAAGTGATAATCAAGGGTATCAAAGGATCCCCCGTTGACGAACGGATATTCCGTTCCCGTTATGTCACCATAATTAATGTAATAGCCGGAAACACCCAGCGTTAGGCTCAAGTTGTCATGAGCTAACCCATCAAAACCATATCGTAAACCTAAGCCGACAGCAGGGCCGACGGTTACATCTTCATCAGTCTCATAATCATTCGTGACAAGAGGATGAACCTTAACAGATTCATTGTTCGATAACTCAGAAATGGCCATGCCACCCATCGCAGAGATTTCATAGTGATTAGCCTGCGCTGCCAGTGTTGCGCCGAGTAATAATGGTGCGAGAAGGATCTGCTTGTTCAATGGTAACCTACTTACTTGAAAATTAAGGGGTATTGTTTCTTGAGAGTAGATTTTGAATGCGGTCTTGTCAAACGATTGCTTATTATCTATATATTGCATACAATCAAAAATCGATCTTTGGCAGGGTAATCACAGTGCATAAACCATTACATCAACGCTTCCGCGGCTACCTTCCTGTTGTCATTGACGTTGAAACGGCAGGGTTCAATGCGCGCACCGATGCTTTATTGGAATTGGCGGCCATCAGCGTTCATTACAATGACGAGGGCATCTTAGCCCCTCAGCATGAATGGCATTACCATATTAAGCCCTTTGAAGGCGCGAACCTGGATCCAAAAGCCCTTGAGTTCAATGGCATCGTGCCTGATCACCCTTTTCGCCTGGCGTTGACTGAAACAGATGCCCTCGTGGATATGTTTGTCAAAATTGAAGAAGCCCTCGATGAAACCAAATGCCAACGCGCGATTCTGGTCGGCCATAATGCGGCGTTTGATCTGTCATTTTTGCAAGCCGCTGTCGCCCGGACTGGCATCAAAAAAAGCCCCTTCCATGCATTCTCCTGCCTGGATACCGCAAGCCTCGCCGCCGTTGCTTACGGGCAAACTGTGTTGGCCAAAGCCTTGCGCGCCGCTAACATCCCCTTTGATTTAAGTCGGGCACATAGCGCACTTTATGATGCAGATCGCACGGCCCTACTCTTTTGCGATATCGTTAATCGCTGGGACCGCCTTGACAAGTAACGGCAAAGACGATAAGTTACTCGTTTCCCTTAATTTTTTATAAGAGTCATTCCATGTTGAATTTGCTCAAAAATAGAACATTTGGCAGCATTTTTATGATCGCGGGCGCGACCATTGGTGCAGGCATGCTTGCCTTGCCTCTTCAAACCGCAGCAGGTGGGTTTTATCCTAGCATTGGTTTATTTATCATCTGTTTTGTTTTCATGATGTATACCGTCTTTTTATTATTAGAATCCAATTTAATGTCAACCGATCCGCAAGCCAACATCATTTCGATGACGGGCGAACGGCTCGGGCGGCCAGGCCAAATCGTCGCCTGGATTACCTTTTCATTGCTCTTATATAGTGTCTCAGCGGCATACATGTCTGCGGGTGGCTCACTCATCACAACATTGCTTCAGCACGAAATCAGCAAAAGCACCCCCATGGCGGTAGGAATGTTCTTGTTTGCGGGTGTGTTTGGGTTTCTCGTGTATTTCGGCACGCATGTCTATGACCACGTCAATAAAATCTTGATGGTCTGTTTGATTGTCAGCTTTTTCATTCTCGTGGCGAGAATGACGCCGCACGTCGATACCGAAACGTTTACGTCGGGTCATCCTTTATTGCTGTTGTCTGCGGTACCGGTCGTGGTGCTGTCTTTCACATCGCATGTGATCGTGCCCAGTTTGCGCGGGTATTTGAACTCCAATGTGTCCGCACTTAAGAAAGCATTGTTTTATGGGATGTTGATCCCCTTATTCTTTTATATTTGCTGGGAATTTTTGATTTTGAGTCTTGTCCCTCCCAATGGCCCAGCAGGCTTATTAGCCATATCGGCGGGTGATCACCCCCTGGCTGCGTTGACCAACGTATTGCAAGAAAATTTGGGATTACGCTTTTTAGCCATCGTGATTGGTGTGTTTTCATTTTCAGCATTGGTGACATCGTTCATTGCGGTGAATGTGGGCTTGCGCGATTTCTTGGCCGATGGTTTGTCTATTTCTAAAAAGACAGCACGCGGTAATGCCATGTTGAGTGTCTTGACGCTTGTTCCGCCGCTGGTCTATGCCCTGCTGTTCCCACGTGGGTTCACCATCGCCGTCGGTTATGCCGGTGTGTTTGCAGCCATCCTGTATGGCATTTTGCCAAGCCTCATGGTGTATAAAGGCCGCTATATTCAAAAGATCGCTGCCCCCTACCGTACACCTGGCGGGAAGTTCGCGCTCCTACTGGTCATTATATTTTCACTGATCGTCATCGCATTGCAGATCAGAGGGGCGATCTGATTCGGCAATTGTAAACGTTCAGATCCCGAGATTCATAATGTACACATGCACTTTCTTGTAGGGGCGAGAGATTGCCGATAAGCGCCCAAGAGCAGTCGATTCCTGTGTCTGCCCCCTTTACAAAGTGGGCGAAGAGTTCTTCGTTAGCTGATCTTGTGATCGTGAACGGTCACCGGCAATTTTTAATGAATAACAAGTGCTTCTCCCCCCTGCCGAATCCCGCTGCAATATCCCAAGCTCGAGCAGCCCTTGAATATCTCGCAAGGCAGTATCGTGGGAACATTTGCATATTATTCCCCACTTTCTGGTCGTCAGCTTCCCCTTAAAGCCATCGATCAATTTGTTTATCATCAATTTTTGGCGAACATTGATCGGTGCATTCGCATGATCCTCCCAAAAATGATTTTTATACACGCACAATGAAATTGTTTTCTGGCTTTCCTCAAAAACATGAAGCATACAATTTAAAAACCATACAAGCCATACGGTGATATCAAGCGAACCTTTTTGTGTTCTTTCGAGAGAATCATAATAACAATTTTTTTCAGTTCTTATTTGAGCGGATAAGCTATAAAAACGTAATGCGCTGTTTTCAGAACGTGCTAATAAATATTCTGTGATCGCTCGGCCAACACGCCCATTGCCATCCTCAAAAGGATGTATTGTCACGAACCATAAGTGCGCAATCGCTGCCTTTAATACCGGGTCACCATTTTGTTCTTCTGCAATCCAATGAATGAATGCATCCATTTCTTTCTCTAATCGATCCGCACTGGGTGCTTCAAAATGCACACGCTCTCGCCCAATTGGCCCTGAAACCACCTGCATAGGACCATATTCATCATTGCGCCAAGCACCAGTGTGAACCCGAACAATAGACTTGCTATTCAAAAAAAGCAAACTTTGCCAATGCTTTAAACGTTCAGCCGTCAGTGGTAGTCGGTAGCCCTGAGTGGCATCGAGGATCATCGAGACGACCCCTTCAATATGCTTGTCTGTGTTGGGTTTAAAGCCCCCCATATTCAAATTTAAGCGATGTGCAATAGAAGACCGCACAGAAGCCAGATCAAGAATGTCACCTTCTATCTCACTGGTTCTCACTGTTTCAAGCGTAAGCGCATCAAGAGAGGCAAGCCCCTGCTGCGAAAAGCCTAACGCTTGGACTGTCCCCTGAAGTAGTCCTTGCTGATACCCAACCTTAGCCAGCAAAGGCAAAACTACCGTTGGGTCCCACTTAAAATGAGGCCAATCCTCTAATTCGTGAATATACTGCGCCATTCTCATCCCCCATGCGTAGATTATAGAGCTTATTCTACGCATAATCCAGGATTTTATGCGTAGAATAATAGACCTATTCTACGCACATAGAGGTAACCTGTTGATTTCTTGTAGAGGCGAAAGATGTTTCGCCCCTACCAGACGGACTCCCCTACGAAAACAACGAATCTTCCGACAAACCCTGTCTTTCTAAGATTTCGCGCAGCCGCTTCAATGCTTCCACTTGGATCTGACGTACGCGCTCGCGTGTCAATCCAATCGCGCTACCCACTTCTTCCAACGTCGAAATTTCATGGCCACGTAACCCAAATCGGCGCACCACTACTTCACGTTGCTTTTCACTCAATTCAGATAACCAGTCATCAATGCTTTGACGTAAATTTTCATCTTGCAATAATTCAGCCGGATCTATGTTCTGCTCGTCCGCCAACGTATCCAACACCGTTTTGTCAGAATCACTGCCTAATGGGTCTTCCACCGACGTGACAACCGTTTCATTCAAACCTAACATCCGCTTGACATCACTCAACGGGCGATCCAACAAATCCGCAATTTCTTCCGGGCTAGGCTCATGGTCCAACGCCTGCGCTAATTCACGCGCTGCACGGAGATACACGTTCAATTCTTTCACTACGTGTATCGGTAAACGAATCGTGCGCGTTTGATTCATGATCGCACGCTCAATCGTTTGACGGATCCACCAGGTCGCATAGGTTGAAAACCGGAAGCCACGCTCAGGGTCAAACTTTTCCACCGCGCGGATTAATCCTAAATTGCCCTCTTCAATCAAATCAAGTAATGGCAAGCCACGATTAATATATCGACGCGCAATTTTAACCACTAAACGTAAATTGCTTTCAATCATCCGTTTGCGTGCAGGGATTTCACCCTTCAACGCTAAACGGGAGTAATACACTTCTTCTTCTGCAGATAATAAAGGGGAGAAACCAATTTCACCTAAATACATTTGTGTCGCGTCAGCCACTTTGCGTTGGATCTGAAGCTTGCGTGTCTTGCGGTTAGCTGCCTGAAAGGCTTCGTCTAATTCGGATACTTCGTCCATGCCAGGAACGTCTATGTCTACAATCCCTAATTCGGCAACTTCGTCGTTGTCAGCATCATCAAGATCATCAACGTCTTTACCTTCTTCATCGTTACCTTCTAAGAGACTGTCTTCAGCGTCTCTTTCAGAGGGATCCAAATCTTCAATTAACATTTCGTATTTTGGACTCATAGCTGACACCATCCGTGACAATCAAATATTAGTACCCAATCGGTACAGGTATACTACCACATTCTTTTGAAGACGGGCGCGTCATGACGAAAAGGGTTAATATTATTAACCCCTACGCGGCAAATAATCCAGTGGATCAACTGGTTGCCCGTTCTTCCTAATCTCAAAATGTAAACGTACACTCTCTGTGTCCGTTTGTCCCATTTCGGCAATTTTAGCGTGAGCTTTAACTGTATCACCCTCATTCACCAAAAGTCGACTATTGTGAGCATATGCACTTAAAAACTGATCATTGTGCTTCACAATCACCATTTGGCCATATCCCCGTAACCCGCTGCCACTGTAAACGACCACTCCTGCTGCAGCTGTTATCACAGGTTGCCCGTTTTGCCCAGCAATATCAATACCTTTTTGCGCATTTTGGCTTGAGAAATTGCCGATGATCTTTCCTGTCGTTGGCCATTCCCATGCAATTGCGCCTTTTGGCAACACCGGCGCCGCTTTCGGTGCCTGCGTGGGTGCCGTTAATGCCGTGTTCGTGCTCCCTACCGGCGGTGAGCTATACCATGGCTTCGATGATGCAGCAGCCACTTGTTGTTGCGCTGGCGCAGCTTTCCCTAACGCAATCTTTTGCCCCACGTTTAAATGATACGGCGGTTGCAATCCATTGATCCGTGCCAACTGCTGCGCATCACGATTGTATCGCCATGCAATCGTATAAAAAGTATCCCCTTGTTGCACCACGTGCGTGCCATCCATCTTCGGCGGCGCTCGATTAATATCATGCACCGGCGCGCGTTTTGGTGCCACCGGTTGTGTCGAAGAAGCACACCCCATCAGCGTCACTAATATGACTGCACAACACCCTACCTGTTTAATGCAGGAATCCATAAGCCACCACCACTGCTATAAATATCCCTACCAGCAACCATCCAAATCGGACAATACCATCGTGAATCGCTTGCTCTAACTTCGGACCGCCTTTGGCCATCAAGAATGCAACCAAGTAAAACCGCGCGCCACGTCCTAAGAATGAAGCCAGGACAAACGGTGCGAAGGCAATCCCAACCATCCCCGCCGTGACCGTGAACAGCTTATAAGGGATCGGCGTGAACCCCGCTAAAAAGACTACCCAAAACCCCCAGGTCATGAACCAGGCGTGAATCGTTTCATATAGGTGTGTGTATCCAAACTGGTGGATCAGTGGCTCTACCAACGTCGGAAAGGCCCACATCCCTATGCCGTATCCCGCAATCCCACCTAATACCGAACATACCGTCGTCAATGTCGCCAAGTACATCGCCCGCTCAGGCTTAGCCATCGCCATCGGCATCAACATCACATCCGGGGGGATCGGGAATATCATCGATTCCGTAAAACTTACCGCCGCTAAGATGTAATCCGCGTAACGAGAACGCGCCCATTGCATCACTTTTAAATATAATCGTGCGAATATCATAATGTAGCAATCCACTTCTTCAATGGCTCGATCGCACTGTACCGAGTCAAATCAATTTGTAACGGCGTGATCGAAACAACATTACGTCGTATCGCATCAAAATCCGTGCCCTCTCCCGCATCTTCTTCCTCACCTGCAGGTCCAACCCAATAAATCACGCGGCCACGTGGGTCCGTGTTCACCACCACAGGCTCCGCACGGTGACGATTGCCCAAGCGTGTAATCTCATAACCACGAATATCTTCAAATGGAACGTCTGGCACATTAATATTTAATATCGTGTCCGGTGGCAAGGGGAAGTGCTTCAAATGCCCGAAAATACGCAGCACCGCTTTTGCCGCCGTTTCATAATGTTTCTCTTCTTTGCTCGCCAGAGACACCGCCATCGCAGGGTATCCTAAAAAACGTCCCTCTGTCGCCGCAGCCACCGTTCCAGAATACACCACATCATCACCTAAATTAGCACCCGAATTGATCCCAGCAACAACAATGTCAGGCTCGTATTCAAATAATCCCGTGATCGCAATGTGCACCGAGTCCGTCGGCGTGCCATTCACACTGTAATAACCATCCGCCGTCCTTGTCACGCGCAATGGCCGCTCCAATGTCAACGAATTACTCGCCCCACTTTGATTCCGATCAGGCGCCACCACCGTGACATCACCTACCGTCGCTAATGCCTTCGCTAAACAGGCTATCCCAGGGGCGTAAACGCCATCATCGTTGCTCACAAGAATTCTCATTTATTTCTCCCAAGAAGGCGAAAGATGTTTCGCCCCTACTATTAATACCACCGCATAAACTACCATGCCCTCGTTACGTCCAATGTACCCCATCCCTTCCGTCGTCGTCGCTTTGATATTGATCAAATCAATGGGTACACCTAAATCTTCCGCCACGCTCGCTCTCATTGCATCACGATGCGGCGACATCTTCGGCGCTTGTGCCACAATCGTGATGTCTGCATTCCCTAATGTGTATCCCTTCGCCTTTACTTTCGCGTACACATCACGTAAAAAAATGCGGCTGTCCATCCCTTTAAATTGCACGTCAGTCGGCGGGTAAAAATGCCCAATATCGCCTAGCCCTGCTGCACCTAATAATGCATCGCATAAGGCATGCAACAAAACGTCTCCGTCTGAATGAGCTTCGATGCCGTGTGTATGAGGAATGCGAATGCCACCCATCATGACATGATCACCGTCACAAAAACGATGCGCGTCAAATCCGTGCCCTATCCTCATGCCAACTCCTTACTCAACAACGCTGCCGCTAATCGTAAATCTTCGGGGAAAGTAATTTTGAAATTCGTGATACTCCCCTCAACCATATGCACGGTTAAACCTAAATGCTCAATAGCCGATGCCTCGTCCGTGAAGGCTTGCGACTCATCACTGAGCGCTTTGACCAAAATACCATAACGAAATGCTTGCGGTGTTTGCGCCGCCCAGAGTTGCTTGCGATCAACCGTTCTTTCAATCACACCGCTTGAATCACACTTTTTAAGCGTGTCGCGGACAGGTACCCCCAAAATCGCTCCCACGGGCTCATTCACTAAAGCATCTTTCAATGCCATGAGTGCTTGCACAGAAATCAATGGGCGTGCTGCATCATGCACAAATACCCAATCGTCCGGCTTTGCTATCCCTTCCAGCGCGCGCAGCCCATTACGCACGGAATCGACACGTCGTTCCCCACCAATCACCGTTTTAACATTGTCAAAAGGATGCGCAATGACTGAACCGCGCGTGTCATGCTCAGATAACACTAACATCATGGTTGAAAAAAATGGAACCGCGGATAAATGCGCTAAGGTGTGCGCCAAAATAGGCTTGCCATTTAACGGCAAATATTGTTTTGGTAGTTTGGCATGCATCCGTGAACCCGAACCCGCCGACGGAATAATCGCAAAATACTTAGGCTCACTCATGCTTGTTGCCTACTTGATAAAATATTTCGCCAGGCTTGATCATGCCCATTTCGTTCCGAGCTCGCTCTTCAATCGCCTCAACCCCATCTTTTAAATCCGCGACGTCTGCTGTCAGCGCACCATTACGTGATAATAATGCCTGATTATCATGCAATTGCACGTTTACCGCTTGCTTCAAGTGTAAGAAATCAAATAAACCACCCTGGCCTACCCATAAGGTCGCTTGGAGCATGATTAAGGCTATGAGGCCAATGACAATCCATTTCATAGAAAGGTGCTTCCCTACGTTAAAAGAGACGGAGCTGTTCCTCAATCCTCAACAACTGATTGTACTTCGCCATCCTGTCACTGCGGCACAACGAGCCTGTCTTGATTTGACCAGCATCTGTTCCCACCGCCAAATCGGCAATCGTCGTGTCTTCACTTTCACCCGACCGGTGCGATATCACCACACCGTACTTCGCCTTCTTCGCCATCACAATCGCATTCAGCGTCTCAGTCACTGTGCCAATTTGATTAGGCTTAATTAATATAGCATTCGCTACGCCTTCTTCTATCCCTTTTTCAAGGATAGCCGTGTTTGTCACGAATAAATCGTCACCCACTAACTGGACTCGCGAGCCTATTTGCTTCGTCAAGTGCGCCCAGCCCTTCCAATCGTTCTCCGCCATCGCATCTTCAATGCTGATAATCGGATAATCCCTGACCCACACGTCCAGGAGGTCTGTTAACTGCTCCGCTGTCAGTGAACGGTTCTCGGAGGCTAAATGGTACAAGCCATCTTTGTAAAACTCCGTGCTCGCCATGTCTAACGCCAGGCTCACGTCTTTGCCAGCCACAAAACCTACTTTCTCGATCGCTTTCAGGATAATTTCAATGGCTGCATGGTTGGCGGGTAAGTCCGGTGCAAAACCACCTTCGTCGCCCACAGCCGTGTTCAGGCCCTTTGCTTTCAATAATGATTTCAGCGCATGAAAGACTTCAGCACCGTAACGCAACCGTTCCGCAAAAGTCTTTGCGCCAATCGGCATGATCATGAATTCTTGGATGTCCACATTATTATCAGCGTGTGCGCCGCCATTGATGATGTTCATCATCGGCATCGGCATCGAATATTGCTTGTTGCCGATCAAATCGCCAAAATAGGCAAACAAGGGCTGATTGGCTTGCGCCGCGGCCGCTTTAGCAAACGCCATGGACACCGCTAACAATGCATTAGCGCCTAAATGGGATTTTGTTTCCGTACCGTCTAATTCGATGAGCAATTTATCCAGCGATGACTGCGTCATGCCTTCTTGATTCATGAGTGCAGGTGCAATCACGTTGTGCACCGCTTCAACCGCTTTCAATACGCCTTTGCCGCCGTATCGGGACTTGTCATGGTCACGTAATTCCAACGCTTCACGGGAACCGGTGGATGCACCTGACGGCACAATCGCTCGCCCCATCACGCCTGCTATCACCACGTCTGCTTCGACAGTTGGATTGCCGCGAGAATCTAATACTTCGCGCGCTTTTACCGATTCAATTCGTGCCATCACTTCCTCACCCAAACGATTTCGCTACACCATCCAATGCTTTTAAGCATTCCAATAATTCACGCATTTGATCGAGCGGCCATGCGTTCGGGCCGTCGCTTAATGCTTTTAAAGGATTAGGATGCGTTTCCATGAATATACCTGCTACACCCACGGCTATCGCAGCACGCGCCAAGACGGGCACAAATTCACGCTGCCCACCCGACACTGAACCTTGTCCGCCTGGCAACTGCACCGAATGCGTTGCATCAAATACAACCGGACATCCAAAATCCTTCATCACCGCTAATGAACGCGGATCCGATACCAAATTGTTATAACCAAACGATGCGCCACGTTCACAGGCCATGATCGCTTGATTGCCCGTCGCTTTCGCTTTTTCCAGGACAAACTTCATGTCCCACGGTGCCAAAAACTGACCCTTCTTGATGTTCACGGGCTTATTCGTTTTCGCCACGTTCTGAATAAAATCAGTTTGGCGGCATAAAAACGCAGGCGTTTGTAGCACGTCAACAACACTCGCGACTTCATGGAGCGGTGTGTATTCGTGCACGTCCGTCAATATGGGTACGCCAATTTGCGCTTTCACTTTTTCTAAAATCTTTAAGCCTTGTTCCATGCCAGGGCCACGGAAACTGTCCGCTGAAGAACGGTTCGCTTTATCAAAGGAGGATTTGTAGATAAAAG
This sequence comes from Gammaproteobacteria bacterium, assembly GCA_044445605.1. Classification (GTDB taxonomy): domain Bacteria; phylum Pseudomonadota; class Gammaproteobacteria; order JABCZS01; family JABCZS01; genus CAWKDC01. The sequence continues at coordinate 20,854 of JBIOEA010000020.1, read as the reverse complement.
GAATGCCTAATGCGGCTGTCATTTCCTTCAGCAAACCCGCGGTTTCAATCGCGAGCGCTTCACTTTCTATGACGCAGGGCCCTGCAATCAAGAAAAAGGGCAAATCATTACCTACTTCGAAATGGCATAGCTTCATGAGGTTTTCTCCATTTCTTGCAATTTCTCTTTCTGAAATTGCTTTGCCGCTTCAATGAATGCTGTGAATAATGGGTGACCATCGCGTGGCGTCGAAGTGAATTCAGGATGGAACTGTACAGCGACAAACCAGGGATGATCTTTCAACTCGACCATTTCAACCAGATGCCCTTCTTTTGAATAGGCAGAGAAGGTTAATCCAGCGGTTTCAAGTGCGTTCGTCCATTCAGCGTTCACTTCGTAACGATGACGATGACGTTCAGCAATAGTGTCTTGACCATAAATCTTACGCGCTAATGTGTTCGGCTCAATTTGGCAAGGCTGTGCACCCAAGCGCATCGTGCCACCCAATTGTCCATCTTCTTCACGCGTTTCTTTCACGCCTTGTGCATTGACCCACTCGCTCACCAGCGCAACGACAGGATGCTTGGTTTGTTTATCAAATTCTGTTGAATTCGCATCGATAAACCCTGCTTTATGACGCGCAAATTCAATCACGGCCACTTGCATCCCTAAACAGATGCCTAAATAGGGCACTTTGTTTTCACGCGCGTATTGAACGGCCTTGATTTTGCCTTCCACACCGCGTTTGCCAAAACCTCCGGGAACCAAAATACCATTGAGTGATGTTAGCGCAGCAACGCCCTCTTCTTCCAATAATTGTGCATCGATATATTCAATTTGCACTTTAGTTTTGGTTTGAATGCCCGCATGCAGCAACGATTCGATCAATGATTTATAAGAATCCGCTAAATCAATGTATTTACCCACAATGCCAATCGTGACTTTCGTTTGCGGCTCGGTTAAGCCTCTCACGACATCTTGCCATTCGGTTAAATCGGCCTCTTTCGCTTTCAAGCCAAACTTTTCCACGATGAGTGCATCAAGACCTTGACGATGCAATACTTCAGGAATGCGATAGATCGTATCCGCATCGTATGAAGTGATCACGGCACGTTTTTCGACGTTCGTGAACAGTGCAATCTTTTCGCGCGCGGAATCGGGCAGCGGCTCAGATGCGCGGCAAATCACGACGTCGGGCTGAATACCGATGGAACGTAATTCTTTCACGGAATGCTGTGTCGGCTTGGTTTTAATTTCAGCTGACGTGTGCATGTAAGGAACGAGGGTTAAATGAATGAAGCAGGTGTTGTTACGGCCATGCATGAGACTCATTTGACGAATTGCTTCGAGGAAAGGCAGCGATTCGATATCGCCCACCGTGCCGCCGATTTCCACAATCGCGACGTCAGCGCCTTTTGCGCCGCGCTCGATGCGTTCTTTAATGGCATCGGTAATATGAGGAATGACTTGGATGGTGTTGCCGAGATAGTCGCCGCGACGTTCGCGCTGGAGGACTTCCCAATAGATTTGGCCGGCCGTGAAGTTGTTGTTTTTGGACATCTTGGTGCGGACAAAGCGCTCGTAATGACCGAGATCGAGGTCTGTTTCTGCTCCGTCTTCGGTGACGAAGACTTCCCCGTGCTGAAGCGGGTTCATCGTGCCTGGATCCACGTTAATGTAGGGATCTAGCTTGAGAAGCGTTACCTTGAGCCCTCTCGCCTCTAATATGGCTGCCAGCGATGCCGCCGCAATGCCTTTTCCGAGCGACGAGACGACCCCACCCGTCACGAAAATATATTGCGTCATGAATGTTCCTTGTCTTTGGGGAAGATGTCACTATAACAGAAAGTTGGCTTGGCTACAAATAGCAAAAAACCCGTCGACATAAATATAGACGCCGCACGACGAACATAGTACTATACGCCCCACGGAGAGGTGCCAGAGAGGCTGAATGGGACGGTCTCGAAAACCGTTGTACGATAACCTCGTACCGAGGGTTCGAATCCCTCCCTCTCCGATTACTGCTAACTACGAACCCAACTTTAACCAGGTTTCAACCACGGTATCAGGGTTCAACGAAATACTGCCAATCTGTTGCTCCAATAACCATTGGGCAAAGTCCGGATAATCCGATGGGCCTTGGCCGCAAATACCCACATATTTATCCAAACGACGACAGACCTTGATCGCTTCTTCAATCAACATCTTCACCGCAGGATTGCGTTCATCAAAGCTCTTCGATACCAATCCTGAATCGCGGTCCAACGCCAACGTCAACTGTGTTAAATCATTCGACCCAATCGAGAATCCATCAAAATGTTCTAAAAATGCTTCAGCCAATAATGCGTTGGATGGAATTTCGCACATCATGATTAAACGCAAGCCATGTTGACCACGCTTCAATCCGTGACGCGCTAATACATCCACCACCGCTTTCGCTTCCTCAACCGTGCGCACAAATGGGACCATCAATTCCACATTGTCAAAGCCCATGTCTTCACGCACCGCTTTCATCGCTTCGCATTCCATCGCAAAACAATCTTCAAATTGCGGATGCACATAACGTGATGCGCCGCGGAACCCAATCATCGGGTTTTCTTCCGTGGGCTCATATTCTTTGCCGCCTACTAAATGGGCGTATTCATTCGATTTAAAATCAGACAAACGTACAATCACCGGTTTTGGGTGAAATGCCGCAGCAATCGTCGCAACACCTTCTTTCAGTTTATCCACGTAAAATTGACGAGGACTTGCATAACCCGCAATCATCGGAGCAATCGTCGCCTGTAACTTCGGATTCAACGTGTCAAAATGCAATAACGCTTTCGGATGGATCCCAATCATGCGGTTAATGATGAATTCTAACCGCGCTAACCCCACACCGTGATTCGGTAATTTTTGGAAGTCAAACGCGCAATCAGGGTTGCCTACGTTCAACATGATCTTCACGGGAATCGCTGGCATCTTCTCGACGTCAATGTCTTTAACGGTGTATTTTAAATTGCCACGATAGACGTAACCTGTGTCACCCTGCGCGCACGATACGGTAATCTGTTCGCCAGAACGAATCTTTTCCAGCGCATTACCGCAACCCACCACCGCCGGAATACCCAATTCACGCGCAATGATCGCCGCATGACACGTGCGTCCACCACGGTTTGTCACGATCGCCGATGCACGCTTCATCACAGGTTCCCAATCCGGGTCCGTCATGTCCGTGACCAATACATCACCGACTTGCACGCTTTCCATCTGATCCAAACGTTCAATGACGCGTGCTACACCTTGACCAATCTTTTGGCCAATGGCACGACCTTCGGTTAATACATCGCCCTTTTCCAGCAGCTCAAAACGCTGCATCACTTGACCTTCGCGGGAGGTCACTGTCTCAGGACGCGCTTGAACAATATACAACTTGCCCGTGCGCCCATCTTTCGCCCACTCAATGTCCATCGGACGTTTATAATGATCTTCGATCGACATTGCAAAACGCGACAACGCCATCACGTCCTCATCCGTCACGCAAAAATTCATTTGCTCTGCTTCACTTGTATCAACAATTTTAACGCGTTCTTGTTGATTATCCGCGTAAATCATTTTAATCGCTTTGCTGCCGCGTGTTTTGCGGATCACCGCATGCTTATTGTTTTTTAACGCAGGCTTGGAGATATAAAATTCATCCGGATTCACCGCACCCTGCACGACCATTTCACCTAAACCATAACTCGCCGTCACAAACACGACTTTATCAAAACCTGATTCTGTATCGACCGTGAACATCACCCCACTGGCGGCCAAATCACTGCGCACCATTTGCTGAATGCCTGCCGATAAGGCAACGTGTTCATGGGAATAGTTCTGATGCACACGGTATGCAATCGCACGATCATTGAATAATGATGCAAACACAATCTTGATGGCGGTCATGACACCCGCAATACCATGGACGTTCAACAACGTTTCTTGTTGCCCCGCAAACGATGCATCGGGCAAATCTTCTGCCGTCGCCGATGAACGGACTGCTACCGTAAAATCATCGCCTAATTGCTTGCATAACTGTTCGTAGGAAACTTCAATGTCTTTCTGGAAATCAGGAGGGAATGGCGTGTCTATAATTTCTTGCCGAATTTTTTTGCCAGCCGCTTGTAAGGCAGGAATGTTATCAACATCAGTCTCAGATAAAAGCTTATATATAGTATCCGACAAACCCGATTGAGAAAGAAAACGTCGGTAAGCGTCAGCCGTTGTCGCAAAGCCCGTGGGAACATCCACGCCCGCTTCACTTAAATGGCGCACCATCTCACCTAATGAGGCATTTTTACCCCCCACTGTCTCAATATCACTTAGTTGGATTTCATTGAACCACAGTACGTTTTGAGACATCTTTTTCCCCAGACTTAAATAAAGAAGTATAATTGTACCAAATTCTGCACAGGTTGTTGCATAATTCCTTTTTAAGGAGCAGCCATGAAACGTCATGTTTTTTTTATTTCTGATGGAACCGGCATTACCGCTGAAACATTAGGCTTAAGCCTGATTTCCCAGTTCACGGGTCTCGAATTCTCACATAATACTATTCCCTACGTTGATAGCCTTGAAAAAGCGGAAGCTGCGTTGGCTGAGGTCAATCAGATTGCAGAGATCTCAGGTGACAAACCCATTGTATTCATGACATTGCTTGATAAAACATATCGCGAACTCATTGCCCAGCATGATGGGCTGACCATCGATCTGTTCAGCGTTTTTATTCCCGAACTCGAAAAAGAACTCAATCTCAAAGCCAGTGGGGAAAAGGGCCGTTCTCATGGCGTGCACGATAACGCTCAATACCATGAACGTATCGAGGCCATCAACTATACCCTCTCTACCGATGATGGCTTAAACCCCAATTATTACGATTCCGCCGACGTTATCCTCATTGGCGTCTCTCGAAGCGGTAAAACCCCGACCTCCCTCTACCTCGCGCTCCATTATGGGGTCGCCACGGCTAACTACCCTCTCACCGATGACGATCTTTTGGAAGGCCAACTACCTAAGGCCTTACGTGCTTACACCAAAAAATGCTTTGCATTGACCATTGACCCACGTCGTTTGCAGCAAATTCGTGCTCAGCGGCGGCGCGAAGGGTCTTATAGCACGATTGGGCAATGTGAACGGGAAGTCCGCCAGGCTAAGGCCATTTTTGAGCACTATGACATTCCTATGCTGGATACGACGGAGTTATCCGTGGAGGAAATCTCGACCCGGATCGTGTCTGAAATGAAGCTGGTGCGCAAAATCGGCTGACCCCTCCCCATAAGGAACCCTTATTTGCGTCTTTTCCATTCGTCCATCTATACTCTTTTTACTTACCTCAAAGCTGTTCTGGATGAAGGTAAGATAATAAAACTAGGAGATGACAAATGAACGATAATGTGAAATCACTGCAACATTTACAACATGCGCAAAGCAGCCAACTAGCTAATGCCTGGGATCTCATGCACATCGTGCATGACATTCAAGACACACATTTAACGCGAGTACGCCAATTTAGTTATTCGCACTTGAAGGGAAAGCAATAAATATTTCTTGATGTACGGGTGGTCACCAAAAGAGCAACTGGCACAGTGTGGAAGTCCCGGCTTCCACGCTGAGTCAGAATCTCGATAACCTACTCTACCCTCAAGCCCAGCCTACGCCAAAACTCTTTATCAATTTCTGACCCCAAAATTAAATTTGCGCCCGAACTTGTTCCGTGATAATATCAAGCAATCTGCCACACTAACCTCTCGGTGCTTTATGAGATTTGATACCTTGGATGCCGCATTAATTGCCATAAATCAATCAGATACAGCCATCACATCAATAAAGTTAAACTATAACCACATTGACTATGAAGGAGCCAAACACATTGCAGTAGCTCTAGAAAAAAATTCAACACTCACCTCAATAGACTTGAATGACAACAAGATGGGCAAAGCAGGAGCCAAAGTCCTGGCAGCAGCCATAACAAAAAATCAAACCCTACTCTCAATAAAATTATGCCATAACGTCTTTGGCGCTGAAGGAGCCAATGCCCTGGCAGCGGCCCTAGAAAAGAATTCAACTCTCACCTCGATAGACTTAAGCATCAACCAGATTGGCGATGAAGGAATCAAAGACCTGGCAGCAGCCATAGCAATGAATAAGGCCCTCATCCGCATCGTGTTGTCAATTAATGGCATTGGCGCTGAAGGAGCCAAACACATTGCAGCAGCTCTAGAAAAAAATTCAACTCTCACCTCAATAAGGTTAATGCGCAACATTATTGGCGATGAAGGAGCCAAAGTCCTCGCAACAGCCATAGAAAGGAATCAAACCCTCACCTCAATAGACTTGTTTGGTAATGGCATTGGCGATGAAGGAGCCAAAGCCCTCGCAGCAGCTCTGGAAAAAAATCAAACACTCACTTTTATAGACTTAGATGGTAACAACATTTCAGATGAAGTGTTAGTTGAAATCGACACAATGGTTCAACGCAATATAAAAAATACGTATCAAAAGACGCTCGATATGGTCAGCCAAAAGGAAAATCCTCAGCAAGTATTTGCTGCGCTAAAAACAGCACGTGCGTTGGCTGAGCAGAAAAACAACAAGGAATATATCCGTATATTCAATGAGCATATTGAAGTGTATGAGGTTTTAGCAACATTAGAAAATCTTGGCATTCACAACATAAGACAGTGGAAATGTATTCTGGAGTCGCTGACAATCCCAGGTAATGTTGAAACTATTACGCAACAATTTGCATCCATGCATTCGACGAACCTGATTAAACGGGCAATTAAACAAGCCATACGTGTGCAACCCACCTCTCTCTCTGAATTCATGGAGACAATTAAAAAATGCTATGTACAGCTATCTCATTCTAAAAGCAAGTATGCCAAAGAGGCAATGGCAGATTTGGATGAGGATGTCGCAGTGACGCGTCTGGTTCTGCTGTCCGGTACATTGAGTGCTTTCAAGCCAAAGCCAGGCGAAGCAACACAAAATCATTCCCATTGTAATCCTGTAAAACCAACCTAACACAAAGAAAAACCCCCGACACTACAATCGCCTCGCAAGCTCGCCGATTCCAGTGTCTGCCCCCTTTTTCAAACATTGGTATCTACACAAGTTGAAATAATTGCGATGTCATGTGACTACTGCTCCTCTTAAGCCCCGGCAGGGGTGTAATATGTGGAGCCCCCCATGTAGCTCCCGAAGGGAGCAAATGGGGGGTAACGAAGAATGATTTAAATTGTAAGCCCCGGTAGGGACGTGAGAATACAATAGCTCACCCATCAATATCATTTAAATGTGACGCCCCTACCGGGGCTTGATTAAATTTTTATTATCTTCACCCCCCCCCATTTGCCACGCTACGCGTGGCTACATGGGGGGCTCCACATATTACACCCCTGCCGGGGCTTGAGAGGAGACGAAAGATGTTTCGCCCCCACACCTAGAGAGCAAATGTATCTGCCCCTACCATCATGAAAAAAGTAACTGGCACAGTATGGAAGTCTCGGCTTTCACACTGCGTCAGAACTTCGCTGACCTTCTCTGACGACAACACTGCGCTCAAATTCTTCCTCGCTTTTTCCCACAAAAACGGAATGGATTCTTCACGACGTTGACGGTGCCCTAAGGGATAATCAACTTGCACACGTGGCGTACTCGTTCCATCTTTAAAAAAGATTTGAATGCTGTTTGGGATGGCACGTTTATTCAAATCCAAATAATCACGCGTGAAGGTTGGGTTTTCTTTGACGTGCATCAGTGCACGCAACGCGTCAATACGTGGGTCAGCAGCGAACGCATCATCATAGGCATGCTCATCAAGCGAACCCATCAACAACGGCACGGCAATCATGTATTGTAAACAATGATCACGATCAGCGTAATTTTTCAACGGCCCTTTTTTATCAATGATTTTGGCACCCGCAGCTTGTGTTTCAATCTCAATGCGCTCGATATCATCCCACTTATCGTTGACATAAGGGTACAAAGCCAAGGCAGCTTCAACCGCCGTTTGCGCATGAAACTCCGCAGGATACGATACTTTAAACAAAATATTTTCCATCACATAATGGCCGAAAACCGGTGGCGTGATCATTTGCCCCCTGAACGTCGCATCTTGAAAACCCCATGTCTGTGCCGTGATCGCAGACTGATAGCCCATCTCGCCTTTCAGCGTCATCATCGCTAATTGCACCGCACGCGCGCATGCATCACCCGCCGCCCATGATTTGCGTGATCCCGTATTCGGTGCATGACGATACGTCCGTAACGATTGCCCATCCACAAATACCTGAGACACAGCACGCATCACCGCATCTTTATCGCCGCCCATCAGCATCGTCGAAACAGCAGTACTCGCCAATTTTACCAATATCACGTGATCAAGCCCAACACCATTAAACGCATTGCCAATCGCCAGCATACCTTGAATTTCATACGCCATGATCATGGCACGAAAACAATCTTGCATCGTGAAATCACGACGGCCTGAACGTGTTTCGTAATCCATCACAGATAATATCGCGCCTAAATTATCAGAAGGATGCCCCCACTCCTTGGCTAACCACGTATCATTGTAATCCAAGTAGCGAATCAACGTGCCATTATCAAACGCCGCTTTGATCGGATCCAATTCGTACGATGTGCCCAACACGCGTGCACCGTTGGGCGTGACAGTGCCAGGAACCCATGGCCCTAAAAACCGCCGCGCGCCTTCAAATCCATGCGCCAACATCGCACAACCCATCGCGTCCAGCCAGCACATTTTGGCCGTGTCGTAGGCTAATGAAGAAAAAACCGGCGGATGAGTGACATAATCAGCAATGCTTTCAATAAGACGATCGTATGCCATGATGATTCCTAACGCGCGTTGAGTGGCACATACGTCAATGGCTCAGGGCCAATGTATACCGCATTCGGACGAATCAAACGATTGTCCGCGCGCTGTTCGGCTACGTGTGCAGCCCAACCCGCCGTGCGAGCAAATACAAATAATCCCGTGAATAAATAGGTCGGAATTCCACAAAAATGATAAACCGATGCCGCGTAAAAATCGACGTTGGGGAATAACTTTTTCTCATCCCACATCACTTTCTCGATCGCTTCAGAGACAGGATAATAAACATTATCGCGCGCCTGTTCTGATAATTTTTTTGCCCAGACTTTAATAACATCAGAACGAGGATCATGCGTTTTGTAAACACGATGCCCAAAGCCCATGATCTTTTCTTTCGCAGCCAATTTTTGATGCAAGCCGGCAGTGGCTTCTTCAGGTGTCTGATAACACTCAATCAATTCCATCGCCTTTTCATTGGCGCCACCGTGCAATGGGCCACTGAGCGCGCCAATGGCGCCCGTGATACATGAATAAAAATCACTCTCCGTGGATGCAATCACGCGAGCTGCAAATGTCGAGGCGTTAAATTCATGCTCCGCATACAAAATAAATGAAATGTCGACAGCCCGCGTTTGCAATTCATTCGCGCGACCATTGATCAGGGTAAGAAAATGCTCAGCCATGCTGGGAACATCGCTTTCAGTATCAATGATTTTTCCGTTCACATGGAATTGATACCAGTAAGCCAATATCGAAGGAAATGCACCTAATAATCTTTCAGTGATCGCAGGTAATGCATGCTGCGATGTTTCAGGCTCTAAATTACCCATCAGTGATGCGCCCGTGCGTAAAACGTCCATCGGGTGTGCATTCGGAATGGAACGTAATGCCACTTTGACCGTGTCAGGAAGACTGCGGCCCTTAGCAATCCTCTCGCAAAATGCGCTCAACTCTGTTTTGGTTGGCAGCCTTTTGTAAAGCAATAAATATGCGACTTCTTCGTAGGTCGCGTTCGCCGCTAATTCATCAATGCCATAACCACGGTAGTGTAACCCAACACCCGGCCCTACCGTTGATATCGCCGTTTCTCCAGCATCAATGCCGGCTAGTCCGCGTGTGTTCATCTATATCTCCCAGTAATATTAAATCCCCCGCCTCGGAATACTCGGCTGCCCCCTTTTCCAAAGGGGGCGAAGATCATGGTCGCATCGGCTGCCCTCTTTTCCAAAGGGCGCGAAGATCATGGTCACATCGCCGGTCCCCTTTTCAAAGGGGGCGAAGATCATGGTCGCTGTTCCGCTTCCAATTTCTCGTACCCAAGCGTCTTATATAATGCTTCCCGTGTTTGCATTTTCGGGATCAATGAGGCTTGCGTGCCTTTTTCATGAATGGTTTGATACACTTCTTGCGCAGCTAAATTCATCGCACGAAATGCACTTAACGGATACAACGCCAATTGAACGCCAAATTCTTTTAATTCTTCCACCGTGAATAACGGCGTACGGCCAAATTCAGTGATGTTCGCTAACACTGGCACCGGTAAACGTGCCAAAATCCTGTACTCGGCTTCGTTCGTCACGCCATCGACAAATATCATGTCAGCACCCGCAGCGATGTAAGCTTTGCAGCGTACGACCGTCGCTTCAATCCCTTCGTTTTCCAGCGCATCGCACCGTGCCATGATCACAAAACTCGCATGCTTGCGCGCCAATATGGCTTGGCGAAGACGTGCGCACATCGCATCAATCGTCACCAATACTTTCCCCGAACGATGGCCACAACGCTTTTTGTCTACTTGATCTTCAATGTGTAACCCGGCCGCACCAACCGCTTCAAGCATGGCGACCGTTTCACCAATACGGCCAAAACCAGTATCGGCATCTACTAAAACAGGAAGTGAAGTGGCTCTGACAAGACGAGCCGTATCAATAAGAACATCGCGTATCGTGGTTAACCCTAAATCAGGTTTGCCTAACGAAGCATTCGATACGCCTGCGCCAGAAACGTATAGGGCAGAAAAGCCCGCTTGGGCCGCCAAAATGCCTGTGTAAGCGTTCAGTGCCCCAACGACTTGTAAAAAACCGGTTTCGCGGAGAGTGTCCCGAAGAATCTCCCCCGGGTATCTGATGGTTTCCATGCGCTTCCTTGTGCATATGAATTTGGATAATTACCTTAGTAGGTGGGCATCGTCGCGAGCCAATAAGATACGCCCGCCGTTATCGCTAGGATAATAATAAGGACCGTGATTCCGTCCATCATGTCGTCAGATAACGCTTTTTTCGCTTGCTTTGTCATCACTTGTCTCCTGGATTAAGGTGCCATGATAGTACGATTGAGCGCAGTTGTCTAGCCGTGTTCTCGAAGAAAAACCCCCGCCTCGGAATACTCGGCTGCCCCCTTTAAAAGTGGGCGGAAGAACTAGCGCCGCGAAATAAACGTATACGCCACCGGCACTACGAACAATGAAAACAGCGTGCCGAACAACATCCCGCCCACAATGACCCAGCCCATTTGACTGCGCGACTCAGCACCCGCGCCCGTCGCCAAGGCCAAGGGAATAGCGCCCAATACCATCGCTCCCGTCGTCATCAAGATGGGACGCAAACGCGTTACAGCCGCCTGAACCACGGCCTCAAATTTATCCATCCCTTGTTCCGATAACTTGTTCGCAAAATCCGTGATCAGAATACCGTGCTTCGTGATCAACCCAATCAACGTCACAAACCCAATTTGCGTGTAAATATTATTCGTTCCACCCGTGATTTTTAAGAACAGCACCGCACCAATGATCGAAAACGGCACCGTCAACATGATAATGAACGGATCCGTGAAACTTTCAAACTGCGCGCTCAATACCAAATAAATAAAGATCAATGACAAGATCACCGTCGTGACCATCGCACCACTCGACTCTAAATAATCTTTCGTGAAACCCGCCCACGACGTTTTTGCATTCACCGGTAAAACTTCCAGCGACATATCATGCAACGTCTCAACAGCATCGCTCAGCGTGTAACCCTCAGATAAGTTCGCCGTCAACCGCGCTGCACGCATCCGATTGTAGTGCGGCAATGTGTTCGGGCGAACCACCGGCGTCAAGGTCACAATCGCCGACAACGGAACCATTTTCCCCGTTTTGGCGCGTAAATAAATTTGGCTGATTTGCGATGGGTTCTCACGCAACGCCTCTTTCAGCTGTACCATCACATCATAATTTTCACCGTTAGATTCAAAATCAGTAATATGCCGCCCTGCAAATAAAATATTCATCGCGTCATTTAAATCATCAAACGAAATCCCTAAATTGCCAATCAGATCACGATTGATTTTAATCTCAATCTGCTGGCTGTCCATCTTCAGATCCGTTTGCACACTGTTTAATCCCGGATACTTGGCAATCGCATTTTTAAAATTGTCCATCACTTGCGCCAGCTCTTCATAGGTGCCCGACATTTGGACAACCATATCCACTGGATTATTACCACCGCCACCGCCCTTAATCGGTGGCAAATCAATCGCGAAAATTTGTGCGCCTGGGATTTTAAACAGCTCCGGCTGCACACTGCGCGTGATAACCCCTTGTTGGCGCGATCGCTCATCCCATGGCTTCAATGCCATGAACGCTATCCCCGACTCGGCATTCCCTCGCCCACTCACTACCACTAAATTCTGACGCTCAGGCACCTTCATTAATACACTTTGTACCTGTACCATGATTTCATCTAAATAACGAAAGCTTGAATTCGTCGGCGCATTCGCCATCACAAATACTGCACCCGTATCCTCCATCGGCGCCAGCTCGGATTTCATCGAGGCAAATAATAATCCACCCCCAATCGCTACCCCCAAGAAAAACCCAACGACCAGAATACGTCGCTTTAAAAAGAATGTGATCGCCTTTTTATACCGCTCATCCAACCGATGCATGAACCCTTCCAGCCAATGCGTATACCGATTACTTTCAAGCTTCTCCGGTAAGGCGTACGCGCACATCATCGGCGATAACGTCAATGCCACAAACCCTGAAATCACCACCGCGCCTGCCAACGTAAACGCAAATTCACGGAATATCGCGCCCGTAAAACCAGGCGTGAAACCAATCGGTGCGTACACCGCTGCCAATGTCATCGTCATCGCGACGATCGCAAAGCCAATTTCATCACTGCCTTTCACTGCAGCAGGAATCGATGCCATCCCCGCTTCACGATGACGAAATACATTCTCTAACATCACGATCGCATCGTCTACCACCAATCCAATGGCGAGCACAATCGCAAGCAAGGTCATCGTATTGATCGTATACCCCATCAAGTAAATCATCCCAAACGTGGCGACCAAACATAATGGGATCGTCACCACCGGAATCACTGACGAACGCAATGATCCTAAAAACGCAAATACGACGAGGATCACTAAAAAGACCGCTTCGTAAATCGTTTTATAGACTTCATGAATGGATGACTTGATGAACGTCGCTCTATCATAACTGACCGAAAACGTCATTCCTTCCGGCAGGCTATTACTGAAATTCTTAAGACGTGCTTGCACTTCATCCGACACATCCACGGGATTGGCCGTTGTTTGAGGCACAATCGCCACCACAACCGAAGGCTGGCCATTCACACGAACGACGTTGTCCTCATCTTTTGGCCCAATTTCAACATCGGCTACGTCACTCATGCGGACCATTTTCCCACCGGTGTCTTTTAAGACAAGCGATTTAAATTCATCCACATGTTTCAGTTTTGTATCAGGATCAATCACCACATTACGGTAGCGGCTTTTAATGTTACCACTGGGCAATGCCTGGTTTTGTTCTTGCAGGACGTCTTTAATATCGCCCACCGTCACCTGCCGTGACGCCATCTTCAGCGGATCAGGCCAGATCCTCACCGAGTAGTCGCGTTCACCAAAAATAAACACGTTACCCACACCTTCGACTTGTTGCAATTCAGTTTTAATGTAACGATTCACGTAGTCAGTGAGCGCTAAGGCATCACGTGTTGTATCACTGAATTGAATATAAAGTGATGGCGATGCATTCGGATCCGCTTTGCTCAAGATAGGATCGTCAGCATCATCAGGTAAAGATTTACGTGCGCGTGACAATTGATCGCGCAGATCATTCATCCCTTCGCCAATGTCATAATCGGCAGCGAATGTCACGAGAATCGAACTTCTACCCTGCTGGCTCTTCGATTCAATGACTTCGATACCTTCCACACCCGCAATCACGTCTTCAATCGGGATCGTGATCTGATTTTCCATCAGCTCGGCGCTGGCACCAATGTAGTCAGTCCGAATTTCCACGTTGAATTGTTCTGTTTTGGGTAATTCACGTACACTTAAACGATCGAAACCAATATAACCGACGATCAATAACATTAAATTGATGACGATAGCAAATACCGGTCTTTCAATACAAATATGCGATAGGCGCATTATTCACCTTTAGGTTCAGTCAAAATTTCTACAGATGCACCGTCGCGTAAACTTTGTTGCCCACGCGCGACAACCGTTTCGCCCGCTTCTAATCCTTTCAGAATTTCGACACGGCCGTTGGTACGGGAGCCAATCGTCACTGGGCGGCTTGCTACTTTATCCTCTTTAATCACGTAAACCTGATAACCCGTGATCGTCGCAACGAGTGATTCTTCGGGAACGCTCAATGCATTTGGATTTTCAGAGAGCACTTGCATCGCCTCGCCCGATAACCCTGGGGATAAGGCTTCATTAGGGTTTTCAAAGTGGGCTTCGACGGTGATGGTGCGGGTCTCTACATCCACCTGCGGGCTCACAAAACTTACTTTACCTTCAAAGACGTTATCAGGGAAAGCACTCGTATGAAATGTTACCGGTTTATCCAAGGCCAATTGACTTAAAAAGCGCTCAGGGACCGCATAACGCAACTTCAAACTGCTTTTATCAACGATGCGCACGAGATTTTGCCCGGAGGTAATATATTGGCCAGGGCTGACATTGCGCAAATCCAAACGTCCTTTGAATGGCGCGCGGATATCTGTTTTATTGAGTTCGGCTTGCGCGAAAGCGACATTGGCCTGAGCCACTTTCAGATTCGCTTCTGCTTTGTCGACTTCTTGTTGCGAAATGGCACCTTTGCCAATCAGATTCTTCAGACGATGGTAATCGAGGTTGGCCAAGACTTCTTCCGCTTGTCGTTGAGCCAATGTTGACGCTTGAAGGGCATCGTTAATTTGAACCAATAGCATGCCTTTATCCACCATTGTCCCTTCTTCGAACGCCACCTCTGTGACGGTGCCACTGAGCTCAGATGTGACGTCGGCTTCATTTTCAGCCATCATCGAACCCAGTGCATTCACGATGACCGGCATCGGTGATACCGTCACGGTGGCAACGGTCACGACGGGTTTGGGGAAAGCAAAATTACCCTTACCAGTTCTTCCGCTAACAAATTTGTAAGTCACAAAGAGTATGACAATGATAAAAAATACCATTATAATCGTTCTGCGTTTCATGATTGCCCTCACGGTAGATTCCTCTGAGTTTAGCAAATTATCCTGGTTCATTGAGGTTTTATTTATGTCCATTTCACTGATTGAAAATGCCTTTGAGAACATTCAAAGCATCTCTGCTGCACACGCTCCGGCTGACCTTGTTCGCTTTATTGAAGAAACGATCTCGGCGTTAAATCACGGTGAAATCCGGGTGGCAGAAAAGAAAGAAGGCACTTGGGTTATCAACGAATGGATCAAAAAAGCTATCCTACTTTATTTCCGCACTCAGGATAACACAGAAATTGAGGGCTCGTATACGCGGTTCTACGACAAGATTCCGTTGAAACACACGACGTTCACGCGGACTGATTTTGTGCAATCGGGCGTGCGGGTGGTACCAGGTGCCGTGGTTCGGACGGGTTGCTACATTGGGCCGAATACGGTCGTCATGCCAAGCTTTATAAATATAGGTGCCTATATCGGTTCCGGTTGCATGATAGACACATGGGCGACGGTGGGGTCGTGTGTTCAAATGGGTAAAAATGTCCATTTATCGGGCGGCGCTGGCTTGGGCGGCGTGCTCGAGCCCTTGCAAGCCTCCCCTACCATCATTGAAGACGATGTGTTTGTGGGTGCCCGCAGTGAAATCGTGGAAGGCGTGCGCATTGGGGCTGGTTCGGTCATCAGCATGGGCGTCTTCATCGGTGCGAGCACCAAGATTTATGACCGTACAACGGGCGAAGTGAGCTTCGGGTATGTCCCCGAAGGCAGCGTCGTCGTGCCGGGGAGCTTGCCTTCGTCTGATGGTCGTTGCCATTTGGCATGCGCCGTTATTGTTAAGAAGGTCGACCTCCAAACCCGCCAGAAGGTGGGGTTGAATGCGATTTTGAGGGATATACCGTAAGGGCGCTCCTATGACAGATCGCATCTTATTGATAAACAAACGCTTTCCACACCATCTCTTTTTGTTTCAATTTAGTCCTTGCGTTTATCTAAGTTGCGCGCCTATAATGGCCCATACCTAATGGTTTAGACCCTTATAAAGAGTGGAGAGAGAAGATGAAAAATTCCAATGACGTTTTGAAGAAACAGGACGATAGTCAAAATAGTAATATTGTGGTTGACGACAAAAACGACCCCCTTCGGAATTCTCAGGCACATCCTCTCTCTGGGAATGAACAATCACAAGATGAATTTCAGAAGGGACTCGTTAAAGCAGATAAAGCGGTGAAAACTCAACTAGAAACAAAAATCGAGACTCAAAAAGCAGAGATATTTAAGACATTTAAAGGTAATAGTAGCCAGGCATTTAAAGCGGCTGTGCTTGCACTTAGCACGTCGTTTATGATTGAAGACAGAAATCCTAAAACATTAATTTCCGATGCCTTAAGCACAATGATCGACCATGACGGCCAAACTCTGCTTGATCACGCGCTTAACTATGATGAAGAGTTAACAGAAGAAAAAAAAGAAATTTTCACACATTTGTTTAAAGAACTGGGTAAACACTTAATTGACGGCACTGATGATAATGACCCATTGTTGCGTGCCTCCAAAAAAGGAAATACTACATTAGTAGAGCTGTTGATGCCACACTATATAAAACTGGGCATTTCATATGACAAAAGCGGGAAATCCAAGATTGCTCGTAACCGAATAGTGTCCGCCGTTGATCAGGCGTCTAGTTTTAACATTTTGGATTCCTTTGAAAAAATGAACAATGTCTCTGTGCTTTCCCTTCCCAGCAATGATTACGCAAGTCTGGTCGGTAGAAAAATCAATCCAGCCATCCAGAAAAGACGCAAAGAACTACAAAAAAATGGATCCTACTGGAATAAAGGAGCAATGACTGGAGGAGCAATTGGGGGAACAACTGGTATTGCCTTAGTCGGCGTGTTCGTTGGCGTTTCGTATTTGGCGGATTATTGCACGCATCAATACAGCAATGACAAGTTTAATGCAAGCGAGATGTTTACAAAAATGGCTGATTGGATGTGGAATGTTGTTTCAGGACAAGCTCAAAACACCACACACTCCGATGCAACAGCTACATGCGTGCTCGCAGTTAGCTCAATTATATTTACGCTGGGATGTGCTGCTATTGGAGCAGCGGCTGGAAGTAAGAAACTGAAAGCTTAGTCAATCGTGAAGAGGGCGAAAGAAAGAATGGCAAAATCCATCCAGTATGTCTATAATTCTTATACATACTGGATGGATTTTCGCTTATGGCTATGTTAACCGGTGATCGCCTGCGTACGCTCATAGGAAGAGAGGAGACGGATTACACCCTCCTCATGTCAATCCTAAGCACGTATAAGCAGCCGCGGAGCAAGATCAGCGCATGGCTGGCTGATGGAACCCTTATTCGCGTCAAAAAAGGCTTATACATCTTTGGTGAAAGCCACGCGCGCATCCCCTACTGCATCGAAACCTTGGCCAATCTTATTTATGGCCCTTCAGCCATTTCATTAGAATTTGCACTATCATTCTATGGGTTAATTCCCGAACGTGTCGAGGAACTCACGTGTATCACCACTAAAAAAAATAAGCACTTTGATACACCCGTGGGAGTGTTTTCGTACCGCCATCTTCATCCCAAAAAATATTCCATGGGTATCACTCAATACTTTATCAATGAAACACACCCCATATTGATCGCAACACCCGAAAAAGCATTGGCCGATTATTTATCTTGTCGTTGCCAACCTAGTGCGTTTAATAAGATGGAAGATATGTTACTATTTCTCAAAAATGATCTCAGAGCAGATAATGACATCCTATTAACATTAGACACATCATTACTGAGAGAGATCAAGACTCAATACAAACTTGAACCACTCGAGTGGATCATCACAATAATAGAAGAGAAAGTATATTATGAATAACATCGTTGGCGCCATGCTGAAAAAATACTCCTGCCATAGCATGCGAGATTATGAAAATGCCATGAAAGAGATTGTCCAAGAGCTTGCATTACTCGGTTTATGGCGTGCGAAGTTTTTTGAGCATGCCGCTTTTTATGGCGGGACATCATTGCGAATTCTCTATGGATTAGACCGCTTTTCAGAGGATCTGGACTTTTCATTGCTTGCGCCTAAGCATGATTTTTCAATGAAGCCTTATTTAAAGACCATCGCGGAAGAGATCACAGGCGCCGGCCTGCATGCCTATGTCACTGAAAAAGAAAAAACGAAAGAGTCTGCAATCCAGTCCGCGTTTATCAAAGGGGGAACCTTGAGTAATCTGATTGCGATTGAAACACCTAAAGAACTTATAAGCAGGATGCACGATAACCAGCTGATAAAAATAAAGATCGAAGTTGACACGAATCCACCGCTCAACTTCAACACAGAAGCAAAACATTTGTTGCAGCCTATTCCCTTTTCTGTATTAAGTTACCAATTGCCGGACCTCTTTGCAGGAAAAGCACATGCGCTGCTGTGTCGCGAGTGGCAAACCCGCGTCAAGGGACGAGATTGGTATGATTTTGTCTGGTTTATTGCCAATGACATCCCAATCCATACCGCACATTTGAAAACTCGGCTCGTGCAAAGTAATGCGTGGGAGCCTGATGAGCCTTTTACCGAACAAGACGTTAGACGTCTTTTATCCCAAAAAATCAACCAGATCGATTTTGAACAGGCAAAATGTGATGTTTTGCCGTTTCTGCGTAGACAGGAGGCTGTTCAATTGTGGGCGCCTGACTTCTTTTTGGGTCTTTTGGGTAAGATGAGGTGTGTGTAAAACTACCGGGGCTTACAATTTAAATCATTCTTCGTTACCCCCCATTTGCTCCCTTCGGGAGCTACATGGGGGGCTCCACATATTACACCCCTGCCGGGGCTTAAGAAAAGTGGTTGTCACATGACATTGCAATTATTTCAACTTGTATAGATACCCATGTTTAAAGGGTGCAGACACTGGAATCGGCGAGCTTGCGAGACGATTCTAGTGTCCGGAGTTTTTCCTCATGAGATCGCATCCTATTGATAATCAACCCCTTTCCACCTGTCGCACTTTGTTACAATTTCATCCTTGTTTCCACCTAAGTTGCGCGCCTATAATGGCTCATACCGAATGATTTAGATCCCTAAAGGGTGGAGAGAAGAGATGAAATCCAGTGAAACAACAGATGCCATGTTGAAAGCCCAAGCTAATGTAAATGAAGCTAAGGCTGCTATTTGTGTTGCTTTTGCAAATCAGGACGTTCTTGGGTTCAAAGAAAATATTAAAAAACTGAAAGAAGCTGTTGCAATTACTCATCCTGGTAAAGTTACGAATACTATCGCTGATTTTCTAGCTACGGCAAATCTGCCAAATTCTGATACTACACTTTTGATGTATGCATCTGATACCAATAAAAACTTAACCACTCAAGAAAAGAAAATATTTAATGAATTTTTTATCAACCTTGGAGATAAATTATTTCAAACAAACTCTGAAAATGATCTTTTGCTTCAAGCAAGTAAGGCTGGTAATCAACCTTTAACCGAAATCTTGATTAGATGTTATAAGGATTATGAATCAAATCATGATCTAGGAGAAGATGTCAAAAACCGTATTGAACAGGCTAAGAATGCATCAAATGGTGATATCCAAAAATTAATCATTTGGCGTGGCATGTCACCATTAGCTTTCACCTTGGCCACAACTATCGAACAAGGCAAGACACTACAATTCGTAGAAATACTAGATACACTTGCTCAGACGGCTAAAGCAATTAATTTGACACAGCTTGATATTCTACGTAGTTTGAGAATAAACAACCTTAGCCTTAATGAGTACATGGATGATTCTAAAAGAACAGAAGCCCAGGAGCAAATGATCAATGCAGTCAATCAGAAAATTAGACAAGAAGAAGTTAAAGCCCTGAGATCTCCTAGTCAACCTACTGCCAGCAGCCAAAGTAGCAGCCCACTCAACGCTAGCCAATCAAGATGGGCTACATCTCCTTATAAAAAATCCAAGCAAACGACTGAGACGACAAGTACACCTTCGAGAGCTACAACTGCGATTGCGGATGCGGCTCCAACTCCGAATGCGGATGCAGCGCGTAAAAATACAACAGAGCAACAAAAAAATGGATCATGCTGGAAAAAGGGTGCAATGATTGGGGGAACAACTGGTACTACCTTAGTCGGTGTGTTCATTGGCGTTTCGTATTTGACGGAATATTGCATGCACCAATACAGCCATGACAAGTTTAATGCAAATGATATGTTTGCAAAAATCGCCGACTTCGTGTGGGACGTGGTATGCAGGCAGGATTCAACCATTGACAGCGGTATGCTCCCGCTCAGGGGTATGCTCGCGCTCAGCGGTGCTGTGGTTGCATTGAGTTGTGCTGCTATTGGTGCAGGGGTGGGAAGTACGAGGCCGAAAAATAAGTAAATCGGGAAGAAAAAACCCCCGCCTCGAAATACTCGGCTGCCCCCTCGTATGCTTCATACTGAGTCTAAAGAGTGATAAAGTTAGACAGTAAAGTTTTTGTTATAACCGGCGGGTTGTAATAAAAAGGAGCCTGGTAGGTCGTTCCCCCTTC
>JBIOEA010000019.1:0-43201 GCA_044445605.1 Gammaproteobacteria bacterium | reverse complement strand
TGCGGTAGCACTCGTGCCTACCAGTTTTATATATCATCATCGTTCAGATCCCTTCACCTAGAGATGAATGATCCAAAGAATCTTATCGCACTCCTATTATTTTCCGCACACTACGACATCCAACCACTTGATTTTGTTTAAGAATTGCAATCGGATTCCCATATCGAATCTACGCTCGACCGCCTTATCTCAGCGTTGGTGGATTTTGGGTTGGCCGGTGATTGTACGTGATTGTATTGGCAAAGTACAATTGTACTTACAAGATACAATCACGTACAATGACCCGGTTATTGTCTCATACCCCCTTCGTGATATTTTGAATATAACGGGGCGGGGGTTGTTCTTAGTAATCATTTTGTAGGGGCGAAACATCTTTCGCCCCCTGTATTCACCGCGAGCGCCGCACGGCAATCTAACAGTTACTTCTAGCCCAGTTTTGGAGTGTTACTACCAGTATTGTTTTGATTGTTTTTGTTCCCATTGCTAATCCCACCAGCACCTGCACTTACGAGGGCACCGGTAGAAGAAGAATACTTCGCAGGCGGCAGGCTGCTATTGTAGTCGACGCCAGGGCCACCGATTGTGAGTGTCTCGTCACGCTGATACTGAGTACCCGTTAACGTCTGATTATCATCCTTCCGTTGTGCTCTCTGCGATAAAAGAGGCGAACCTCCCCCATCTTTTTCCATAAGATTATCTTTCACTGCATTAAATGCATTACTGAAAAAGGTTGTAAGCGCACCGACGAGCATGGTGCCCACGAGCACTTTACTTGCTACGCCACCGAGGCCCATCCAACTGGCGATACCGCTTAATACAGGTGCTCCAAGAGTAGAAGCAGCAGCGCCAGCGGCGATGTGCAAGCCGGCCCATCCGAATGCAAAATTCAACCCGGTGGCGATAAAACCGGTTATTTGAGGTACAAGGGGCAAGGCAGCTAATCCGCCACCCATTGTTCCTGTCGCAAGCAAGGCGACCAATGTGATAGCAATGATTGCGCTAATAATACCTACCACGCGGACCCTATTAAATCGGATAAAAGCAGGGCGATCGGTATTCTTCTTGTCCTCTAAATAAGTGGCAATTACATATCCTGCAGTAGGCGCAAAAGGCCAGACAGCATCACCGACTCTTGCCCAGAATAGCTTCGATTTAGATGCGCCGGAATTGTCTGCCCATGTAGAAATTGCGCCCACAACCGCTCCTGCAATCCCACTGATTATTGCAAGCGGTAGGCGCAGAGCGCCAGCAACTATTTGTGCGACAAATAAGCCCCCACGTGCAGCGAGTGCAAGGGCTCCGAAAATAACTTCAGGGATAACTGCAATTGGGGATTTATTATTTACTTTATAGTCATGAAAATATTCTCGGGCCAACTCAGATGCATGTTGCAAGGCGCCAAAAATGAGCGTGCCAGAAACAACCTGTGTCAATGCGACATCAATCCATTTGAGAGTAGAAAGGACGGTTCTTTTGAGCGTAGAGGGTACGAGGTTTATATCTTTGTCGACTGTATTTTGTCCTTTTGCTTTGATTAAGAGTTCGGGCCTGGTTGGCAGCTTCCATGTTCCATCAGCATTAATAACGCCAACACCGGGCATAGTATCGGCAAGATTTATACTCGCAGCCAGAAATCCCGTGAATCCAGGGAAACCTGTAAAGGTAGCCGTACCATCGCCGGTTACCCATTTACTAACGCTTTGTTTTTTACGTATTGCCATTTCACTTTCCTCTCACTAACCCTTTTTTACTATTTAAGTATACCACTTTGGACTTGTTTTCAATGGGTTAACCAACTGTTATTCTGTGACAAAGTGTGACAGTTCGACGGGAAATCAATGGGTTAGTTCGTCAGTTTGCTTTGTTGGTTGCCCCAGGAAGCAGCGGGGCCGAAATTATATTACCAACCTCCTCCTCACGAAGGGAGAAAACCAGCGCCTGTGATGTGCTTCCTGGGATAGGATCACCTGAGGTAGGATCATCAGTTATATTCGCGGCACTGAGAGCAGATGCCGTTACAAGAGTAGCATCAGGAACCAACACCTCATCATGCTTTTTCTTCTCTCCTGAAAACAGCCAACGATACGCACTGAGGATCCCGCTCATAAACGTTGCCAACCCACCGACGAGCATGGTCCCGGAGATATATAGCCAAGGGGCACCAAACAGTTCATTATCTTTACCAAGGACATCATTGAAAAGGTAAGACAACATTCCTTTATTGTTGTCCTTTCCAGCGAGGAAAAACGCAGTGATGGCCCCAGTTGCCATCAATGTAGATAAGACAAGTGCGCCCAAGTAGGTTGATGACCACGATTCCTCGGTTTTCTGCTTAATCATCTCTTGAATTACTGGCAGTGTATTAGGGAAATGAGTTTGTTGCTGAAGGCTCTTCCCGACAATCCAATGCGCCGCATTGGGTGCAAAGGGTCTTAACCCATCACTTAAACCGGATGCGAGAGAGGTCCACCATCGTGCTGATGTTGATATAAATGGCGCTGCGCAAATACCTATCAACAATCCTAACGTACCGCTTGCTATCATCACTGGCAATTTAATCGCTTCACTGAGCACGCGTAGGGGGAAAGAGAGGATGCGCCATATGGTGCTATCTTTTCCGACGTGACTCCAGGGATCAATCATCATATTAAGATAAGGCAACGTATTTTCAAGCAGTCCACGAGTGAACATTAACGCTGTGTTGCGACCCGTATGTCCATAAAGGACATTCGTCACATCCTTATTCCAAGGATCCTCAATGAGGTTGAGGTAGGGTAGATCCAAATGGTGTTCAATTTCAAGAATCTTGGTTTTGTTTACGTTTGGCTGGCCGATACGATTTTTTGTGCCCGACCATCTCCATGCGTTATCAATGATAGTAAGCTGTGGATCGGTTGGAGGCTCATCGGAGTCAGTGCTGTTGTGGTGATGGGAAGAAACATAATATATGTTCGCCTTATCTTCTAATTTTTTTTGTTTATAAAGCGGTTCTTTTTTGAATCGTTTTTCATCAAAATCTGCTCTGCCGGTAGAACCATTGAGTGTGACACGATTTCCATGTACATCATCATCATGCCCATGCACATTGTTAGTGTTATCCCCTGGATCGTCTCGCATCCAAAGAGCTTGATCCAGCTTTGTCTTTTTGCCAGATTCTGTGTAAAGTAATGCCGACAGTGTGTTATTTTCAGCGTGCTGAGTGACAACGCGATTTATCGCATTGATAATGGGGATCATGTCCTCATCAGTGCGAGGTTTTTTTTTCTTAAGTGTTGCTAAAGAAGATTTTTCCCCAGGTTTGAATTCGCCTTTCATTTCCTTAGCGATACCCCTGATCATTCTTTTGCTGATCGCAGCATGGCTGTAAATAATGAGTCTTCCATCCGTGCCCGTGTCATATGAAAATGCTTTGAAGCTTTTTTTATGTTTCTTATAAAGATTTAAAATTTCATCAACGGTTGTTAAATCATGTTGGACGGAATATTGAAGATTCCTAAAAGAGGCTGTAAATCTTTCCCCCTCCATCAAGTTTTCTTCCGTTTCACTCAAAATAAGTTTGAATAATTCATGGTTCAGCTTGCCATTGATGGTAGAGCGATGAATGGCTTCTTCGATATGCTCGATAAAGACAGCGGTATGATTGGATAGCATCGTCTCACAGGTGCCGCCCATATCCTTAAAGCGCGCCAGTGCTTCAAGGGTGAGGTCATCACTCATGCCTCTATCGCACAGTTCATCGCCGATGAGACGGAGTTTGGCGCCAGGGGCCACTTCAATTCCTGCGATCAGTTCTTTGAATCGTGCTTTTGCGGCCTGTCTTTTTTTTGGTTCCTTTGCTTCACTCCAGTCATGATAAATATCCGCAAGCTCACGATAAGCTTGTGGCGAGATTTTCATCGCCCCACGATGCACAGCAAAGTAAATGAAATTCATCACATTGCCGTGAAGGTCACCGATGGTGGACCATTGTGTATTTTTGCCAAATGAGACAACCGGCCCATGAAGCTGAGGATGCTCCATGATGTTTGGTTTTTCTATTTTTTTGACCGGTGGTGCCATGGGGTCCTTTTATTGAGTGCCAGAAGTAGGGCGTCTTTTATTACTCTCATCATTACCATTATTACTCCCATTGGCACCACTATGCAATCTTTTACCTGCTTGGTTTGCCAGTAAGTTTAATGGATTGCTTGTCGATACTGTATTACTGAACGATAATAAGTTTTGCGTTCCTAAGCGCTTCGCATAGGCCCTTTGGGCAAGCTCAGGGCTTTTGTACGTTTTGGTGTAGTGGATGTCGCAAGTATGCTGGTGGTCACTGCGCATAAATCCTCCTTGAGGAAGCTCCCGCCCAGCGAATGTGTCGAGTGTTATGCGCTTACCAAAGGCCTCTGAATGATGCCCATGATTATTGAAAATCGCATCGTCGTTGGGGTCTTCGCGATTATCGATGATGTCTGATAGGTATGTTCCGTTGCCATTACTATCAACAAGTAGCTCACATAGGGCGTTCTTGTCTGCCTGTGTTGCCATGACCTGATTGAGTTTGTCAATAATGGGGGGCATACATTTATTGGTAGGAACGACGTTAGCATCCCTTTTTATCCTGTCATTTTCAGGTAAAAATTTGTTGAACATTTGTGCCAGATCAAGGATATTTACTCGACTGATCCCGGCATGACTATACGTAACAGGTTCACCATTCAATTCCTCAGGATAGTCGTATGAAAACATTTTCAATGTCTTTATATAACCACTATATTGCTCAAGTAACGTTTCAGGCTTAATAACGCGGGCATCAAGTGATTTACGTAGGCCTAACACGGAGCGATAAAATATATTCACCTGTGCCGCTTCACGTGGATTTGTTTCGCTTAAAAGGGCCGTAATAGGCGAATTAAAGGCAGTGATAAAACGAGAGTTAAACGATGCTGGGTCGTCATTCAATGGTGAGCCGTCATTCGATGCTTGACGGTAATGCTTTGCAACATAGATAGCAAATTCAATGTGTACTAAAAAAACTTGGACATGGTTTGATAAGATGGATTCAAATATACCACCTTTATTCATGAATTTATGGATAAGAGAGGTCATCAGCCCATCATCGCGTCCCCGGTCGGCAAATTCATCCCCGATCTGTCGAACAGATGCATCTTTTACGACGGTGATTTTATTTAAAAGCGCTTCCATCGCATTGAATTTGTCCTTATCGGGCGGTGTGTATGAGAGGTAAAGTTCTGCATAAGCCTTGTAATCTTCTTCTTGCATCAAGGCAGCGCCGATAGCAATCATAAAGTGCAGAAGTTTCAGTGGGTTACCATGAAGGTCGCCAATGGTATGCCATTGTTCAATGTCTATCGCCTGAACCTTGGAAGGGTACGACATTAAGTCTGGGTCAATGATTTTATGAATTCGCTGGGAAGTGACCATCTTGTATTTCCTTTGTGAGCCAATAAGTTAGCGGTATTATACCATATTGCTAACTCTAGCTCTA
Source organism: Gammaproteobacteria bacterium (assembly GCA_044445605.1). GTDB lineage: Bacteria > Pseudomonadota > Gammaproteobacteria > JABCZS01 > JABCZS01 > CAWKDC01. The sequence continues at coordinate 37,710 of JBIOEA010000019.1, read as the reverse complement.
GATGTGTTGTGTGATTGGCTAAAGATTGTTAAATAACCCCCCTTGATTTTGTGAATGAGAATGATTATCATTACGTTCTTGGGCCGTAGGGTATGGGTTAACTGAGAGGAATAAAAGTGGCGTTATACGAACATTTAATAGAGAACATCGTTGAAGCTGATCCTAAATGGGAGAAAGCCTGTGCGGATCTCGAAGAAGCATTCAAGCACTATATGGATAAGACACAAATGGATGAAGATGCACTCGTCGATGCTATCAGCCCATTGTTATATGATGCCAAATGGGCATTAAAAGATGACATCGACAATGATATCAAGAAGCATTATCCAAAAAATCAAATGATCATCACACAGGCGCTGTTGTATTGTTTTGATAATCATGGCTTAAAAGCAGGACAACGCGTGAGAAGGCAGGATTTTTTTAATATCCCTGTGATGGGGTATTTGGCCAAACAGAAAGACTATTGTTTGATCCGCGAGATGAATGCATTACGTGAGGGAAAGGAGGAAGTTGAAGAACGTGAAAAGGTCACATGTTGCTGCGTTGAATATGCTGAAAATAATGAAGAACTCGGCAAAAAACTGGCTGCTTTTTTCTATTTATTGAAACATCCACAAGCAGATGAGGATGCGATGCAGGGTGAATTGGATCTTATCGTAAAAGAAATCAAGCGCTCTAACGAAATAAAAGAACGAGAAGCCATGGCATGGCTTCGCACATTGATGATAGAAAAGTTAGAGGCAGATAAATGGACTTTTTTAAGTTTAGTTTATGATCGTTACGGTCGAAACCAAGAGATTAAGTATACGTCAGCAACGATGAAGAGCTTAGGTGATGAAGATCGTGCGGCGTTAAAAAAAGTTGAAGACACGCACGACGAAATGAACACACTGACGAAGCTGCAGGCGGGTGGTATGTTGCTCGGTGGATTTACGTTTGGTATTGAAGTGGGGATGCTCATTTTGGAGGAAGCGGCGGAGGAAGACGTATTAGAAGCCTGGCACGTATTATTGTTATCGGCGGCGTTAAGCATGACATTGGGGCGGCGATTGGGTTTGTTTTTCTTTCGGTCACACATTTACGAGCTGCAAAAGCAAAGCAAAGAAAATTATTTTAATGCTACGTATGGTGCAGAAAATGAAAGTGAGCGGCGGCCCATTTCATGGACAGCGGTGGTGGGTACGGGCGCTGAAGGGCTATTGGTATTATTTGGATTGATCACCTCGGGGTTGTTCACATGTGACATGACGACGATGGCGATACGTAATGCCATGGGGCATCATGATAAATACACGACGGACATTTTTGGCACCTATTTTTGGAATAAAATGACGGATGAAGGCGAGTGGGGTTATCTCGTTGCATCGACGGTATCATTATTATTAGGTGTTGCGGCGGTAGGATCTGCTATTTCATTGACATGTGGGCATTATGCATTGGATGGCCAGGAAACAAAGGCATACGAAGCCAAGCAAAACAAATTGCTTGCGATGAAACGGGTGGCGTAGGGTTAATAAATAAATCCGAACAAATACAACGGAATCTTTCGCCCAAAGCCGATTTCGATACCATCGACTGCCAAATACGCATCTTCTTGGTCTTTAATTTGTTTAAAATTTTTCGAGGCGCCGCCAGCTTCAATGATGGTTTTGTTATCGATGATAAAATCGCCATGTTCATGTAGGCGTATGCCATGAATACTGCCAACCTGATTGATAAAAAAAGTTTCTCGTAGCGCGCCAATATCGGCCTGTGAATTAAGTTTTCCATGAGCGGCATGGAGCAGGTTGGTGTTATCGATATATGTTTTCCCAGGTTTGCGGATGAGCTTCATGCCCTTAGCATCTGGATAGATATTTTCAATAAGTCCTGCATTTTCAAGCTGTTCAAATCCTTGATAAATGATTTCGCGCGATACGCCAATATTTTTGCTGATTTTATCGATGACAGGGGATAATCCATTGGACGTGGCAATAAGCCACAATATTTTTTTGAGCGCAGGGATTGTTTCTGCGCGCAGCGAATAGGTGACAGCAATATCTTCGTACAATACCTTTTCAATGATATTCATGACTTTTTGAGAATAATCTGCAATGCCTTCGAGAAAAAACGGGTAGTAGCCATAAGAAAGGTATTCTTTGAAATGCTTTAGAATGGTCAATGGTTTGAGTTTTGACGCAAGCTGCACATGATTTGTTAGGATATTGGGCAATGTATGAGGCTCAAGCATGATGTTGTGCGCAAAAGCGAGGTATTCGCGAAACGACAACCCATACAGCTCGTAGTAAACCACACGCCTGGATAAATCATATTTGCTTTTCTTTAATTCCAATGCAGAGCTTGCTGAGAAGACGACTTTTTTGGTTTTGTAAGTATCGATGATATTTTTGATTTCAAGTGACCAGTCTGGGTATTTATGAACTTCGTCGATGAAAAGAGCTTCACCGCCATATTTAAAAAATTCTTGTGCAATGGCGAAGAGGCCCATGGATAGCACATAAATATTGTCTGCGGAGAGGTAGAGTGCTTTGTCGACCTGGCCGTATTGGTCGCGTAACGCCTGACACATCATGGTTGTTTTGCCAACACCTCTAGAGCCAACAATGCAGATACTTTGAGCCTCCCAGCGAATAAGATCAAAGAGATAGCGTTTCCGCTGGGTAGGCAGAGTAGCCATGACCTCTTCATGGATAGAAAACAGGGTAGCTAAGTTCATTTGTCATGTGCACCTTACAGAATATACATGAAAGTGTAATCTACAGATGACACTTTTGCAAGGCTTTTGTCATCTGAAGCTGGCAGTGATAACCCAATACCCTGATTTCTCAAATGTTGGTATAATCGGCCCTAGCCTGACGCCCCCTCTTTAGAAAGGGGGCAGCCGATGGATTTTTCTTTGGGGAGACCGAAACTAACATGCCGACCGTAACTTTGCCAGATGGCTCACAGAAATCATATGCTGAACCAATCACTATCCACGGGATTGCACAAAGCATCGGCACGGGTCTGGCGAATGCGGCCTTAGCGGCGCGGTTCAACGATCAACTCGTTGACACGTCATTTTTGGTCGACAAAGACGGTACGTTATCCATCCTTACGGATCGTGACCCGGAAGCCCTCGAGATTTTACGGCATTCGGCTGCGCACCTACTGGCTCAAGCGGTTCAGCGGTTATTTCCCACTGCACAAGTCACGATTGGCCCTGTCATTGAGGACGGGTTCTTTTACGATTTCGCTTTTGGCCGTCCCTTCACACCGACTGACCTTATCGCCATTGAAGCCGAAATGGAAAAGATTGTTGCTGAGGACTTGCCCGTGACCCGCGAAGTATTACCACGCGATGAGGCTATCCGGCTTTTCAAGGAAAAGGGCGAGCATTATAAAGTGCAGATCATTGAAGAAATTCCATCCGGTGAAATTTTATCATTATATAGACAAGGCGAATTCGTTGATTTATGCCGTGGGCCGCACGTGCCTCGCACAGGCGCGTTAAAGGCCGTGAAGCTGACAAAGATGTCGGGTGCTTACTGGCGCGGCGATGCGAAGAATGAAATGCTGCAACGGATTTACGGCACGGCATTTGCCAAGCCCAAAGATCTCAAGGCGTACCTTCTCCAACAAGAAGAAGCGCTCAAGCGCGATCACCGTAAGATTGGTAAAGAGCTTGATTTATTCCATTTGCAAGAAGAAGCCCCAGGCATGGTGTTCTGGCATCCTGCGGGTTGGCATATTTATCGCCAAGTGGAGCAATATGTCCGTGATACGATTTCCGCTGTAGGGTATCAAGAAATCCGCACACCTCAAATCATCGACAAATCATTGTGGGAGCGTTCAGGTCACTGGGCTAATTTCCGTGATGAAATGTTTACGACAGAGTCGGAAGACAGGACATTCGTGATAAAACCGATGAATTGCCCTGCGCACATTCAAGTATTCAATCAAGGTTTAAAAAGCTACCGTGATTTGCCATTACGTTTGGCTGAATTTGGATCGTGTCACCGCAATGAATTATCGGGTGCGTTACACGGATTGATGCGTGTGCGTAATCTCACGCAAGACGATGCTCATATTTTCTGTACAGAAGATCAGGTGGAAGGCGAGGCCCGCAATTTCATTGCCTTGTTACAGAAGGTTTACCAAGACTTTGGGTTCCCAGAGGTGATCATTCGCTTATCGACCCGTCCCGCATCCCGCGTAGGGTCTGAGGCCTTATGGGACAAAGCCGAAGCGGCCTTAGAGGCTGTGTTGCTGGAATCGGGCCTGGAGTGGCAGTTAAACCCAGGCGATGGGGCGTTTTATGGCCCTAAAATCGACTTTACCCTCAAAGACTGCTTGGGTCGGAGCTGGCAATGTGGTACACTGCAGCTGGATTTTGCCCTGCCCGAACGTTTAGGCGCGAGTTATGTTGCGCAAGACGGTTCGAAGCAGGTGCCTGTGATGCTTCATCGGGCCATTTTAGGGTCGTTGGAGCGGTTTATTGGGGTACTGATTGAGCATTATGCTGGCCACTTTCCGTTATGGTTAGCGCCAACACAAGCTGTGGTCCTCAATATAACCGATGCTCAGGCGGCTTATGCTCAAGAATGCGCAGAAATATTACAAAAAAGTGGTTTTTTTGTGAAAGCGGACTTGAGAAATGAGAAGATAGGCTTTAAAATCCGTGAGCATACGCTAGGTCGTGTGCCTTATTTATTGGTAGTAGGAGACCGGGAGGTCGAGTCTAAGACGGTGGCGCTGAGAACGCGTGCTGGGGAAGACTTAGGCCACATCTCGCTGGAGGCTTTGATTGAGAAGCTGAGAGCTGAGGTGGCTGGTAGGGGCAAACATTAGGAGATACTCACATTAGTCTTATTAAGAAATCACAAGAAACCAAGTACCGCGTGAACGAAGAAATTCTGAAACGGCGCGAAGTGAGACGCGTATTGGTGATTGGCGAGGAAAAAGAAAGCCTCGGTGAAATGAATGTAATGGAAGCGATACATTTGGCGAAAGATCAGGGTTTATCTCTGGTTGAAATTTCGCCGAATGCGACGCCTCCTGTATGTCGCATCATGGATTACGGTAAGTTTTCCTATGATGAGAAGAAGAAGCAAGCTGTGGCTAAGAAAAAGCAAAAGCAAGTGGAACTCAAAGAAGTGAAGTTCCGTCCGACGACTGACGAAGGCGACTTCCAAGTCAAACTGAGAAGCATTCTAGGCTTCTTAGAGGACGGTAACAAGGTGAAAATCACCATTCGCTTCCGCGGTCGCGAAGTGATGCATAGTCAACTGGGTGATGTGCTTTTACAGCGTATTGCGCACGCCATATCGGAACACGGTGTGGTTGAGCAGCAGTACCGGTTAGAAGGTCGCCAGATGGGTATGATGCTCGGTCCTAAAAAGGTCGGGTAGAGGTCACTGAGCCAACTTGTGCTACTGGATGCGAAAGCAGCAGTTTTTAGCCTGTGCCGCAGTTTGTTTTTAATAGAAACCAAACAGGCAAAGAGGTAAATGAAATGGCAAAGATAAAGATGAAATCGCACAGGGGCGCAGCTAAGCGTTTCCGTGTGACGGCGAAAGGCCGTGTGAAGTTCCGTGCTGCTAACCGTTCGCATAATTTTTTAGGCGATAACGGTAAAACAAAGCGTTCGCGTCGGTCACCAAAGCCATTGCTCTGCAAGAGTAATGCGAAAGTGATCAAAGAATTGTTGTTGGCGAATTAAGGAGTCACACGATGTCAAGAGTAAAAAGAGGCGTGACGGCTCGACAACGTCACAAAAAGGTACTTGATAAAGCGCATGGTTATTATGGCGCACGTTCACGCGTATTCCGCGTAGCGAAGCAAGCGGTGATCAAAGCTGGGCAATACGCCTACCGCGATCGTCGTACCAAGAAACGCGAATTTCGTCGTTTATGGATCGCGCGTATTAATGCGGGTGTTCGTCAATGCGGCATGTCATACAGTGCATTCATTGATGGCTTGCATAAAGCGTCGATTGATTTGGACAGAAAAGTGCTGGCTGATTTAGCGATTTTCGACAATGCGGCATTTGTTGCATTGGTTGAGAAGGCGAAAGCAGCGCGCAATTAAATGGTTGTAGGGGCGAAACATCTTTCGCCCTTCTTCTGCAAGGGGCGCGTTTATCGCGCCCTTTGTTTAATGTGATTTTTGCCCCCTTCAAAGGGGGAAGATTCGCGAAGCGAATCGGGGGTTGTTCATGGTTAAATGCGGCATTGTAGGCTTACCGAACGTAGGCAAATCGACACTTTTCAATGCATTAACCCAAGCGGGGATTGAAGCGGCGAACTATCCATTTTGCACGATTGAGCCGAACACGGGTGTTGTGCCTGTGCCGGATTTACGATTAGAGGCACTGGCGGCGATTGTGAAGCCACAGCGGGTATTACCGACGACCATGGAATTTGTAGACATTGCAGGGTTAGTGAAAGGGGCTTCAGAGGGCCAGGGATTGGGGAACCAATTTTTATCACACATTCGCGAGACTGACGCGATTGCACACGTGGTACGTTGTTTTGAAAACAATGATATTGTTCACGTGGCAGGCAAGATTGATCCATTAGAAGACATAGCGATCATCAACACAGAATTATTATTAGCTGATTTAGACGTGATGGGTAAACGCATTCAACGCGTACAAAAAGTGGCCAAGAGCGGCGACAAAGCGGGCAAAATTGAGCTCGGCATGTTGGAGCGGTTACAGGCGCATTGCGACAAAGGTGAACCTGCGCGCACCTGTCCTATTACCGCAGAAGAAAAGCCATTTTTTGATTTATTACATTTGATCACGGCAAAGCCGATGATGTACATTGCAAACGTGGATGAATCCGGGTTTGAAAACAATCCTCATTTAGATGCGGTGACGGCATTGGCGAAAAAAGAAGATGCATTGGTGGTACCCGTCTGTGCGGCGATCGAATCTGAGATTGCCGAGCTTGACGAAGCGGACAGGCTGTCCTTTTTAGAATCGATGCATTTAACCGAACCAGGTTTAAATCGTGTGATTCGTGCGGGTTACTCTTTATTGAGGCTGCAAACATTCTTTACGGCGGGCGTGAAAGAAGTGCGTGCGTGGACGATGCCAGTGGGATCGACGGCACCGCAAGCGGCGGGGGTGATTCATACCGATTTTGAAAAAGGCTTTATCCGAGCAGAAGTGATGAGCTATGAAGATTTTGTGCAGTATAAAGGCGAACAAGGCGCGAAAGAAGCCGGCCGTTGGCGTTTAGAAGGCAAGGATTACGTGCCGAAAGATGGCGATGTGATGCACTTTAGGTTTGCGAATTAAGCCCCTACTGAGGCTTTGGTCTCGGTGTTTCACTGGCAACCTGTTTCGGCGTTTCATGCGAAGCGCTGAATTCAATTTGACGGTTTTTGATGGTTGCGCTGTTTCCGTCATCCGACACGTCACAAGTGAATCTGTCGATCACCTTGACAGGTGTAGTGAACGAATGTTCCCGTAGATCACCTCGCTCATCTGTCACTCGGTACTTTTCAAAGTAATAAGTTTCTGTGATGTTCAAGCCACTTTTACTGACATTCAGTAGGATGTTGTGCTTGGGTGCTGAGAGGGTGAGGGACGATGCATCTGACACGGCTATATCTTGTTCGGTGAGATTGTCAATGCTATTGATGGGCAACGCATTAGCGGGCCCCTGTGTTGAATCTAAATGTATTCTTACTTTTAAAAGCCTCATTAAATCAACCAGTCCCTGCTCTAGCACACCCTGTTGACATAAAAAAGGCACTACTTTATGCAGCATGTCTTGTTTGTCTTTATCTAAATATGTCCCCAATTCTTTTGTGACTGCCTCGAGTGCTTTCTCTGCTTTGTTGGGAGTATTGGGAACGTCTGCATAGACCTCGTGACCTTCATCGATTAACACGGAGGTGATCACACATTTGTTTGTTTTTGCTTCGGTCTCTATGTGGACGAAATCTGTAAGAGGTCTTGCTGGCGCTTTTTCAATAGAAATAGACAAGGGTAGTTGTCTGCTTAAATCAGCCATCACTAACTCGGCGCTGGGTTTTTGAATTTTCAAATCAGCTTTCAAGATAGTTGCGCCCGCATTCAGCTGATTGAAATCAGTGATGACGTTGATGATATCTGGAAATGCACTATTTTTAATAACATTATTCATTGCCGGTAAGAGTGATTGACTCTTGAGTTCTTCTAATGTTTCATGGAATGCTTTAAAAGCACTGACAAATATCCCCCAGTTTTCGTCTGTGGGATGATTGATATAATTTTTTGCTTCAAGTTTCATTTTCAGTGCTAATTGTTGATGGGCTGGGCCACTGGATATCAATCCAAAAAATCCTGAATGAATATATTTATCCAGGTGTTCAATCAATTGCTCTGCAAATACCTTTCTTTTGTCGCCATTACTCATCATACCTCCGCGGGCATGTTTGAAGTATAGCTTATTTCTGGCTGGTTAGGGATGTATTAAAAAAAACCCTTATAAATCAAGAACCCACTCAAGCACAGACACACGGTACCCCAGAGATAGGGCGGAATCTGCCTCACATATTTGCGAAAAATATTTTTAGTATGGTCGGGGAAGTAGACGATAGAAACGCCTTCGAGCAGGACGAGCCAGCCCATTAAGGTAATGAGGATCCGCCAATCATTGACCCACATATTATGAAGGAGGATATAGACCAAGCCGAGCATGATGTGGAAGAAGCCGGAGAAAAGCTGAATAGCTTCGTTTTCGAAGCACGCTTGATAACGCTCGAAAAAGTGTGTTGGATTACCAATCAGCGGAATGGCTATTAATAACAGGTATAAACCAAAAAACTGTGCTAAGAATATGGTAGTATTCATGCCTTCAATTTCCTCTATCTTCTTGGGGTCCTTCAGATTATGGCACATTATGACAATTTGGCATCTCGCGTTATTGACTACTCTAATCGTCAGCTCTTCGAAGGGTTTTTCGACTTTTTTATCCATGGTAAAAAAACATTCCAAGGCTATTGGGAATTTCATAGGCCGATTAAAAGCGGTGTTACTACACTCAAGAAGGACGACGACCCTGAAGAAAATGCTTGGAAGTACTTAGCATTTTTTCATTATATGGCCGCTTTTTTAACGCGTTTAATACTGCTGCCATTTGCAGCTGCTATTTACACGCTTTCTCGAACGGGACTGATTGTATTAAATCCATTCACCGCTTGGGCTAATAATCCTCGCAAGGCACTTTATATGGGGCTTGTGTGGGCTGTTCCTACCTTTTTTGTGTTGAACAATATCTATGGAATGATCCCCAGCATCTCTTTTAATACGCTATTGACGGCAGATAATTTTCAGCGTGTTTCCACTGCCTTCGGCATGTCAGAAGGTATCTGGGGGATGAGTGCCCTTGCCATGGGTGGCTTGATTATCAGTACGTTTTTATCTTTTGGCATGGCGTCTGTTTTACATTTGGCAAAGAAAGCAGCGCAGAAGGGTAATGCGGTTGAATTAAAAGATCCGCGTCAAACGAATCTGTATGACCCAGCACATAAAACGATTCATAGCGACGGGGCCAGTTATGACCCTACTCAATTGATAGCGCAACCGGATACCGTTCTTATCACGGCGCCAAAGCATCGGTCAGTAGCATTGTACAGCGGTAGTAAAGGTACTGCGATGGAGCTTAATGAATTTAACGATCTCAATGCTGCCAGTGATAATTTACGATATGCTTATTACAAGAACAAAGAAAATAAACCTATCATTTGGAGTGCCGCCCCTGGGCGCGTTAAGAATTTGTTAACAGCCTTTGATGCTGCCTACGCGGCGCATGGAAAGCCGGGATTTTTTATGAAATCGGCAGGGTTGACTTATGCTTATGAGCAGGTTGTTGAGCGCAATAGCGGCAAGCCTGACACAATTACACGGGAGATTTGCCAGAACTACCGGATAGATGCGGCCATAGCTTCTTATGCGGCAGATCCACTTAACCAAGTGTTCGTTAAGAAAAGGGCCTTCAACCCATGACCACTCATCCCTTCAACCCTGAACAACTGAGCTCACCGCACTGTGATGCGCGCGAAGGGGATGATATTTCGTTATTGGTGATTCACAATATCAGTTTACCGGCGGGCGAGTGGGGCACGCCACATGTGAAAGCCTTATTCATGGGCACGTTAGACACATCGGCGCACCCCAGTTTCGAAGTCTTATCGGGATTAAAAGTATCCGCCCACTTGTTTATTGACAGACAAGGGCATATCCTACAATTTGTACCTTTTGAGAAACGCGCATGGCATGCAGGGGAATCCTCCTTTGAAGGCCGCACGTGTTGCAATGATTTTTCGATCGGTATTGAGTTGGAAGGCAGTGACACGACGCCCTTCACGGATGCCCAGTACGATGCCCTGGTGAAAGCCACGAAGGTGATTCAGGCGGGGTATCCGAAGATTACCAAGGAACGGATAGTGGGGCACAGTGACATTGCGCCTTCCAGGAAGACAGATCCGGGTCCATTATTTGATTGGGATCGATTTTTTAGGCTACTCTAATATAGTTGCTGTAACAATGGGTTTATTCCTTTTATGGATGGATGAAGCTATGAAACTGATTGTCATTTTACTTTGCCTCTGGCTCGATCACTACATGCACATCGGTGCACGTGGACGGCAGCAATATTTTTTCAATCTCTATGAAGATTTCCTGAAAAAAACCTGCGAGAAGATGGCGTGGTGGCAAGGGCCTACCAGTCTGGTGGTGATTGCGGCGCCGATTGTCTTATTGGTAGGCGGGCTTCAAATATTCGGGGCGTTGCATGCAAATTTAGTGACACTCTTTTTAGGGGTGGCTGTCTTATTGTTCTGTTTAGGGACATCGCCATTGCAATCTAAGTTGGATGAATATTTAAACGCGGACGAAGCGAAGGCGGAAGCTGCCGAACAGTCTTTGAGAACATTCATGCAAGATGCGGGTATCAAGACGGACGAGGGTTTTTTCCGTGCGGTGACGCAGTTAGAATTTTGGCAATGTCACGAACGTTTTTTTGCGATCGTGTTTTGGTTTCTAATTTTGGGGCCAATTGGGGCTGTAACCTATAGAATGATCAGCTGGTTCCATGATAATGCGGTTCACGGTGAATCGATGTACGCCAAGCAAGCAGAGCAAATGACGTGGTTGCACGGATGGGCGGCATGGATACCGTCACGTTTGGTATCGTTGACCTACACATTGGTGGGTAATTTCATGGCTAGTTTTGATACATGGTACAAAATGGCATTCAAATTGGGCTTTGTGCATGACATTTTAGTGGATTGCGGCATGGTCTCGATAGGCATTGAAAATACGTCGCCCCAGCAAGCGGATAGGCTTGAAAACTTGGCTGCACAGGCATTGATACATCGCGGCTTGCTGATGTGGGTGCTGCTGATCGCGGTGGCTACGATGGGGCAGCTGTTCCTCTAATAACTTCTTTAAATCTTTGGTAGACTCCCATGATTGTGATAGAATGTCCCGGTATTTAAGGCGCCGGCATAGAGCATGGGAGACAGCATGGCAGAGTGGAAAGACGCTGAATTAGACGCATTAGAGACGCAGGAGTGGTTATCTGCTCTTGAAGACATATTCGAACAAGAGGGCAGTGAAAGAGCCCAATATATACTAAGCAAGCTAAATGACCTTGCCTCATCCAAAGGCCTCTCAACAGAAACCCTGACCACTCCTTATGTCAACACGATATCTGTCCCTAACGAAGTCCGCAAGCCGGGTGATGATGACTTAGAGCAGCGGATCCGATCGATTATCCGCTGGAACGCATTAGCCATGGTATTACGGGGTGGCAAACGCGCTCCCGAATTAGGCGGCCATATTGCATCATTTGCCTCGAGCGCCACGTTATATGACGTTGGGTTCAATCATTTCTTTCGCGCACAAACGCCTCATTTCGGCGGCGATTTACTGTATATCCAAGGGCACGTTGCTCCCGGTATTTATGCGCGTGCTTTTCTCGAGGGGCGTTTGAACGCATCGCAATTGGATCGTTTTCGTGAAGAAGTGGCTGGCGGAGGTTTATCTTCTTACCCGCATCCATGGTTGATGCCGAACTTTTGGCAATTTCCGACAGTATCGATGGGCTTAGGGCCATTGAAGGCGATTTACCAAGCACGCTTCATGAAGTATTTGGATCAACGTGGGTTGATCGATCGTGCTGATCGCAAAGTTTGGTGTTTTTGTGGCGACGGCGAAATGGACGAGCCCGAATCCTTGGGTGCGATTTCACTGGCTGGTCGTGAAAAGCTCGATAATTTAATTTTCGTGATCAATTGCAACTTGCAACGTTTAGATGGTCCGGTCCGTGGTAATGGCAAAATCATTCAAGAATTCGAAGGCGTATTCAAAGGCGCTGGCTGGAATGTGATTAAAGTCCTGTGGGGCAAAAACTGGGATACATTGTTGGCTAACGATACCTCGGGCATGTTACGCAAACGCATGGAAGAGTGTGTTGACGGCGATTATCAAAATTACAAAGCCCGTGGTGGTGCCTATACGCGCGAACATTTCTTCGGTAAATACCCTGAAACTACGGCCATGGTCGCACACTGGACCGACGATGAAATTTTCCACTTAACCCGTGGCGGTCATGATCCGAGCAAGGTGTATGCGGCTTATCATCAGGCTGTGCACGATAATGGTAAACCCACCGTTGTGTTGGCGAAAACCGTGAAAGGTTACGGCATGGGGACTTCCGGCGAAGCTCAAAATATCACTCATCAACAAAAGAAAATGGATATTGAGTCGCTCAAAAAATTCCGTGATCGTTTCAAATTACCGATTTCGGATGAAGCCGTTGAGTCAGTATCGTATTATCATCCAGGTAATGACAGTCCTGAAGTAAAATATATGATGGAACGTCGTAACGCTTTGGGCGGTTTTTTACCTGCACGTAATCCAGTCAAAGTATCATTGCCGATCCCTCCGCTAGAAGCATTTGATGCATTGCTGAAAGACACGGGTGAACGTCATATATCGACAACCATGGCTTTCGTGCGATTACTGAATGTGTTGGTAAAAGATCCTGCTTTAGGCAAGTTCATTGTGCCCATCATTCCTGATGAAGCACGCACTTTCGGTATGGAAGGCATGTTCCGTCAGTTAGGGATTTATTCCTCAGTCGGCCAATTATATGAGCCGATGGATTCAGACCAAGTGATGTACTACCGTGAGGACAAGCAAGGTCAAATTTTAGAAGAAGGGATCACGGAAGCGGGCGCGATGTCTTCGTGGATTGCGGCGGGCACATCGTATGCAAATCATGGCGTACCGATGTTACCGTTCTATATTTACTATTCAATGTTTGGGTTCCAGCGGATTGGTGATTTGGCTTGGGCTGCTGGCGATGCACAGGCGCGTGGTTTCTTATTAGGCGCAACAGCGGGCCGCACGACATTAGCGGGTGAGGGCTTGCAGCATCAAGACGGACACAGTCACTTGATGTCGGCGACGATTCCAAATTGTGTTTCTTACGATCCAACATTTGCCTATGAACTCGCGGTGATCATTCAAGACGGTTTAGTCCGTATGTTTCAAAACGAAGAGAATATTTTCTATTACATTACGGTGATGAACGAAAACTATTCGCATCCCGCGATGCCTGAAGGTTCGCGAGAAGGCATTTTGAAAGGTCTTTACTTGTTCAAGAAATCGACGGCGAAGCATAAAGTCAACGCGCAGCTGATGGGGTCTGGAACGATTCTATTAGAGGTGATCAAGGCGGCTGAGATTCTCGAAAGAGATTATAAAGTCTCTTGCACGATCTGGAGCGCACCGAGCATGACGGAATTACGTCGCCAGGCTCTGGACGTTGAACGTTGGAACAGAATGCATCCGATGGAACCTGCGCGTATTCCTTATGTGACGCAAACGTTGGAACCGTTCGATGGGCCACTCGTGGCTGCAACGGATTACATGCGCAGTTATGCGGATCAAATTCGCGCATTTGTGCCGGGCAAGTATGTGACACTGGGCACAGATGGATACGGACGCAGCGACACACGTGCGCAGCTTCGACACTTTTTTGAAGTAGACGCTAAGTATATTGTTATTAGCACCCTGAAGGCATTAGCTGACGAAGGGAAGATTGATGGCGTCGAGGTGGCAAAGGCCATCAAGACGTTTAACATTGATCCTGAAAAACCAAATCCAGTCACTGTTTAATATGAGGGATGGCTTGTGAAATCAGTTTATGTACCCGATATCGGTAGCCCCAATGCAGTAAGTGTTATTGAGGTGAATATTAAGCCTGGCGACGTGATTCGTAAGAACGACACGATCATGACGTTGGAAAGTGATAAAGCGGCGATGGATGTTCCTGCGAGCGTTGGCGGCGTGGTGTCTGCGGTAGCCGTGAAGGTCGGCGACAAAGTCAAACAAGGCGATCTGATGTATACCTTGGAAGCAGGTGATGCCGTGGCTGCTGCGCCGGCGCCTTTAAAACCTGAAATTGTCAAGCCTGAGCCTGTTGCTCAAGTTGCCCCTGTTATCCAAACGCCTGTTGAAAAACCGATAGCAACGTCAGAACCCACTTCTATCGGCATTGGCGTTTACGCCAGCCCTGCCGTACGTCGTTTAGCGCGCGAATTAGGGGTTGAGTTATCGAATGTTGGCGGCAGTGGACGTAAGGGTCGGATACAAATTTCTGATTTGCATGCCCATGTGAAGAAGCGTTTATCGGGTGAGGCCGTTGAAGGCAGCGGATTACCGATGATGCCCGCGGTTGATTTTTCACAATTTGGTGAATTTGAAATCAAGGCCATTCCCCGGATCAAAAAGTTATCAGCGACGTTCTTGCACCGTAATTGGGTATTGATTCCGCACGTGACACAATTTGATGAAGCGGACATTACTGAGCTCGAAGCATTCCGTGACAGTCAAAAGGCGAAGGCTGAGAAACAAGGTTTCAAATTAACGCCGCTCGTATTTTTGATGAAAGCGGTGGTGGCTGCATTGAAGCAGTTTCCTGATTTTAATTCATCGTTATCGCCAGATGGGCAGCAATGGATTTTCAAAAAGTACTATCACATTGGTGTCGCCGTTGACACGCCCGGCGGATTGGTGGTGCCGGTGATTCGCGATGTGGATCAAAAAGGGTTATTTGAATTAGCGAAGGAATTGGGTGCGTTGAGTGAAAAAGCGCGCGCGGGCAAATTAACGCCGATGGAAATGCAGGGCAGTTCGTTTACGATTTCGAGTTTAGGGGGTGTAGGCGGTACGGCATTTACGCCGATCATCAATGCACCAGACGTTGCTATATTGGGCGTATCGAAATCACAAATGAAGCCGGTCTATCAAGACGGTGCGTTTGTACCCCGCTTGATGCTGCCGTTGTCCTTGTCTTACGACCATCGTGTGATCGATGGCGCGCAAGCGGCACGGTTCAGCACGTATTTGTCGGGATTATTGGCGGATTTGAGACGAGTATTGTTATAAATTGGAGGTTATACACATGAACACTGTTCACGCACACTTAGTGGTATTAGGCAGCGGGCCTGGGGGATACTCTGCGGCATTTCGCGCGGCGGATTTATTTGCTGAGCAAGCTGGCGGGGCGAAAAATCCTTCGTCCAACAATGTCATACTGGTTGAGCGTTATGAAAGCATTGGCGGTGTTTGTTTAAATGTGGGATGTATTCCTTCGAAAGCATTATTGCATGTGGCCAAGCACATTGAAGAAAGTCATGAGATGGAAAAGCATGGTGTTGTGTACGGCAAGCCAAAAATTGACATTAACAAATTACGCGAATGGAAAGATGGCATCGTTTCTCGTTTAACGGGCGGCTTAAAAATGTTGTCTAAGCAACGCAAAGTTGAGATTGTGCGTGGCGAAGGCAAGTTCACGGGCCCAAACGCGCTTGAAGTGACGGCGCCAGATGGCAGCAAGCAGATCATCACTTTTGATTATGCGATCATTGCGGCGGGTTCACGTCCGGTGTCATTGCCATTCATTCCGAAAGATGATCCTCGCGTGATGGATTCGACAGGCGCGCTTGAATTGAAAGAAGTGCCAAAATCCCTACTCGTGATGGGTGGCGGCATTATTGGTATGGAAATGGCCTGCGTCTACCGTGCGTTGGGCAGTGAAGTGACCGTTGTTGAATTAGCAGACGGCTTATTGGGTGGCATTGATAAAGATTTATTGAAGCCTTTCATGAAGTACGTATCGACGCGTTACAAAGCGATCCACCTCAAAACCAAAGTAACGGCAGTTGAAGCGAAGAAAGACGGTTTGTATGTGACGTTTGATGGTGAGTATAAACCTGGCAAAGCCGAGCGTTTTGATAAATTGTTGTCAGCGGTAGGCCGTATTCCTAACGGTAAATTAATTGATGCTGAGAAAGCGGGTGTAAAGGTTGATGAGCGTGGTTTCATTGCTGCAGACAACCAAATGCGTACGAACGTGCCGCACATTTTCTCGATTGGTGATATCAATGGTAACCCGATGTTAGCGCACAAAGCGATCCCAGAAGGTCGTTTGGCAGCGGAAGTGATTGCGGGCAAGAAACATTTCTTTGATGTTCAGTGCATTCCAAGTGTTGCGTACACGGATCCTGAAGTAGCATGGGTTGGTTTAATGGAAGCGCAAGCGAAAGAACAGGGTTATGAAGTTGGCGTAGGCATATTCCCTTTTGCGGCGAGCGGCCGTGCGTTGTGTGAAGACAGGCCAGAAGGTTTAACGAAGGTAGTGTTTGATAAGAACACGCACCGCTTGTTAGGCGCTGGTATTGTTGGGCCACATGCGGGTGATTTGATTGCCGAAGCAACGTTGGCGATCGAAATGGGTTGTACCGCAGAAGACATCGCCTTGACGATTCATCCGCATCCGACATTGGCTGAAACATTGGCGATGGCGACGGAGATTTTCGAAGGAACGATTACTGATTTGTATATGCCGAAGAAGTGAAGGACAATAACCAATGGACTGGTTACAAACGCACCTACTGAACCGCTTTGATTTCTCGACGTCACGCGGCCGAGGATGGATGTGTTTAGCAGAAGCATTACTTCGCATACCGGATAAACACACGGCTGATGTGTTGTTAAAAGACCAATTTGGTTGGCATCCGCCGTTTATCCGATCGGTTATCAAGTTGATGGCCAGACAATTTGTGATGGCGCAGACGATCGAATCGGCGCTCAAAAAAGCTTCAAAGACAAGCAATGTATATTCATTTGATATGTTAGGCGAATCGGCCCGCACGGAGCCCGAAGCATTGGCCTATCTAAATTCATATATCCACGCGATTCATGCTGTTGGCAAAGCATCGAATCATCAAGGCCCGATGGCATCATCGGGGATATCGATCAAACTATCAGCCTTATATCCTCGTTTTGAAGTATTGCAGTGGAAAACGGGTTTCCCCGTGATGTATGATCGCATCAAACAATTGGCGGAGCTGGCGAAGTCTTATCATATAGGCATAACGATAGACGCCGAAGAATCAGATCGATTGGAATATCAATTAGCATTATTTGAAAAACTAATGCAAGATGAATCTTTATCGAACTGGAACGGATTAGGGATAGCTGTGCAGGCCTACCAAAAGCGTGCGAAATCTGTCATCGAACGATTAGCGACATGGGCGAAACAATATGATCGCAACATCATGGTGCGATTGGTCAAAGGCGCGTACTGGGACACAGAAATCAAGCGCGCACAAGTACTCGGATGTGATGATTATCCGGTTTACACAGAGAAGTCAGAGACGGATGAATCCTATTTAGCCTGTGCTGCTTTGCTGATGGAAAATGCAGGCGTTATTTATCCTCAATTTGCAACGCATAATGCTTTTTCTTTGGATTCTATTGTTGAAGCGGCAAAAAAAATCTCCCCTCCCTTTGTAAAGGGAGGTGCCCGAAGGGCGGAGGGATTTTCTTGTGAAATTCAGCGATTATACGGCATGGGCCAATCCCAACATGATGCTGTCACAAAATCGACACACATCCGCTCACGCATTTACGCGCCCATCGGCAATTACGAGCAGTTGTTACCTTATTTAATTCGTCGATTGATTGAAAACGGCGCAAACACATCGTTTCTCAAGCAACAACGTGACCCACATGTACGCTTGTCACATCCCAAATCCATCCCATTACCTCGAAACTTATTTGGCCCATCGCGCTTGAACAGCCGAGGAGACGACGTGACTGATTTAGTGACCTTGAAATTGATTGAAACGCAGGTGCAATCTTACCTAGCAAAGATGCCATTATTCAGTGTTGAAAAGACAACGGCACGGGAGATTTCAGCGTGTTTCGAAAAATCGCAATTAGCGTATCAATCGTGGTCAACGCGGCCTGTATCCGAACGCGCGGCGATCGTGCGGCGTGCTGCGGATCTTCTTGAAGAACAGCGTTATTTATTTTATGCCTTGTTGATGAAGGAAGCGGGCAAGACATTATCGAATGCGATAGGTGAGGTCCGGGAGTCAGTAGATTTCTGTCGTTACTATGCTGTGCAAGCAGAAGCGTTGATGGGTGAGCCGGTGACATTCGCCGGGCCTACGGGCGAGTCGAATCAACTGTCGTATCGCGGTCGTGGTGTGATGGCCTGCATCAGCCCATGGAATTTCCCGTTGTCGATATTCACGGGGCAAATCATGGGCGCACTTGTTGTTGGGAATACGGCATTAGCAAAGCCTGCGCATCAAACGCCACAGATTGCGTTGGCAGCGGTTTCATTATTTCATGAAGCGGGGGTTCCAAAAGACGTATTGCAATGTGTGATGGGCGACAGTGGTTCGGTAGGGCCCGCTTTATTGAGTGATGCACGTTTAGCGGGCGTACTATTCACGGGTTCGACCGAAACGGCACGGCGGATGAATCAAACATTGGCACAGAAACCTGGCCCCATCATTCCGTTTCTGGCGGAGACCGGCGGGCAGAACGCGATGATAGTGGATTCGACGGCGTTGCTCGAGCAAGTCGTCATAGACGTGATGCAGTCAGCCTTTGATTCGGCGGGGCAGCGTTGTTCCGCGTTGCGGGTATTGTTCATTCAGGAAGAGATTGCCGAGCCTTTTATTACGATACTGAAGGGTGCGATGGACCTATTAAAGGTAGGCGACCCGCTGGCCCTGGATACTGACATTGGGCCGGTGATTGATACGGATGCCAAGGCGATGCTAGAGGGGTACGTTGATGCGCTCAAAGCAGGGAAGGCGCAGTGGGTCTATCAAACGGCGGCGCCTCTGGGCTGTTTCGTACCCCCAACGGTCTGTGAGGTAGACAATGTGCAGGTATTGAAAGGCGAGGTGTTTGGGCCTATCTTGCACCTGATTCGTTTCAAGGCAACAGAGCTTGAGCAGGTGATAGAGGCGATCAACAGCACGGGCTATGGATTGACCTTTGGCATAGAAAGCCGGATTGAGGGGCGATATAAGGCAGTGACTGAGGCAGTTGATGCGGGGAATGCCTATGTAAACCGGAACATGATTGGTGCGGTGGTCGGGGTGCAGCCATTTGGAGGCCAGGGGCTATCTGGAACGGGGCCTAAGGCCGGTGGCCCGAATTATCTGACCCGATTGGTGCATGAGCGAGTAGTGAGTGTGAATACGGCGGCGATAGGTGGTAATTTAGAGCTGCTTTCAACGTAAGATGATATCAGGCTCTAAGTAATCCGTTTAGCATTGCTTGTTTGGGCTTTAGGTTGTGCGAATTTGGTTAATAGCGATTTGTTGGCAAGGTCGTTAACGTAAGTAATATCTTTACCGAGTGATGTTGCCAGTGTTCCTGTAGCGTCTTCACTTAAGAGATGATCGGCTCGTTTGCGTAGAACGTCGACAATTTGCGCCCAGCGGGTTTTATTGGGTGACACGTCTGCCATCATTCCTGTTATTGCTCGTGGAAAAACTGCATGTTCTCTACATTTTTCCGCAAAACTGGCTTGCTCATCATATTGAAAAGCTTCGGCAAGGCAGTGCCCATTGTCACGCGTTGTTGTTAACGATTTGACAAGTAGCGCGATTTGCTTGATAGATAAGTTGTCAACAAAAACAGGATTAAGAAGCACCTCATTGATTGTCGCAAGGCCATGCTCTGGGTGTAGCGATGCAATTTTTTCAATCATCGTTGAAAACTGCTCATCGCTCATCTTGTGGATGAGCTCCTTGCTGGTCAATATCGGTACCAGATAGAGTTGGTTTTCAAGGGTTAATCCATTGCAAAGGGCCGTTATATCGGCCGGGAGGTTAGTGATTTTTTTGTGCAATAAAAGCAACAGTTGGCAATGCTGTTTGTCGGGTAAATGGGCTGTTAGGTGCGTATAGAGGCCAAGTGCTGCGATACGCGTTGGGTGTAGGAAGGTTAATTTATTGAATCTCTCAAAATACTTCAAGTAATTTTCCATGGTTTGTTCGTTATTCATAAAAGCAGTGATGTCATCTGGAAGATTGTGTTGAATTGCTTCAGCATATCGCTTGATAAAATCCCACTCGTTTCGTTGATCCGTGCTGCAGGTTGGGTTTTGAATAATATTGTCACAAAGCGTTATTAACGTTGCAAAGTTTTCTGGCTCGAATTGATAAGCGGCAAGAAGCATGTCAGCGCTATTTATGTTTGACGCGAGCACTGTCTTGTTAAAAATCTCCTCATCACTCATGGGCGTGGTTGCTTTGATGATGACATTTTCCATGGTTTTGACGAATTCAGCATGGGTAAACTGGACATTATCAGGCATTTTATTCATGCATTTCTCAATGATAAGTATTCTAGCAACTCTATCCATCTCGCCTGGCAGCGACTCAGATCCATAAAGCATGTTGGATATACGAGTGAGCACGTTTAGATCATGTTTCATGAGTGCACTGATCAATTTTTCGCTCAATCCGTTAACGGCAATAGTCTCCAATAGTGCTGGGCTGTCCCTAAACTTATCAAAGAAGGAGAATAATAGTTTTACATCGGTTTTGTGCACCATCATGTTTTCGAGGATCAGACGTCTGTTTGTGTTGCTGCTCATGCTTTCAAATTGATCATAATAGCGTTTATCTAGGCCGGGTGAAAACTTCATCAATATTCTTAGCAACAGACGCGATTCTAATTTTTCTATGTTCGTGACAATTGTATCAAGCAGCATGATCGTAAAGTTGTTTTCAGTTTCCTTGAGCCTAAAGACGGACGCAATACATACTATTTGAATGACATGAAAGAATTGAGATTCCATTAGGATCTGAATCATGTGGGAAGCACCAGTGGTTCGTCTGTCTTTTTTGAGAATGGGTAATAATAAATTTATTGTTTTTTCTGCTTCTGAATGAGTAGTGTTTGCATTTGCGACGAGTACACTGATGGAGTCTAACGTATAGCGGAGGAGTTCATCAAGGTTGATAGGTTTTGCAGGCTCTGTTTGAATGGTAATGTTACTTTCGCTGATTGAGTGAGCCTGTTTGTTTCGTATAGGTGCTTTTTTCAAAAAAGCTTTATCCATGTCGTTTCCTGAGTGCACGAAATAAGAGATCGCGATAAATTGTAAAAATTTTATGGCATCTGCTTTGTTTTTAAATTTAAAATTTCCATAATTAGGTTCACATATTTCGATTTCGTTAATGAGCACTTGACGGATGCCAATGGCATGTGCTGGTCCGTTTTTTGAAGAGAATAATATGAGTAAGCTATAAAAAGAGTTTGATGACAGAGCATCATGATTTTTAAAAAGACGATTGATTTCATGAAAGTGAACAATGTCTGATGCTCTGGCGGTAGCTTCTGAGTAGATATCCTGTTTTTTAAATAATTCAACGGCTGATAAAGGTTCACGGTTACCCCAGGAGTCAACAATCGCGGCGCATACTCCCTCATTTGAGACGAGCTCATTTTCTTCATTTTTTTCGCTGCCAAAAAATGGATTAAACCCTTGGGGTATATCGGCAAGAATGGCACCGCCCAGCAGTTTGACATAAGATTTTACAGGGAGGTTTGATTCGCCTTCTGTCGTGCCCAGGATGGGTTGGAGATGTAGGCTTGCCCCTTCCACGTCTTGTTCAAGTAAGTGAATGAGATCACAAAATAGCTTATCACCGAAGTGCTGGATCTCCATCTCATGCAATTGAGCGTTGAAATTTCTTAGGGACGCGTACAGGTTTTCTCGTATATCCGCCATTTTCGTGCCATGAGTCCCTTCCGCTTGTGCTTCCTCTACGAGTTTAATAATATCGGCGATTTGTCTGCTGAAACGGTCTAAAAACGCATTTTTAGGATCATTGTTGAGTGGTTTCCCAACACCATGCCGTCTTAGCCAATACGCCCTAATATGTGGCTCAATCACTGCCAGACCAACAAAGTTCGTCTTCATGCTTGCATTATAGACTAAATACAGTTGGCTAGCAAGCTCATTAGGCTTACGCCCACTTTGGAAAGTTCGGTGGCTGAGTATTCCGAGGTGGGGGACACAAAGAATCTTACGCCCCCTTTGCAAAAGGGGGCAGCTGAGTATTCCGAGGCGGGGGATTTTTAGATCGAATAGGGGAGGTATAGACCCTAGCCCTTAAATTTGGTATGCTACGCATCCGTTGGTTCTCCCCCTAGCATTCTTAAGAGGTCCCCCCCATGCATCCATTTTTAAGTATCGCTACGCGCGCGGCGCGCAAAGCAGGTAGTCACATTATGCGGGCCTATGAGCGTCTAGAGGACGTCAAAGTATCTTCCAAGGGTGAGAACGATTACGTCACGGAAGTGGATCGAAAATCAGAAGAAATCATCATGGACACTTTGTCCAAGTTCTATCCAACCCATGGTTTTTTAGGTGAAGAGTCGGGTGATACTATTGGTCATGATAACTGCCGCTGGATCATTGATCCATTGGATGGCACCACGAACTTCATTCATGGTTACCCCAATTTTTGCATTTCGATTGCCTACGAAGAAGAAGGCCGTATTGAACACGGTTTGATTTATGATCCCATCCGTGACACTTTATTCACCGCAACACGCGGTTCCGGCGCATTTTGCAATGACAAGCGGATGCGTGTACGTAATATTAAGTTGTTGCCAAAGTCATTGGTGACGATGAGTTTCAACAAAACCGAATTAACGCCCGAACATATTCAAAAGATGACGCAATTAACGATTCAAGCTGGTGCGATACGTCGCAGTGGTTCTGCCGCGCTGGATTTAGCGCATGTCGCTGCGGGCTATGCAGACGGTTGCGTACAGTGGGGCATGCAATTGTGGGACATCGCAGCGGGCACCTTGATGATCTCGGAAGCGGGCGGTGTGGTTGTCGGATTAGAAGGCGATAACTTTTTAAGTACGGGTAGTTTTGTTGCCAGCAATTTGAAATTGATGCCTGCCTTACAGGCAGTCTTGCGGGACTAGCGATGATAGACGTTAATCTTGTCGACATCGTGCTGGTCGAAACCTCGCACCCTGGCAATATTGGTGCCGCCGCACGCGCGATAAAAACGATGGGTTTCACGCGCTTGGTCTTGGTTAACCCGAAATTCTTCCCTGATCCTCGCGCGGAGGCACGTGCCACGACGCATGCGGTCGATATTCTTGAGCATGCTCGCATCGTTCCGACATTATCCGAAGCCATTGCAGATGCAACGTGCGTGATTGGCACAAGTGCACAGTCGCGTCATTTGCCTTGGCCGATGGTAGGCCCGCGTGAATTGGGCCCGAAGGTGTGTGCCATGGTGGGTGCTGGCCAAAAAGTCGCACTGGTTTTTGGGCGGGAACGTGGCGGGCTGTATAATGAAGAACTACAAATGTGCCATTTCCATGTTGAGATTCCGACTTCACCAGATTGCCGCGCATTGAATTTGGCATCGGCGGTTCAAGTATTGTGTTATGAGGTCATGATGGCGATGCGTGACATCGTAGCATTGCCTGTGCCGTCTCATACTCCCGCCCCGATGGCTGACTTTGACCGAATGATGGATCATTTATATGACACATTGATCCATATTCGCTTTTTGGACCCAGCGCATCCCCGCTTATTGAAAGAACGTCTACGCCGTTTGTTCTTGCGCGCCGCCCCCGATGATACGGAAATCAGTATATTGAGAGGGATATTTAAGGCTGTGAAGGATGCGCGCTAAATTCTTGCTTGCAAGACTCCCCATGTGATACTACGCTTAACTAACATAAGAAAATGAGATAACCATAAAGGGGATGACATGAAAATCGCACAAGCATTGTTAGTCGCATCACTTGGATGTTTCCTTTCCTTACAGGTTGGGGCTGAAGAAATACTGACGGGCGCTGAAACATCCTCATCCTCATCATTAGCATTGGCAGACTCGACGTCCGCTGATAAATCTTCTTCTTTTTCGGTCTCTTGTGGTTTTCAGGGCGTGGTCAACGATGAAGACATGCAAACTGCACTTAATAAAGCGGCTGCTGCATGCGAGGCAGCGGGGAACGTGGCCGCCCAAGACTTTTACAATCAGAAGGCAGCTGCTTGCACAGAGTCGAAAACAAACTGTTTAGAAGCTGATTATAAAGCGATGCATCAGAGTTGGTGTGGACATATGCATATTCATCCTGTGCACACAGCAGAGCCTGTGCCATTGCATTGGGCAAAAAGCATGGACACTTTGATTGAAAAGGCAAAAAAGGCTTGTCTAGCAAGCACGGACCCTGTGGAAGTAGAGGCCGCAACCGTCTATTTTGAAGAATTTAAACCAGGCATGTGTACCAGCGAGCATGTACAAGGTGAACAGATGCATACGGCGCCGGAACGCTGCCTATCGATGTATCATGCGATAGGTGCTAATGGTGCGCCTTACTAGCTATACCCATCGCACTTGAAGATGCGGCTTAGTGCCTAATCAACGTTAGGTTCAAACGGGCTACGCCCACACCGCGACGTCATCCCAGAAATAATCTGTCAACTGTCGGTTAAAATAAACGGAGTTGTCACAGATTATTATCTGGGACCCAGGCACGATATGGTTCATTGTGCGTTTAATTAAAGGTACGGCACACATTTATGTTCGGATCGAGCATTTTTACATATTGCCACTGGGTCCCAGATAAAAATGCCTGCAATTTACCGTCTACGTATTAAGTTTGTGGGGGCATTTTTTCTGGGATGACGTCGAGGCGGTAGGAGCGCCTTTGCCTAACATCCGAACTTATGGGTAATGAGCAGCTTTACAAAGAGGGCGAAAGATGTTTCGCCCCTACAAGAAAGTGCATGTGTACATTATGAATTTCGGGATCTGAACGGTTACCTAGCTATTTAAACACTGGGTCTTTCAACACAAACGCAACACGCTCTTCTGGTGTACGTTTTTCATGAACGATTTCTTTAATACGATTTAAACGTGGCAACAACCCTTTTTGATTCGCAATTTGAATGGCCAACCCTGGGCGGGCATTCATCTCAAGCATCATGGGGCCTTTATTTTTATCTAAGACAATGTCCGCGCCGATATAACCCAGCCCAGTCAATTCATAACAACGGGCGCAATACACTAATAAATGTTCCCAGTGAGGAATCGTAATGCCTTCGACGGGGGAACCGGTATCAGGATGCAGTGTCGCTAATTGGTTATGTTGTACACCCGTACGCGTGTAGCCCGTTTGAATATCCACACCAACCCCAATGGCACCTTGATGCAAATTCGCTTTACCACCGGATTGCCGCGTGGGCAAACGGACCATTGCCATCACAGGATAGCCTTGAAAAACGATCACTCGGATATCCGGCACGCCCTGGTAACTTACTTCTTGAAACAGGGGATCAAATTCGACGCGATATTCGATCATCGCTGCATCAGGGTAACCGCCTAGGCTATACAAACCACTCAATGTATTGGATACGTGAAAACTTAAATCGTCCGGCGTCATGATGGTGCCGTCGGATTTTAAATAATTATTGCCGCGTCGTCCTGTGATTACCACAATGCCCGTGCCGCCGCTACCATGCGCAGGTTTGATCACAAAGCTCGAATATTTTTTGAGCGCTTCATGCAGTTGCGCAATCTGATGTTCAATTTCCACGACGCAATATAATTCAGGTACGCCGATCCCCACCTGCGATGCTAACTTCTTGGTCAAGATTTTGTTATCAACCAGCGGGAAGTTTTTGCGCGGATTGTACAACTGAATAAATTCCGCATTCCGTTGGTTCATGCCGAGAATGCCCATTTTTTTTAACGCTTTCAGAACAGCAAAAGGGTTTTGCATTAGAGTTCCTTTTTAGCCAAATCTTTGAAGCGTAACAACTCGGATAGACGGTAACCATGATAATGACCAATCCACAACATGAAAACAATCACTAGCAGAATCAATTCAGGGAACACAAATAAAATATGTTCAGCAGCGCTGTTGGTCATCACTAAATAGGAGAGTGATGCGCACAACAAGCTACCCATCGCTTGCTGAATGGCTTCCCAGGCATTGCGTTCTTCCCACTCGATTGACATCCGCTCGATGGTCATCGTGATGATAACCATCGGGAATAGCGCAAATGACAATCCATAACTGAGCCCCATTTTGTGGCTGACAATACTTAAGACCATCATGATCAGCACAACACCCGACAAGACAACACTCAAACGCGGAATCAATAATAATTTTAAATGTTCGAGATAGAACCGCAACGATAACCCGATCGTGACAATCAGGGTGAATAAGAATATACCTGACAGTAGATCCGTTTCACGGAAGGCCAATGCAATCAACACGGGCATGAACGT
The DNA here is from genome assembly GCA_044445605.1 of Gammaproteobacteria bacterium. GTDB lineage: Bacteria > Pseudomonadota > Gammaproteobacteria > JABCZS01 > JABCZS01 > CAWKDC01. The sequence goes on along the minus strand of JBIOEA010000019.1, from coordinate 11,061 downwards.
ACCAAACGTTTGGATACCCACGAAGCTGCGCATCACCAGCACGACCAACGCGCCCAGCGGGATCATGATCAACACTTGATACAATTGCTGTGTTTGGAGTGGCAGGCTAAATAATGAAAAGTCGATCAAGAACGATTTGGATTTGATTGCAGCTTCTTGAGCAATATTGACCGTCGGTTGCATTTGCTGTGTGAATGAGAAGGCCATATTGGGGTTGCTTCCATTATCAACCGTTACAAAAGGTTCGTCGCCGTATTGCCAGATGAGAAAGTTATGGGGTAACCCTACCGTCGCGTTCGTCGGGTTGAGATAATGCCACGCTTCTTGTGTGCTATCCCAAACACCCAGATAGATTTCGAGAGGAATATTTTTGCGTGTTTCTACGTCATCAGTGAGCCGGAAACCGTAAATCAAACGGCTTGTAATATTGGGGCCTTCTTGTTTGGTGGGGCCTAGCAATAGCGCTTGTGCTGTTTTCGCGATATTTTCCGTGGAATAATTACGGTCCAATAAAATGGATACATTGCCATCCTTTGTATTAAGCAGGCTACGCACTAACCCGGCAGCGAACGTGAGGCTATCTGCGGATGTTTCGCGAACGTCATGGACGAGTGTGTTTGAAGCCGTTGCTTTAGCGCCTTCGTAGACAGTACGCATGTTAATACCGCGGTTGGATAATGGAGCGCCTTGATGTGATTCATCCACGTAAAATTGAGCACGGTAATACAAGGTTTGTCCGTCAGTGGCGCGGCGAATGCTGAGTGTAGCAACCCGGTTGTCACCGACTTTAGCAATGGTGCTGCCATACTTGCGCGATACAAAGCTTTCATCTAAACGCGCAAAATGAGGTTGCTCGGGTGGGATCGTGAAATTAATTTTGACTGGTTTGCCCATCGCTTCAAAGTTGATGCGTGATTCAACTGTCCACACGGTGCTTGTGCCGCCAGATTGCAGTGGCAAATGCAACACCATCGTTTTATATAAGAATACCCAAAGCGCCAGGCCGGTCAGAATGATCGATAAGACAACCAAATGTTTTTTGTAGTTCAAGGGAGTGCCTCTTAAGAGTTAGAAGGGGACGGACATTGCGGCTTGGCTGTGAAGCTGCGTGTTGGATCAATGAGTATCCCAAAGCTTTGCATGCCCACGCGGCCCATTAACATGGGGTAGTTGAAGTGGGAGCGATCTGTCAGTGATACTTCAACCATTTTGCTTTGTTTACCCAAACAGACGGGGATGCTGACAACAGGGCGACGTTCGAATGCTTTGCCGGCCGCGATGTCAGAGACTTCTTCCAGTTCCCCATGACGTTTACGAATTTTAATGTAGCGTAGGAGCGGGCGCTCTAAACGGTATTTTTTATCGGTGCGTGTTGGGTCGACTGTGAACCGAACCCATTCTTTCCCGTCTTTTTTAAAGATTTCAATGTCAGTCGCACTGAGAGAGGACGTTTGGGCGCCGGTGTCCATACGGACATTCATTTTGATTTGGTGATCGGTGACCAGGGCTGATTCAACACGGCCGACAATTTTGTGGTCGGCAATGTCGACAGCTTGTGATGATAAACCGATTAATCCGATCATAGCAGCGGTCAATAATCGTTTGTTTACAAAGGCAATCTGCATGGATGCTCCTGACGTTCTTATTCCCTGCCAGGAAGTATACCATAATTCTATGCCCCGTTTTAAAGGGGGCAGCCGAGTATTTCGAGGCGGGGGGTTGTTCTTCAACACGCATACATATGTGTGGTGAATACTAATTTGACGGTAGCCGGCATTTTGGGTAAGGTTGCGAACACAAAAGGTTGTGCGACCATGCCAAGGTTCATACAGGCGGCGGCAGGCTGTTCGCGTGTGACGTAAACCCAGAGTTCTTCATCATGCTTTTCGATTTTATCCAAGGAAAGATAGTAACCGCTGTTAGGCTGATCGCTATCGATGACAGTAATCACCATGTTTTTTGCAAAATCGATATTAGGGGATGCGGGCGGAGGCGAAATGGTGTTGTGCTTGGCCCAAAATGCTTTCCAGGCAGCATCGTCTTGAATAAGCGCAATGGTTTGTGTTTCTGGATGGATGCCGCTTTGAGCACCATTAAGAATGATGGTGAAAGGGATGATAGCCAGTTCATCTTTAGGCGGTGGGGGTGGGGAACCTGCGTGTGCCATGCTGAAGGCCAGTAACAGTACCAGAACGATCCATTGTTTCATTGATAACCTCTTCTGTATGATGCCACTTTTATAATAGCTTAAATCGAATCGTTGGCATAGCACGCCGTACGATAGTAAGCTTCCCATCTTCACCGCCAGTGATGCTCCCGAGTCCTGGTCGAGAGCTCTCACTGGATATGATTTGCAGGCCTACATCAAGTAGGCTTGATTTTGTGCACAGTTTTGAATAGTGGATTCGTAGAGCTGATAGTATTGTTATTGTTATTATAACGATGGAAGCCCACCTTGTTTGAAGTACTCGAACTATGCTTCGCCGCCACAATCGAAGATGATGACGTTGAAGAGGAGGTAGAGGATGAGTGAGACAGGGAGTCGTCTTTATCACTCTTATCTTTATTCTCATCTGAAGGGTCATCTTTTGAAGTTACGCTTCCATCAGTCAATGTTTTATCATCTTTCTTCGTCGAGGTCGAGGTCGAGGTCGAGGTCGAAGTCGAAGTCGAAGTCGAAGTGATATCATGTTCATCTAATATATGGTCATCAAGAGAGGGCTCATCTGCTTTAATATTCAAGCTTGCTTTAAACGCAGGAGAAAGAACATACAATCTCATTGATGCGATGAACTCTAACACTAAATGAGCGTCGAATGAATTTTTGACTTCATCTTTGTCGCGATAAGTATTGATAGATTGGGTCAATGCAGCACCTAATGCCTCAATGTATTTGATACAAAGAGCAAGCAATTGCTCGGGGGCATCATCCTTCTCAGCTTTGAGGAAGTTTCTGATCGTGGTTTTAAACTCTTCCGCTTTTAATATAGCGACGTTTTTGCTTTTGCCGTCAAGGGAGTTGATGGTTGTTGAAAGATCCTTGACTTCAGCTGATGCTTGAGAAAAGCTAGCCTGGGAGATAGATTTGCCTTGTAAGTTAATTTTTTGAGTAAGAGCGTCAATTAAATCTTTTGTTTCTTTATTCGTTGGGACAGCCCAATGAATATTGCAGGCTTTTTTGCGAGCGGTTTCATCTTTATGTTTTTCAGCAATCGTGAGTAAGAGTGGCTGCATGATCGCGCAATGGTACGTGAAATTATCCGAATCAACGTTGTTTCCATTGTTTTTTGCTGCAAGCGTAAGCGACGCGTGCAGTTTCGGATACAGACTGAGAATGCCATACATGGCTTGTAAGGATTCATCATAGCTAGGATTGGGCTTGCGCTTGGCCTTTGATAACAATGCCGCTATTAAGAACTCATTTTCTAACGCATCTTTGGTGCCTTTGGGGCGTTCATTTTTAACTTTTGAGGCGACGGCTCCCATCGCATCAAAAATGGATGGGTACAAATCTTCACGAATGAAAGCGGTAGATGTTAAATCACTTCCCTCGCTAAAATAAACGTTAGTTTGATCAGGGTAGGAGAGTGTAGCAAGTGGAGATGTACTAGGATCGATAGCAATAGTGTGTTCTTCAAATATTAACTGAGATTGTGCAATAAAACGTTTTGTTTCATCAAGGGAAGCTTGGTCAAATAGAGCGAGCCAGTTATTCACTGCATCATGGAAGCGGCTGCCAGGTGCGACGGTTCTAAGTTTATTGAGCGTATCGGAAAGAAGTTTTTTCGCATTATTGTCGAATTGGCTGATTTTAATGCCCAGCAGCGCTGATCTTGCATAATTAAAATTTTCCACTGCACTATTAAAGCTATCTGCTACCGTGGCTAGGCCTTGATACTTAGTGACATTTTTAAAAAAGCTTAGCCCGTAACCAGACCATGTGTCAGTGGTGGGTGTTAAAATGAATTGCGCAGAAAAATAGCTGGCAATTCCCTGAAGCGCATTGGTGGTTTTTTGTTCGATGGTTAGTTCTGGCGCCGAAACGGTACTAGTGGCTGTCGATGATAAATTAAGGTTTGTTTCGGTAGAATCTGCGAGTAGGTGTTGAACTTGGTCCTTAGCTTGCATAAAAAATCTCCTTGCTGGTATCAACATCGAAAAGTATTAACACATGACCTATGTGTACATGATATTTCGAGACATGTCAAACTTCCGCATGAGTTTTTAACGTGGGAACAGTTCTATTTGGACGATCTTATTCAAGATTTTCTATCCCATGCCAGGGAAGCCACCTTTCATACTTTGCATGGCCTGCATCATTTTTTTCATGTTCCCGCCGTTGCCAAATTTTTTCGCCATTTTTTGCATGGTTAAAAATTGTTTTAATAATTTGTTGATGGCTTGTGCATCCGTACCGGAACCAGCAGCAATGCGGCGTTTGCGCGATGCATTTAATAAATCGGGGTAACGGCGTTCCTTAGCAGTCATTGAGTTAATAATTGCTTCAAACTGATGCAATACTTTTTCATCAAATGGCAATGCGCCCGTAGGCAACTGCATCCCGCCGGGTAATTTACTTAAAATGCTCGCCATGCCGCCCATCTTTTTCATTTCAACCAATTGATCACGGAAATCTTCCAAATCAAATTGACCTTTCTTAAATTTCTTCGCTGCCTTTTCGGCTTTCACTTTATCTGTTTTTTGTTCTAATTCTTCGATCAGGCTGAGCATGTCACCCATGCCGAGAATGCGTGAAGCCACGCGCTCGGGATAGAATGCTTCGAGCGCATCAAGTTTTTCACCCACGCCCATAAATTTAATGGGCAATGATGTTGTCTTACGCAAAGACAGCGCTGCACCACCGCGAGAATCGCCATCTGTTTTTGTCAGAATAAAACCGGTGAGCGGAATGAGTGCACTGAAAGCTTGGGCCACTTGCAGTGCATCTTGCCCGGTCATGCTATCTAATACTAATAATGTTTCAATGGGTTTGCTCGCAGCATGCACGGCTTTGAGCTCTTTCATCAAGTCATCGTCGATGTGCAAACGGCCGGCAGTATCGAGAATAACCACATCATGACCTGCGCGTAATGCGGATTCAATCGCATTGTTAGCGATGGTGACAGGGTTATCATTGATGGTACTCGGGAACCAAGTTGCATCGACTTGTGTCGCCAAGGTGCGTAATTGATCGATAGCAGCAGGGCGGTAAATATCGAGCGAAGCAAGCGTGACTTTCTTTTTGTCTTGAATGAGTTTTTTCGCCAGTTTACCGGCTGTGGTGGTTTTACCGGAGCCTTGCAAACCGACCATCAGAATGACAGCAGGCGGTTGCGTGGCGAGATTCAATGCATTATTGGCTTCGCCCATGAGCATGACGAGCTCATCATGCACCAGTTTGACGAGCGCTTGGCTACTGGCCAAATGGCTTTCAATGGTTTGCCCCAGGGCTTTGGCTTGAATGTCTTCAATAAAGGATTTCACGACGGGGAGGGCAACGTCAGCTTCAAGGAGAGCCAGGCGGATTTCGCGTAGGCTTTCTTTCATGTTGTCTTCGGTGAATACTTGCCCCGTGATTTTACGGGTGATGGCTTGTAAACGTTCTGACAGTTGCTTAAACATAGCGGGCCCCTTAAAAAGATTTGCGGATTATATCATATAGACCTATTTAGCCCAACGTCGCCCAAAGTCTAAAGATGGGAAAATAACAATTTATTTGACTTGCATTGGCATGCCTCCCTTGGTATGATGTCCGTTCGGGCATTGAATAAGAGGGGTACGTACAATGGGATTACATGATAAGGTATTGAGCGAAGCCAAAGCCATGCTCACTCCACTGCTTCCTAAGAAGCCCGTTTTCGATGATTCTTCTGTGAGTGACATTGCTTCCTCATCATCCTCTTCTGCTGGAGCGGCAAAAAAGTCCACATTCGAATCTTTCCTTGATAAAGGCAAAGAAAAATTAACCACTCTTATCACAACGGATGCAGATATATTTGTTCTCACTGAACAGAAAGATGCTGCAAAATATCTTTTAAAAATCATTGAAGCCTATGATAAAACTGCAGCACTAGATGTCTTTAAAAATTCACTGTTTCAGTTTTCAAAGGTCCGACGAGCTTGCTATGCCGTTGCTTCAGACATATCTCCATCTGGAGATGTGATCCAAAAAGCAGCTCTTATTATATGCAATGCGATTCGACAATCTACAGAGTCTCAGATTGAGTCTTTCACGGCAACGGAATGGGTTGTAGGTGCGATGCTCAAAGAAATATTCGAGCAAAAACAAAATAATGAAATCATGGTTCAAGTATCTGCCCCTTCATTTTATGAAATGGCAACAAAAGATAATGGCATTGCATCTTTATTCCCTCACACAAGTAAACAAGACAGGATATACCGTCATTACTACTATAGTAATAGTCTGCCCCTGATGACCATTGCTGCAAGATATGGCTGGGGTGATGTGATCACCATGTTATTAGACGAGGGATATACCACTAACCCACCCGATCAACATGACCCCCGGGGCACGCCCCTTTGGTACGCGATGAACAGAGGATTTTGGAATATCGCAAAAATACTCATCGAGCATGACGCGCCTCATGAGATATTTGACAAAAAAAATAACAACCAAGCTACTTTTAAGCACCTTGCACAACTGCACAGTCAAAATGTCTGGAAGCCATTCTTTGCAGCCATATTAAAGAAATTAAAATCGAAAACGCCTGATATCATAGACTCGCTTCTATACATAGCCGTTTGCGATAATCAGCCGAAAGTGGCTATCACCTGCATTCAAAATGGCGCTGATTTATCAAAAAAGTTTGAAGAATATGGCGACGGAAACATTCTCCATGTGGCTGTTAGGAAGGACGATATATGGGCAGAGGTTATCAACTTCGCATTAAACGAAAACCCCGATATTGTTAATGTTTACGACGTGAATGGATACACCCCACTTCATGCAGCGATCTTATGTAATCCCATATCGCTTGCAATGATATCGTCATTGGCATCGTCAAAAAATATAGATAAAACAAAAAACACAACGAAGAACAACAAGAGCGCCGTTGCTTTGGCGATACGAAGGGAAAACCCCTCGATTATATTACTTCTTATTAAAAGTGGTTTTAATGCTTCTGAAACATATGACGGTGAAACCTTGCTGGAAATTTCAAAAACAAAACAATGGCACGAGCTGACCGTTGCATTGACGCCAGCCAATCGCGCATCAGATTCCCAGAAAAATGAGGGTATGACGCCAGCAGAAATGCAGCAGCGCCTTCTCGCAATGGAAGAAAAGGTGGAAATACATGAAGATATGCTCAATGAACAGGCAAAACTGAAAGATATGCTCAATGAACAGGCAAAACTGATTCAACAATTGTTGGCAGAACGCAAACCCAATACGTTAAATCGGTCGCTTTCATCCCCGGCCTTGTTCTCAGGTAGTGCCAAATCTGTGACCAGTATAACGTCAATAAATAATGCTGGAACATCTGACAAGATTAAGGCGTCAAACAAAATTGATGCTTGAAAGAAAGGAAATGATACAGCCGTAGACCGCACCCGCATAACATAAGATGCCCCATTCGTGCTAAAATGAACGCTTCCGTTTCACTGAATGAGGGGCCCGTGTTTACAGGCGTTGCCGCGTTAGGTTTATACACCATCGCATTTGTGCTTTTGCTGATTTCCTTTCAGGAAAGGCGAGCGCAATCATTTTTTTATGGGGCTATGCTTGCAGGGCTTTGTGCACATCTTTATTTTCTTTATCGCATCATCGATACGCCGACCGGTCAAAACCTCAATGTATTCAATATGTTAAGCCTGATGACGGCTTTGTGGGTTGCTATTGTCGGCATCAGCAATCTCACGACCAAGCTCAGAAGCCTCTTTTTAGTGGTTCTTCCCTTGGCAGCTGCCTCGATTCTCCCTATTTGGGCAAGGAGCGCCTCAGTGGCACCCGTCCTACTTCCCTTGGGAGAAGACCCGCTCGCCTTGTCGCATATCCTGCTTGCTCTGGGTGCCTATGCGTTATTAGGTGTCTCATTCTTACAAGCCATGGCCTTGGCGATACAACGCCGGTATTTATCGCTTTCGCCCGCGCACAGCGTACTGCCTTATTTGCCTCCCCTGGAGGCCATGCAAAACCTGATGATGCGGATCCTGTTGGTAGCATTCACATTACTTACCTTGGCATTAGGGTTCGGGATGGCGGCGCATGGTGCAGGCAGTATTTTAATGTCGTTTAAGAGTGCTGTATCGGCGATGGTTTGGGTGTTGTGTGCCGTGTTATTGGTACTTTATTATCGCGTCGGGTTACAAGTGCGGTATGCCATTCTTGGCATTGGGCTGGCGTGGTTGGGTTTAAGTTTGGCGTATGTAGGAATGAAAATATGGTAGACAGTATTTCGACAACGGTCTTGTTAGTCACGTTGGTCGTGTTGTTAGGGCTTTCGGCATTTTTCTCAGCAGCTGAAACAGCGCTGATGGCAGTGAACCGTTACCGTCTTCGCCACATGGCCAAGAAGCATCATCGTGGGGCGATATTGGCTGAGCGTCTATTAGAACGTCCTGACAGGTTGCTGGGCACCATTCTGATTGGTAACAATTTTGCGAATATCTTTGCATCGAGCATCACGACCATTATTGCATTGCGTTATTGGCATGATCTGGGATTGGCGCTGGCAACACTGGCGTTGACGATCACGATCCTCATATTTGGTGAAGTCACACCTAAGACGCTTGCCGCGTTCAAGGCAAATCGGTTAGCGCTAATGGTGAGCTGGCCTTTAGTGATCATGCAAAAAATATTGTATCCAATGGTCTGGATGGTCAATGTGGTATCCAACTGGTTACTGCGGTTGTGTGGGGTTGAGCAAACGAATGCTGCGAATGAGCATTTATCGATGGAAGAATTACGTACGGTGGTAGATGAAGCAGCAGGGCGGATCCCAGGGCGTCATAAACGGATGTTGCTGCGCATTTTAGATTTAAAAGAAATGACGGTAGAAGATATCATGGTGCCGCGCAATGAGATCGTCGGGATTGATCTGGACGATGAATGGCCCGTGATTTTGAAAACGTTGTGTGAGTCGCATCATACACGCTTGCCGTTGTACCAAGAGAAGATTGAAAACATAACGGGCATGTTGCATGTTCGCGATGTCTTGGACTTTTTGGGGACAGGCTTGGGGAACGATGGCGAGACTTGTAAAACGATGCTGAAGAAATTGTCGCGAGAAGTATATTATTTGCCAGAAAGTACTCCGCTAACAACGCAGTTGTTGAACTTCCAGAATAAAAAAGAGCGTACTGGGATTGTGGTCGATGAGTATGGCGATGTGCTGGGCCTGGTTGCCATCGAAGATATTTTGGAAGAAATTGTCGGCGAGTTTACAACGGATATCGCTTCTCATGCACAAGAAATTCATCCACAAGTGGATGGATCCTTTTGGATCGATGGTAGCATGAGTGTGCGTGAATTAAACCGTGAGTTGCATTGGGATTTGCCAACGGATGGGCCAAAAACGTTGAACGGCTTGATTCTCGAATACTTAGAGTTTATGCCGAGCCCTGGCGTATCCTTGAAAATCAAAGGCTATCCGATGGAAGTTTTAGAAACCGGCGAGCAGAAAATTAAAATGGTTAAGATTGTGCCGGCGGCTCCGTAGGGGCGAAACATTTTTCGCCCTCTTATCGATCAGCTAACGAAGAGCTCTTCGCCCACTTTGTAAAGGGGGCAGACACAGGAATCGTCGAGCTTGCGAGACGGTTCTTGTGTCGGGGGATTTTTCTTTGTTTACGCAGCATATCAATCTGAATTTCGCTGCGGTTGGTGATTGTTCTGCGCTGCACTATATAACGCTCGTGGCAGGTTTGCCAACACGGTGTCATTCTTATCGATGCCATTAGGTCGCTACCATCGAGGTTGGGCTCACGCGGAATTCATAGGCACGCTCCAGCATCGGAGGCTCGCCAGACGAGATTCGTCCCGGCACGATAAGAACAACCCCGCATTGGCACCGCCACTCGCTTATTTGTCGTTTGCTGGAACAATACTTGAATTTGAATAGCATTATTCAAGCCGCACGCATAAGAGTGAGGGGTGGCATATGCGCGGGACCCCGAGCGGTTATATAGCGAAGGTGAAGAATAATCTCCTTCATTTTCAGAGATTGTAAAGAGGGCGAAAGATGTTTCGCCCCTACAAGAAAGTGCATGTGTACATTCTGAATCTCGGGATCTGAACGTTTACAAGAAATTGCCATTGTCTGAACGATTATCACTGGTGATTCTTCGTTGCTGCCTTGTTATGGCTCAAACTGCTAGAGGATCCGCCCGTCATACTTGGAGCAGCAAAATTCAAGCCATTCTGCGTTGTCATGCTTATCGAAGGCGCAAATCCCATTGCCGCAAACCTTGCCAACGTTCTCTCTTTTTCTTTTTCCGGTAATTGATCTTTGATTTTGCGCCAAAGTTCATCAGGAGAGAAGCCTGTGTTGTTAACCGCTATCACTTTTGTGCTGCCTTTGTCGAAAGCGTAGTGAACCACGGCAAGCAATTGTTCAAGTGAATCATCATTAATCCTGGGTCCAAATATTCCATTATAGCGAATCAATTCAACGGCAATCACGGATTTATCCGTTTTCTCGAATATCTTATTGTTGATACCCATATAATCAAACTCACCTGTAACTTTGGGTATCTGACCCGTGAAATCAAGTTTGTTTACTGGGTAGCTCTTTAGGTACTTTCTTTGCTGAGGTGTCAATGCATCATATAAAGGCCCAAAGTTTCTTTGGGACTTGGAGGATTGCGTCATTGTTGCTAGAGCATTATTTGGCACAGTGGGTATCCACTCGAGCTCTTCCATTTTAAATAAACGATTCTGCACCTCAAAAAAGACTGGCCCGATAAAGCGTTTTTTGTTCTGTAAATTGTCTACTCTTGCCCAATTACCTCTACATTAAAACGAATAACAATGCGCTTGTCAAATAATTTTACATTAATTCAAATTCAAATGCATTCATCCATCTTATAGCTCTTAAAATC
>JBIOEA010000018.1:0-43923 GCA_044445605.1 Gammaproteobacteria bacterium | reverse complement strand
GGCGAAGAGTTTAAATCGGAATACTCAGCTGCCCTCCTTTACAAAGGGGGCGAAGAGTTTAAATCGGAATACTCAGCTGCCCTCCTTTACAAAGGGGGCGAAGAGTTTAAATCGGAATACTCAGCTGCCCTCCTTTACAAAAGGGCTCCTGGGGTGCCCCCATGGAGGGAAGGCAAACACACTCCGCATCGGTATAACCGCACCTAGCATGTTACCCACCAAAAAACATTGTTTTCGGTCGCGAGTTAGTATACTATGCCTCTTCACACGCGACAATGCAGTGCCCGAGGAAGATTTATGACCACCGAAAATATGATATCCAATAACGATAACCCATTGATTACTGAGGGTTTGCCTGTTATTGAAACCGCTGTGCTCCATGAAGAAGCACCCCTACAAGCCTTCGAATTAACTATCGAAGAAAGCCCCTCTATGACCGAAATAGATGCCGCCCCCCAAGCTGCCCCTAAGAAAGTCTCCGGCTTCGACGCTTTTCCGTTATCCCCCCTGGTACGGCCTACACTGGTCAGCCTGGGCTTCGATAACCCCACCCCGATTCAGGCGGCCACCATTCCTTTGGCCCTCGCAGGACGTGACGTGCTCGGCTCAGCCGATACCGGTACTGGCAAGACCCTTGCCTATGCCCTACCCGTCGTCAATAAGCTCCTTGAGAACCCAGACGCCACCGCTATCATCATTACCCCAACCCGTGAGTTGGCCGAACAGGTCGTTAACGTCCTCGTCAGCCTCATCAGCAAACACAGACACCTTCAGTGCGCGTTGCTCATCGGCGGTATGCCCATTTGGAAGCAGTTCTCACGCCTTCAGCGTAACCCCTGCTTGATCGTCGGTACCCCCGGCCGTATCAACGACCATCTACAACGCGGTAGCCTCAACCTGCAAAGCGCCAGCATGCTCGTCATCGACGAAGCTGACCGTATGCTCGATATGGGCTTCGGCGTTCAATTGAATGCCATCTTGGAACACATGCCTAAAGAACGTCAAACACTGATGTTCTCAGCAACATTCCCCAGTAACATCAAAGCATTGTCTGAACGCTTCCTCCGTAACCCTGAACGCGTTTCCCTTGGGTCGAAAAATAAACCCAATGTTAACCTGGTTCAAGAGGTTGTCTTCATTCAAGAAGAAGCTAAATTCAATAAATTGATCTCGGAACTCGGCACCCGTCAAGGCTCCGTGCTCGTCTTCGCTAGTACTAAAATGAAAACAGAACGATTGGCTCAACGCCTCTCTGCTGAAAAAGTCTACGCCGAAGCCATGCATGGCGATTTGCGCCAAAGCCAACGCCAACGCGTCCTGGCTGCCTTCCGCGAACAAAAATTCCGTATCCTCGTCGCGACAGACGTCGCTGGCCGTGGATTGGATGTCCCCCATATCGAGCACGTCATCAACTACGACATGCCCCAATCTCCTGAAGATTATATCCATCGGATCGGCCGTACCGCGCGTAATGGCGCTGCCGGCTTCTCGTTCTGCATGGTGTCTCGTCAAGACCAATCTAAGTGGGATGCTATTCAACGCCTGACACATGGTAAAGAATACTCTTCACAAGGTGGAAACGGCGGCGGCAATGGCGGCGGTAGAGGTCGTCAAGGCGGCGGTTCACGTGGTGGATTCGGCGGCGGACGCTCCGAAGGACGCGGTGGATTCGGCGGCGGTCGCTCTGAAGGCCGTGGTGGATTCGGCGGCCGTTCAAGCGAAGGCCGTTCTGAAGGCCGTGGTGGATTCGGTGGCGGACGTTCAAGCGAAGGCCGTTCCGAAGGCCGTAGCCCATTCGGTGAGAGCCGTGGTGCATTCGGCGGTGAACGTCGTCATACACCCGGTGGCCGTGATGGCGCACCGCGTGAAGGTGGATTCTCCAGCGAACGTCGTAGCTTTGGTGATCGCGATGCGGCACCACGCACAGAAAGCGCTGATGGCGAACGCCGTCGTAGCTTCACTGTCCGTGATGGCAAACCATCCAGCGACCCACGTGGCTTCAGCAATCGCGGCGCTCCTGCACCTAAACATGGTGAAGGACGTCGTGGCAGCAAGCCTCCTTATAAAGGAACGAAAGGCGGCGGCACACATGGTGCACATCGCCGTTCATCCGAAGGCTAAATGTAAAGGGCGCCCATCAGGCGCCCTCTTACTATGTGAAACTAGCTGAGTAATCGTAAAGCTGCTCGTTACCCATAAGTCGACCAGGGCAATCGCATCTATTTAAGGACTTTAACAGGCCGAAGGCCTGCAAGATGTTAGCCCTGGGTTAGGCGCGCGCAGCGCACCGTAACCCAGGGTAATAATGGAACGATATATTGAGCGCTGAAAGCGCGTAAGAGTTTCTCTCGCGCTTTCAGCGCTAGACCTCCCCATTTACTTTACCCAGGGCGACGCTTCGCTGCGCTCGCTTGCCCTGGGCTAAAATCTTTGAGGCCGTTGGCCTCCTAGATTAGATGCGATTGCCCTGGTCGACTTATGGGTAACGAGCAGCTTTACAAAGTGGGCGAAAAGCTCTTCGTTAGCTGATCGATAAGAGGGCGAAAGATGTTTCGCCCCTACACCTAGAGAGCAAATGTTATTTGCCCATACGGACGCCTTGTAGGCCAACATAAATCGGCGTGCCTCCGAGCAATAACATCACAGCATAAAATACCGGCAACAACCCACTGCCGGCAATCGCCCATAACACATAGGCAAAAGCCAAGCTTGCCATGATCGCGCTTTTAACGAAATTCACACCACGGAATTTTTCACGGTTCCGGCAGAATATAATGATTTCGCCGATCGTGCTGTAGGCGTAAGGGATCAAGACGACGGTCGTCGCCAATAAGATAATGAACTCGAATTGCTTAACCAAATGTTCTGATTGGCTCATCACCAGTAAGATCGAAATAAAGGTGCTCGAAATCAATAAGCCAATGTAAGGCACGCCTTGCTTGTTTGTTTTACCGAAAATCTTGGGGAATAACCCATCCCGCGCCGCGGCCATGGGGACTTGCGCCTGCACCATGATCCAACCGTTCAGCGCGCCTAAACAAGACACCACCGCTCCAAACGCAATGAAAGCGGCAATCCATGTTTGGCCAGGGAACATCTGGAGTGCAGCATCCGCGTAAGGCGCATGAGACCCACGCAGTACGTCATTGGATAAGACGCCCATGATCGAGAAACTGCCCAATAAGTAAACCAGGGCCACAATCGTCACGCCGATTATCGTTGCTTTGGGGATCTTCTTTTCAGGCTCGTGCACATCGCCGGCTGGAATCGTCGCCGACTCCATTCCAATGAACGCCCACAAGGTTAATGTCGCCGCCGCCATCAGAGCTTCCATGTTAGGTAAGTCTGTGGCATTAAAAGGTAGAAAATTTTCCGCTTTGAAGAAGAATAAACCGGCCACTCCCACGAAGAGCAATGGGCACACTTTAATCGCCGTCAGGATAACCTGTAAGATACCCGCTTGCCAGGTTCCCAGCATCGACACCCCGGTCAGTAACCATACCGTGATCAATAGCACGCCCAATCGTAGGCTTGGGTCCGCACTGAGCTCAGGGAAGAAATATCCCAGATACCCTGCAAAGGCCACCGCGATGGCAGCATTCCCAATCCAGGCATAGACCCAATAACAATAGGCAGCTTGGAAACCAATGAAATCCCCAAAAGCCTCACGGCAAAAGGCATACGGGCCACCTGTCGACGGCATAGCCCTGCTTAATCGCGCAAAGACTAGGGCTAATAACATCGCTCCGACCGCCGTAAAACCCCATCCCAATAAACTGATGGAACCATACTGAGCTAAGGCCGAAGGGAGTAAGAAAATGCCCGAGCCTATCATGTTGCCAACAACCAATGCCGTTAGCATCACAAGGCCTAATGAATGCCCGCGATTTGCCATATCTGGTACCTTTCTAAAATCTGAGAGTGAATTTAGAAAGGTACCGTGTATAGAGGTGAATGTCAATCGTCAATTCCGTATGAGAGGGTTCCATACGGTCAGCGTTTTATTGAGCCTTTCAGCCACGGGGCATGTGATCGCCTTGCTGCTGAATAACAACGTCGATTTCAACGCTTCATTCACCTGTCCTGAAGTCTTGTTCGATGGGAATGCATTATGGGCATAAAATGAGACCGGAACTGTCTCGGTTTTTACCGTCTCAACTGCAGGTTGTATAGGGACAGGGTCCTCTTGGACGTCACTCGCGGAGGCTGGCTCAACCACTGGCTGAGGAGGATTAAGATAATCATTAATGACTTTTTTACTGTGAGCATTGATCCTCGTCAAGTCACACAGATCATCACGATCAAAAATATTCAGATCAATGCCCGCTAACACAATTTGATGAACGTTTTTTGAAACTTTCAGCTTCGAAAACAACGATTGCTCTTTGCACAGGGTGATAAGAAGTACCTTATCGCCATCCGACAGCGTATTATAAAATTCATCACTCAATAACGTAGAACATAACTTTTTGACAAAAGCCTTGTTATTCTCATCAAAGATGGCTTTCTTCAACAGTTCGCTCAACAAGCCATAACATTTAACGAAATAGTCCATTGGGCATTGAGGATGTGTCAGTAACGATTTCCAAAGCTTAATGTCGGATTTATCCGTCAAGTCTTTAGACGGGCCAGGGGCATCCACAGTCAAAACGGCTTTCATTAAAAATGGATGCTTAAGCAGCAATGCAAGACCAAGCTTAAAGCCTTTATCCGCTCGAACCATCGATATAAATGAGCTTTCAGAAAGCTTATTCTTAAGTGCACCCGTAGACAATTCATTGCTAGGAACAATTTGCAAGAAGTGAAACTTTGATTCCCAAGCAATCGAATCCCAAACACGCTGAATTTTCGGCAACATCAGCTTCAATTCCTCAGACTTTAACAAAACTGATTTGTTATTCAATATGCAAACCGAAAAGATTAAATCAGATGCAGATGCCTTCAACATATTCAACAGTTTAATTTTGCGAACCAGATCACCGGCCCCAAAAGGTTCCCACATCACTGATTTGAGGAGCTCAGGCACTAGCAAATCATTTATCTGAAGAAACTTATCCGGATCAATCGTTTTGTTTTCCGCGAAACCCCTTGACAACCAATGCGCCAGATCATCAACCGGAACACCCGCACATAGAGCAGCCTGAAGGTCATCTTTAAAATCATCCTGCATGAGCATTTTTTTAATAAATAAATCACGATGAGGCTGCCTGACATTCAGTACAATCTCTTTTTGCAATAATGACCAATACAAATGTCGCCAATGCTTTATTGTCATCAATCTTTCTTCAGGTTTAATGTTCTCTATATTTTTGATACAAGACCACATGTGGTCATAAAAATTATCAAAACCGAGTTCAGCCTCGACAACATAAGAGATAAATCGATCTCTTAACACTGGCCTATTGAAAAGTTCTTCGAGCATCGGCGTCATGAGAAGACGATGACCCGATAACAAAAGCCCCCAGATGGTATAAACCATGCGATTATCATGCTCACCTGGAACTACTTCCGCGCGTTTGAAAAACCATTCAAAAAACTGAACAACAAACGCATTGCGCACCAAATGCTCTGAACCAAGCATGCCTCTCAGCTCGTCCCCAACAGTCTTGTCACCTGAGGCTAAAATGGAATAACACATGGCAAGTTCGAATCCAGCGGGAAAATCATCAAACATTTTCAATCTCGATGCTTCCATAAAGATATTTTTTGCAGACGAGTAAAGAAGGGCGCCTGGCACATACATCGCCAAAAATAGAAGCAAAGATGCTTTCTCGTCAGCTTTAGTGAGTTTATCCTTTACAAGTATGTCCAAAACAGTTGTGTAATCATTATCGCTGTTCTTGAACATAAGGCGCGATGTCAATCGAGCGATTGGAAATTGCGCGCCAGAAAATTTACTCTCAAAGACATCCCTGCACGTAAATTCAGTTTTATCGGCGATATAATCATATAAATAATTTGCGAGCTTTTTATGCATCTTACTCTTATATGCATCATCTATTTCTAATTCACCGGTAACATATTTCATCTCGTTCTCAATCGCTTCTTTCTCTTGTGCCGTGGGCGTTGAATGAAGAACAGCCATTTGAGCAGGAGGGGTATCACCAGATTGAAGCGCGGGTTGAGCGGCAGAAGGCGCGCTAACATATTCCCCGAGAACCGTTTTGAATATCTCAGGCCAAAATTGATTCATCTGTACGCCGAGCGCAAAGTAAACATATTTGTTAATTTCATCATCAGTTTTATTGGCATTAGCTGGCAACAGTTTAATTCTATCAAAAGCTGTCTGTTTGAATCCAAGCAGTGTTTTAATAGCGTCTCGCCAACCTTCAGGTTTCTCCGACCATATCCACCGCACAAACGCAAGTGAACGTGGTTCATTCGACTCCAGCCCACCCAAACTGGAAATTAATATTCCATTAGAAAAATTCTGTGAAAGTAAAGCATGAAAAACATACTGATTCAAAAAGCTGCCAATCAGCTTTGACAGGTCAAAATTCAGCGTAGGATCACATTGAACAGACAGTCTATCAACGGACTTCTTCGCTTTCTTCTGAATGTGTTCAGGCATATTTTCAGTATTAATCCGTAGTTCCCATACCCTGACTAAAATAGCGGGCAACGTCATGACAAAACCTGCTTGCTTCCTGGTTTCAGCGTTAAATTTATCATCTATAATTGCAATCGCATCTGCAATGGGCAACGTTGAAAAAAGATCAACCATAAAAACAGTTGATTGCGTTGTCGAAGGGTACTTGACACAGATATCTAGGTAATCTGAAATGAAACACATTATGACAGCAACTGCCTCGGGCTTTGACTTTGTAGCTTTAATGGCATTCATCATGAAACTTGCAACTTTAGACCAGAACGGATGATTTCTCGTTATTTCATTTTTGAAGAAATAATCAAAATCCATCGCCAAAGGAGCAAACATATTTGCTCGCTGATGATGAGTAGGCAGCCGCGACGCATTTACGGCGGGTGCTGATACTTCAACTTTTTTAGCGGGTACCTCTCTCATCTTTAACTTTTTCATACATTCCCCTACTGCTTTGCTACTAGAACCATTGATGGATTTCATTTTGTTGAATGTGGCCTTTTCGCTGGGGCTTAACGCGTCCCAGTCTTTCTCCACCACCGGAATCATTAAAGATAAATCATTTGAAGACGCACGCCAGCCACCCTCGAGTATAGAAGAAACACAGGAAATAAGATCCTTCCCCGACGCCCCCAATAACACTAAGGCTTCAATTTTTCGGGACAAATCACTCCATTCCCAAGGCGTTTGGAGGACGACCTGACACAACAGGGGATTTAAAGATCCCTGAAATTTAATCAAATTTTTAGCAGAAATATTTAAATCATCTGCAAAATTGCGAATAAGAATATGAGATATTTCTTCAGAGCTTATCCCAGCAGTAATGGCCGCTTTGATTTCGTCATCTATATCTCCCATATTATCATTCATTAAATCCCTAACAAATTCATCGCGGGTGGTCATATTTACACTATCTTTCAAGTACTGACGCTGCAAAACCTCCCAGTAAATGGATCGAAATACATGCTTTATTTCAACAATATTATTGTTTTGACCTAGAACTAGATCCGTGACAATATAATTGCAGATAGCATTGTAGAAATCACTCAGGTTATTTATATCTACTAAGAACTGAATAAATCCGTTCTTCATCTCAGGGTTTCTAGACAATAACAACAACACCGCAGCATAAGTATCTTTAGACTGATACATGCTCAACGTATTAAGATTAAACAAAAATGCGTATCGAGAATTTTCAATCTCAAATAAAGTAGTTGAATTATGAATCAACCACTTTACGTACTCTTTTCGAAATGCAATGGCAAGCGGCCTTGAATCATCCATCCATCTTTTAATTTTCTCCAGCATTGATTTCTGATTCGCAGCAGAGATCATCAAAAAACATAGCCTATATTGATAATCTTCAGGGTAGCCATTAAATAAGTCATATTTATTCACCGCCTCAAATACGTTAAGGTTTTCGTTCTGAAATAATGTATTTGGCGCATTCGCGGCTAGATACGAAATCAATGCCGACTTTTCAACCTTGCTTGTTTCCTTAGACAATACAATCATGTCAACAAAACTTAAGGCTTCATTTTTATTATCTTCAAAAGCAATATCAGTGATAACTCTACCTTTTGCTGTAAACTCCTCGAGCAATTCCGCTTTGAATAATTCCTTTTGATTGATCACAGCAGGGTTGCATTCACAAATGATATTAACAAGATTACTCACTTGTACTTTTTCGTATTCAATGTCATCCTCGGAAGGGGATTGAATATATTGAATAGCTCTCTGAATAATATCTCGCTCAGCACCTGACATCGTTTCATTTACACCAGACGACTTCGACATGGCTTGATTCACAACGCTTGATTTTTCAATTGACTCTGTAATAACAGCGCGCAAAATGTCATCCCAGGTCGTATGATTCACTTTGCATTTTTTGAGAACTTCTATGACCTTTTGATAACCCTCCAATTTCGTGGCCCACAACCAAGCCATGAATACCTTCGCCTGCGGTGGATTGCTCCCAAACCAAAGTATCCCAGGCGCAGATTTGGCTGAATCTTCCTTAACAATGAACGTGAAATTAAAATGCTTTGCCACTAAACCAACATCATATGGCGATTGGTTAGGAAGCTCTTTTCCACGGCAACATGATTTAATTTTATCTAACCGCTTATTAGATTTTGTTGCGGCCTCTTCCGTCATTTTTTCACTTGAAGAACAAACACCCCAGCGCTCGAGCATGCCTGTCGATATACGCACTGACATAGCCTCAGGATTGAGCTCAACTTTATCTGAAATGATCTTCATTGCATCAGGAAAAGATAAAATATTAGCGAGATCCAGTAATAAAGCCATTCGCTGTTCATTAACAGGATGCATGACATATAAATCAAGATAATCACTTAGGTAACGTTTCATTTCATTTGAAAAGTTCTGTGGGTATTTCGTGAACTGGTCATATAAATGAGCCGATGCCTTATACCAAAAAGGATCATTTTCGGACAACGCATTTTGAAAAAAACGATCAAAATCGTTTGAAAGTTTTTCGAATAGACTAGACTTCATCGTTATAACCTCCTGAACACATACCGTTACCTACTACTTTGTCTTTGGTTTAGACATGGCTTCAGCATTTTCATCTACAGGAACAACCGCGGGGACCCGAGCAAAACAGGGAGCTGCCCACCCAAGTGCGAATTGGTACAACTGTGGATGCACGACGACGTCCTCGAGAGTTTCAACAACACTCGATTGTGCCACCTGCGTGAACGCCACCGCTTTCGCCTCTTCCACATAAGAGAACGCTGGTGCTGCAATAAGTTCCAAGTTTTCTGTAGGCTGCAGATTCTCTATCGGTTTAGGATTCTCTGCAGGTTTCGGATGCTCCATAGGCTTCGATTGCTGTATTTGATTGACGTATGATCGACTCTTATTATTGACCCTGGGCGCACGCGTCAAAACCATTTTCACCGGTCTAGGAGGTACTTGCGTTTCACTCTGATGCTTTTCTTGTGCCGGCTGTTGTTTCTTCTGCTCAGGTTGCTTTTTAACAACAGGCTTTGACTGTGTTGCTGGCGCTTTCTCAACAGGCTTAGCCACTTCAACAGGTTTACTATTGACATGGTCTTTAGATTGCTTTTTAACAGCAGGTTTAGCCACTTCAATAGGTTTGCTGTTAACGACAGGCACTGTTTCTTTTACGTCAGGCACGACATCAACTTTAGGCTGATCGACAGGCACTATCTCCTTTTTCTCCTGAACAGGCTTAGGCGGCGCTAACAACGTTTCCACATCTTTCCTGTTTTTTTGCCCCTTAACGATCGTCAAGACAGCCTGTGGATCAAATATTTTTTGTTCCAATCCAGCCATAAAGAAATGAGATTGTTTAAATTTTTTGTTGAGAAGAGGTAATATTTCCAAATCTTTGCACAATTGCAACAAAGCCGTTTGTTCACCACCTTCATTGGCATTAAAACTGGCAAAGTAGCTATCATTCATTTTCTCAACAAGCATGGAAACAAACTTTTTATGAAAAGCAGATTTTTTGTCAAATAATATATCCTTCAAGCCAGCATCTAATGAAGGATAAAACTTGAAAAACGCTTTCCATGTAAAATCAGGAGAGTTCAACTTCTCAACAAGCACCTTATTAAAATCACCTTTCGTGTCAAAGAAGGTGTCTTTTAACGATTGCGTTAATAGAGGATAGGTTTTTATCAACTGCATGAGCGGGTATTCGTGATGCCGGAATAATTCAATGACTTCACCGTTACATTCACCGTCATCAATCAAGATGGCTTCTGAAGATGCATCAGCGGCAAATACTTTCTTGATGAGTGAGGAGTGTTTTAGAATAACGTCAAATGCATAAATTGGATTGGTTCGACATGCACTGATGAAGCGTTCGCTGATCGGCAATTGTTTATTTTTCTTGAGCATCTCTTCTGAAACGAATCGCAACAGAATTAACTGAGTTTCAACAGGCGCTGAATCCCATAATTTATATCTATCGATAAGTTTAATGAATTTACCCAATGTGGCGGCAGGAATTTCAATTGGCTGGTTTTTCGCAGATAAAACATCACTCAGTTTAGCGCCTAGTGCAAAGGCAGCTTCCAATCTTTTTTCAATGAGATCCCCTCGCATCCATACCGTTTGTGAGATGAAGTGAACAAAGGGCAAATTAACATTGTCATTTATATATTTTAGATCGTCTAATGTTAATTTATCATCACTGCAGTATGCATTACCCAGTGTCAACGCCATGTCAAATGCAGGGATCCCTGCCTTGAGGGCCACCTTCATTTCAATCACTCTATCCTTATTGGGCAATTTCCATAGCATTGCAAGATACCTATCACGGCCAGATTCTTCTGGTCTGGCTTCATACTCAATCTGCATCGCTAGCCAGTATATCAAGTGCATGCATTCAAGCGCTTTATCAACGGGTAATGCTGGATTCTTATACACATGTAATCGTGTCACCATATCGATATGGTAACCCTCGGTATTAATATCTGATCTCTTGAACAACGTTTTGAAGAATTTACTGGTGGTTTCAGGTTTATTTGCAAAGAATGCAAGGATATGAATGACAGTTGATATGTGTTGAGAGCTCAGGAGCGCCCACGTGGTCTTAACCCACTTTTGATTCAAATTATTTTCAGAAACAATGCAAAGCCCATCCAACATATACCATTTATAAAAATCTTCACGCAACGCTTCTGTATCAGGATAAGTTTCACACCCTAACCAATCTATCATCTCTTCTCTTGCCGCTTCATCATCAGACAATAAAATAGACAGGATCGTTTGATTCATCAAAGATGGATGGCACGCATTCATCATGCGCCGAGATGCTTCATCTTGCCATATGTTTGTCTTAACATTTTCTTTCCGATAAAACAATGCCGTTGGTTCTGTGAGTGTTAAATAAACAATTCGCCTTGCTTTCTCTGTTTCAGTGAGGCCATCATTTTCCATAAATGACAGATCTTCTTCAGAGAATGACTTAAAATAGGCATGAGTAGGTATTGGCGCATCAAACAAATACGCCATTTCTCCCTCAAGGTCAGAGTTCTGGACTTGTGTTGATTCTTTCAGACCTAGCAATATTTTTGCCTTTTCTGATGACAAATCAAGTTTATTCTTTCCCATTGCCAATACACTTTCTACTTTTTCACCCAAAGCGAGTGCCAGCTTAAGTCGTTTATAAGTGTTTTCATCGAGGGAATTCCAAGCGCTCGCAGCAAAATACTTACCCATTGGAAGGGTTGTACTTTTTGCAAACGATAACAAGTCCTGCAAAGGTATGCACCCATCGTCTAAATATGTTTCGCACATGACACCTGCGATCGCACCCCTGGCAATACCGCCCATCAAAGCAGCTTTTACTTGAAGGTCTCTTTCTGCAGGTGTCACCCGCCATAGTCTCGCTAACGCCAAATCGCGTGAAGGTGCATCGTGGGCATCCGGATCTTTCTTGCTCTCTTGATAAAAATGCTCCTCGTATGCCCAGAAAATAGCATCCAGCACCTGCTTGACAACCGGCATGCGTTTGTCATTTGGAAAATATACTTTCCCCACAGCGAAATTTGATTGACTCTTTTTGTTGTTAATAAGCCATTCTACAAACCGTTTGAACACAAGATCAAATTCTTTTAGATGTACGAGCGCAGAAATACCTAGGTGAACTTGCGCAGGCTCTGAAAGCATTTTCCAAAGCGATGTAGCCCACAATTCTGTACGGCACTTTTCGAAAAACCATGTGACTAAGTCGTCGCGAATGTCGGCGTGTTTGGACACTGTCTCGTCACCGAGCCAACGTGCCATTTTACTGCTGACTTCGACATTATTTGAGCGCAATAAAAATAACATGCAGGCTTGCTCAAATTCATCGGGATAATGTTTGAATAATGCATTGGCTCCTGCTAATTCGAAAATATTTGTCTGCTGATTTTTTTTTGTAAAAAAGGCAAGCCCTGGCTCATCAATAAGCATCCCAATGATCAAACTCGCTTTTTGAGCGCTCGTCAATACACTGGTGAGCAGCACAGCTTCAACAGCACTGACCTCCTCGCCATTTTCATTGAAAAACTTAAGCGCTGAAATCAATGGTTTTTCATCATCTTCTATGATGGCCGTAAGGCCTCTTTTTGCTTTAAAGGCATCGAGATCTTTATCTTTATGAATAGACTTCTCATGCATGGTGAATAGCAAATCAACCACTCTTCCTAAGACTGTCGCGTTATAATCTTTGGGAATGCGACTTGGATAAAGCAAGTATCGCATTTCTTTATCAACAGCTTCTTTTTCCAACGGTGTCAGCGACATGTCATGCACAACAACGTCTGCAGGAGGAGGAGCCATCACGGGTGCCGGCGTTGCCCCAGCCGCGGCGTTTTTTGCCTGCGCCAATGATAAACGAATGACTTTCCGATGAATATCACCCCAATATTTTTGATTGAATTCTTTTAATTTCACTATGACTTTTGTAAAATCCCTTAGCGTGCTTTGGCATATCCAGGTCATAAACAATTCGGCTTGTTCGCGATGACCATCGAACCATCGAAGCAATACTTCATAATCACTTTTAGGAGATCTTAAAATCATATAAAAATTCAAATGCATCGCCAATAAACCAAAAACATTATCTTGCTGATTTATAAATACCCCTCCTGAGACGCGACATTTTTCTTTGATTTTTGCTAACATTTGATTCGCGACTTTTTTTTCTTTCCCTGACATCTCGTTTATTGAAAGAATTCTCTGCCAATGCGCTATCATGTCCCCCGTAATGCGGTCTGCCACCTTGGGATTGTCGCATTTTGTACTGACTGTTCTCAGCACATCGGATAATGTCATGAGATTTCCAAGATCGATAATAACTGATGCAGTCTGTTCATTCATCGGATGCTGAGCATACAGATCAAGATATCCTGCTAGATACCCCTCATATAATTCAGGAGATCCAATTGTTTCCTGCTCCAAAATAATTAAGCAGGCCATCTTTAGCCAGAACGGGTGATTCACGGGTAATGTATTGTTAAATAATTCATCAAAATCATCTTTTAATACGTTGAATAGCTGCGACGGCATAGTTAGAGACTCCACCTTGGTTTAATCAGGCAGTAGAATACCATAGTAGCAGGGAGATAGCCAATAGTGATGCGGGCAATAGATTTCGCCCCTACGAAAGCGTTACAATTCTCAACTGCAACTTTTCATCGCCTCTAAAATGATTTAATTCAAGGGCATAGGCCACATGAACCTGCTCGCCCTCATCCGCAACCTCGCCTTCTTTCACCCCAAAATGCACCGCTTCAACGGGAATGCGCCCAGGTTGCACTAATAGATAGCGCATGTGCTTATTTCCACCCATGGGGCGGCGAGAAACGACAGTGAAGACATTATCAAATAAAGGCGGCGGGAACTGCGCACCAAAAGGGCCTGCCAGGTCCAAGGCCCTCGCCGTCTCCAGCGTGATCTCATGAGGCTCAAGCTCACCATCGCTCCAATGCACCCCCATGCAGTCCTCTTCCCTCAAAAAGAGTGCCACGGTGTCTGAGAAAGCTTTGGAGAAGGCCTCGTATTTCGCTTCCTCTATTGTCAGACCCGCCGCCATCGCATGACCGCCGAATTTAATGATGATCCCAGGGTTTTCCGTCGAAACACGATCCAAGACATCTCGAATGTGGACGCCAGACACAGAACGTGCCGATCCCTTCAATAATCCATCACTGCCTTTGGCAAAACAAATCACCGGACGATGATGCGCCTCTTTAACGCGTGAGGCCAGTATGCCTACCACGCCGACATGCCAGGAAGGGTCGTACAAAGCGAGACCGCGCGGCAAAG
Source organism: Gammaproteobacteria bacterium (assembly GCA_044445605.1). Classification (GTDB taxonomy): domain Bacteria; phylum Pseudomonadota; class Gammaproteobacteria; order JABCZS01; family JABCZS01; genus CAWKDC01. The sequence continues at coordinate 29,510 of JBIOEA010000018.1, read as the reverse complement.
CAGGCGCTCCCTGGAAAGAGGGCATCAGATGGCGCAGGAGTGCATCCGCTTGCGCCTGCATGTCCGCCTCGATGTTTTTACGCTCGCCATTCAATGTGTCTAACTGCTCCGCTAATGGCATCGCGGCTTCCATCGTCTCACTCAATAAACATTCAATCCCAATCGACATATCTTCAAGCCGCCCCGCCGCATTCAACCGCGGACCCAGTGCAAAACCAAAATCTTGGGCACTGATACGCGATGGCTCTCTTCCTGCCACTTTCAACAGCGCTTGAATACCTGGGCAGGCAAACCCCTTGCGAATGCGCATCAACCCTTGTCGTACCAAAATACGATTATTCTGATCGAGTGGGACCAAATCGGCTACCGTCCCCATCGCCACAATATCCAGTAATTCCGCGAGGTTGGGGGCCGATCCTTCAAATACATTCATTTCACGCAATCGCGCACGCAACGCCAACATCACGTAAAAAATCACCCCCACTCCCGCCAATGCTTTGCTCGCAAAGGTACAGCCCGGTTGGTTCGGGTTCACGATCGCTGTTGCTTGAGGCAATTCACGTCCAGCTAAATGATGATCTGTCACCACCACAGGAATACCTAATGAGTTCGCATGCGCCACCCCTTCAATGCTCGATATCCCATTGTCGACAGTGATGATCACGTCGGGATTGCGCTTCGCTGCTTCCACCACAATTTCCGGCGTTAAACCATAGCCATATTCAAAACGATTCGGAACCAAAAAATCCACATGCTTTGCGCCCAACATCCGTAATGCACGAACACCGACGCTCGTGGCTGTCGCTCCATCTGCATCAAAATCCCCAATAATCAAAAATCGCTTTTGTGCCATCAGCATCGGCACCAATACATCAACCGCTGCATCAATGCCTTTTAATCCGTGATATGGCAATAAATCATTTAAGGAACATGATAATTCGCGCGCATCTTTGATGCCACGATTCGCGTAAATGCGAGCAAGAAAGGCAGGAACGTCTGAGAGGAGCGCCGTTACCTCAGATGCACGACGGCGAATTTGGGCGGGAGGAGTCATTATGTTTTTTCATTACCCTATCAATTAAGAAATCATGTGGCTATCATATTTTCGGCAATTCTCTCACGCACCAGCAACGGTTGCAACCATTGATTCTCGAAAATCTCAACAAAATCTTCTGCACACGGTGTGCCTAAATTTTTATAGGACAAGGTAATGATCAACGGGGCGTCACTGGCTTGAATAGTCTCACTCACCGGCAACACAGTTGCCATCACACTCTTGGCTAAACTGATGACCTCGGGTATATCGGTCATCACTCGTAGACGCGGCTGCTTTGCAAGTACGGGTAACTCGCCTTCACCCGAAAACCATAACCCATTCACAGGAGGCAATAAACTTGCCCTAGCGCGATTTACCGGATGTGCTTGCATCAACATTTGGGCCTCTGAAAACAGCGCGTCCCATGCACGATCCCCCGATACAATAGGCTGGTTTAACACATCACATAAAGGATTTGTTTTGAAGGCGACAGGCTCTGGTAACGCCAATAACCACTGCCTTGGCGTCGGCGTGTACAGTATTCGCCCTGTGCCTTCCCAGTAGGCATTGAATGTCGCAGCAAATGCATTCGCTTCTTCTTGCTCAAATTCAAAATGCGCATTACCTAAACACACCACGTCGCGTCGTGCTGCAATTAACTCCACCGGCTCGCATAATAACCAGGCCGGGGCAGGCGGTAAATCATGGTACAAGGCCAATAAAGCCGCTCGCGGCAAATCACCCTCTCCACCTAGGGCGTGGTACGCCGCGGTGGGAATATCCCTCGCATTTAAAATTTTTGTGTTATCCTTCGAGAAGTTTACGTCGGGGATAATCCAGGTGATGTCAGCCATGAACAGCTCCTTGTTCAGTGAATGGACCGGAAAAATGGGAAGGCGTGTCATGAGACACTCCTGCACATAAACGCCGGGACCTTGTTTTAAAATAGTACTGGTTAACAATATATGCAATTTTCAGAAGACAAACCCACACAACCTTTTGTGTTTCGTCGTGTGGATGAGCACACGGCCCTTGTGAATGAAACACACTACGACCACAGTATTATCATCACGGTCGAACCTGCTTTGCTCAATTGGCCCATCACCGCCATCGAACAACTCACGGCTGAATTGCTCGCACCCCTCATGCAAGGTCATCCTGACCTCATTTTGCTGGGGACAGGCGCAAAATCATCCCCCCTCCCTCACGCGTTGTTAGCCCTCTGTTGGGAAAAACGCATAGGCCTAGAAGTAATGACCACCCCCGCTGCCGCACGTACCTATAACCTACTCGCCAATGAGGGACGTAGGGTGGCGATTGGCATTATCCTTTATTGAACATAACCCATTGATTTACAATAACCTAATAGGTTGCACCTCTCCTTAATGTGAACTATGCTTATACAATAGCAGTACGTTAACTAGGTGGTTTAAATGCGTTTTAAGCGTGATGCGTGTCAATGGCTTGTAGAGCGGAGCGTTTCTTTGTGCTTACTTTTCGCTGCTGGCCCCGTCATAGCAAACCCCATGGGAGGTCAGGTCGTAGGAGGCAACGCCAGTATCCGCTATGGTTCAAACACGGTCATTACACAACGCAGCAATAGCGCCATCGTCAATTGGAGCAGCTTTTCCATCGCCCCGAGTGAATCAACACGCTTTAATCAACCTTCCTCGAATTCCGTCATTTTAAATCGTGTGACTGGCAACAATATGTCCGAAATCATGGGTTCATTAAGTTCTAATGGCCAAGTGTTTCTCGTTAACCCCAGTGGCATTGTGTTTGGTAAAACAGCGCAGGTGGATGTGGCCGGCCTCGTCGTTTCAACGGCGAGTATTAGTAATAGCGACTTCATGAAGGGTAATTACCATTTCACAAACGCACCTATTTCCTCCCAAATTATTAATCAGGGAACCATTACCATACGTAATGCAGGGCTCGCCGCACTCGTTGCGCCTAATGTTCAAAATAGAGGCGTGATTCAAGCTCGCTTGGGAAGAGTGGCCCTCGCTGCAGGCACTGCATTCACTATCGATTTATATGGGGATAACTTAATTTCATTTGATGCATCCTCCATGGCCAGCAAAAATGAAGTCGATAATCTCGGTCGCATTGAAGCCGCTGGCGGCAGCGTCACACTCACTGCCGCTGCTGCAGATGCACTCGTTGAAAATGTCGTGAATATGTCTGGTTATATTTCCGCAACATCCGTCGGCAAACAAGCAGGTAAAATTATTTTGCAAGGCTATGGCAACACCAACGTGAATGTATCAGGCACACTCGATGTCAGCGCAGGACTTTTAGGTGATGCGGGCACCATTCGTGTGATTTCCGAAGGCACAACGCACGTCATCGGCAACTTGCTTGCAACCGGTGGTGCGCTCTCTGGGAACGGAGGATACATCGAAACCTCAGGTCCATTCTTGGACGTCAGTAGCGCTTATGTCAATGCCAGTGCACCCCATGGAAAAGCAGGCACATGGTTCCTTGACCCAACCGATATCACCGTCAATGATGCAGCCGCATCTACCTACAGCAGTATTTTAGGCGCTGGCACCAACCTTATTATTAATGCAACGAATAATATCTTTTTCACGAATAGCTTAACCCCAGTGGGCTGGTCCACCAATGCAAATTTCACCGCGCAAGCAGGGCATACCATTGATTTTAATACCGGCGCGGGTATCGCCATTAATAGCACTGGCAATGGCAATGTCACGTTATATTCAGACTTCAGCAATAGCGGCGTAGGCACGGTAACATTTACATCAGGATCGCCCGGCAATACCGTCAATGTGCCTTCTGCGCAAGTGAACATTTACTATAATCCATCCAGCTATCCTGTCCAGGATTCATTTCCGAATGTCAATGCGGGCAGCCTCTTCACCTATATGCTTGTCCATACGGCAGCTGATTTGGAAAACATCAATAGCAATCCGACAGGGACCTATGCACTGGGCGGGAATATCAGCACAGGACTGAGTTCATTCACGCCTATTAGCCTCTTCGCTGGGTTTTTTAACGGTAATGGTTTTACCATTTCTAACTTGACCATCAATCTTCCTGGGACAGATAATGTTGGGTTGTTCAGTAACGCCCAGTCTTCCCAAATATATAATTTTTCTTTAACTAACTCCACTATCATAGGCCACGACAATGTCGGGGCTATCGCGGGCTTCACGACAGGCATTATGGCTGACCCTCCTATGGGAGCCAAAATATCCAATGTATTCGTGAGTGCAACAGTTACTGGCAATAATAATGTCGGCGGTTTGGTAGGTAGCCTTGGACTCGGGGGCGCCCTCACGAATGTACTTTATCATGGCACCGTCACGGGCAGTGACAGTGTGGGGGGGCTCGTTGGGAGTCTTAGCGACATCAGTGCTACCATCAATACATCATTGTCTATAGCGACACTGGTTGGAAGCACCAATGTCGGTGGCGTTCTCGGCAATAATACGGCCGGTTTGCAACGCCTATATGATGTCTATTCCTCAACCTCTTCCTACCCGGGCCCTGCTGTTGGAACCGGCGATAGTACTGGTGCGACGGCATTACCTAGCCTTAGCCTAACGACCCTACCCACGAACTTTAATGCCGATGGCAATTACTGGCAAACCAATGGGAATACCAATTACATCTCTTTGGTTTCATGTGGTTCTGGCTGCGTTATCCCCATTTCGCCAAGTGTTGGTGGTTTGGGCAATGCCGCCCGACAATATGTGACTGTTGAGCAAATGTTGAATAACAATTTACCCACCCCCATTCCTACATTGACTTATTACAGCAACGATTCATTGATGTATACCGTACCGCTATCTACAGGTGGTGGCATTTACGTGTTGACGGTGACACCAGAAACACCCTCTCAAACACAAAATTCCATTGGAAGTGCAATTGATGCACTGAAAAGCGCTTATGGTTGCAACACGTCCATTTAACTGTTTAGGAATTAGCAACGTGCTTATTTCGGCTATCCGCAAATAAGCCGTCTGCGTCCGCTTCTTCTATCAAGATTTGCACGAACTCCCATAAAGCAGGGGCGCCTTTCGCAATCACTGACATTTTTTCGATGACGCGATGTTTGGGCACATCGTGTAAACGCCATGCTGTGTGATCCACATAATAATTGTGCAGAAAGGGTTGCAGTTTATCGATCGCCGTCGCGAATAATGATTCTGGCGTCTTTTTATCTTCGTATTCATGCCATAAAGCGATAAGCTCTTGCGCTTGATCCGGTGGCAAAATACCAAAAATACGCATCGCACCTTTTAACTCTTTAGCATGCTTTTCTTTGGGATCGAAATGGGCATAAGTGTATACGTCACCTGCATCAATTTCGACCACATCGTGGAGAACCACGAGCTTCAATACCTTGCCAATATCAATGTCTGGCGTAACCGCATACTCTTTGAATGTCAGCGCCATCATCGCTAAATGCCAGGAATGTTCTGCGTCGTTTTCAAGGCGGGAACCATCCAGAAGGAGGGTTTGCCGAAAGACCTGCTTCAGTTTGTCCACTTCCCTAAAAAAAGCCAGCTGCGAGTCTAATCGTTTAAAGTCAATCTGTTGCATGAAGCCATCCTTATTTTTGTACATATATTGAACAGTTTAGCAGATATGGATAACTTGCACAAATTAGGAGATTGTTATTCAGCCGGTGGATTCACGCAATCAGATTCAGGCACAAGGTGAGTTTTAGCACTGAAGTAGTCATCAGTTGCTTTCTTAACCATGCCAGCCAATAACAACAAACTGATTATATTGGGTACAGCCATCAACACGTTCGCAATATCGGCCAGTGCCCATACCATTTCTAACGAACTCACCGCACCTATCAAGGTTAAGGCAATGAACGCTAAGCGGAAAGGCGTGACTGCTTTAGGCCCCAATAAAAACTGCATAGCGCGATCACCATAATAAGCCCAGGCAATGATCGTTGTGTATGCAAAGAATACCAGACCTGCACCTACCACCACCGCGCCAACCACGCCTGCAGCGTGTCCAAATGCGTTTTCCAAACCTTGTTCGAATGCAGCAGCTGATAAACCCGCCCCCACTAAACCATGAGGAATATTGTCACCGTAGAAACCTGCAATGATAATCACCAATGCCGTCATCGTACAAATCAGCATCGTGTCAAACCAGGGTCCAATCATGCCAATCAAGCCTGCACGGACACAGTAATTCGTCTTGGTAGCCGCTAACGCAATGGGCGCCGTTCCCAAACCCGCTTCACTGGCGAACAACGCACGCAATACACCGAACTGAATTGCTGCACCTAACATGCCTGCGCCCGCAGACCAGGGGTTTAACGCATACGTGAAAATCGTCATGAATGCGCCGGGCAGTTTTGCATAGTTCACTAATAAAATGACAAGTGCGGATCCGCAATACGCAACGGCCATAAAGGGAACGACGACGGATGCTACGGTTGCAATACGTTGCACGCCACCCAGAATAACGATACCGACTAAGAAGGCAATAATGCAGCCCATCGCAAGGCGCCACTCTTCTGCTTGAGGCAACACATAAATAATACCGTCTACGACTGAGTGCGACTGCACCATGCCGCCCGTCGTAGCAGCTGCCAACAAGGTCGCGATCGCAAAAAATGCGCCGAGCTTGGGCATGTTAAGACCATATTTGAGGGTGTACATCGGACCACCCGCAATCTCGCCCCGCGCATCCACGCGACGATAATGGTGCCCTAATAAACAACACGCGTACTTTAACGCCATACCGAATAATGCGGTTACCCACATCCAAAAAATAGCGCCTGGACCGCCCAACGTAATCGCTGTGGCAACGCCAGCAATGTTACCCGTGCCTATCGTGCCCGACAACACCGTCGCCATCGCACCAAAGTTGCTGACTTCCCCGCGACCTTGCTGATCGTCCGATTGACCTATTAAACATTGAAACGCCTGACCCGTTTTGCGGAACTGGATCCCCCGTAGACGAAGGGTAACGTAGATAGCTGACCCTAATAGGAGCAGAATAAATGGGTAACTACGTGCCCAGCCTGCCATCATCTCTACTATTGGATAAATGTCCACGAATTCGCTCCATATTTTTTGTTGGGAAGATGCCAGATTCTCATAATTTTAGGGAATTTGCAAGGGCTTGCGTTGACACCGGTTATTCGACCCTCGACGTAAAGAGCACCTGATGGTATCCTCATTATTTATTGATATTGGATCAAATCTAGGACGAGGTTTTATGACAAGCACAACAGAACAAACACGCCTCATCTCTCATGCCCAGGCCCCACTGTCTATTGAAGAAACGTTAGATGTGATCAGCAAACGTATACGCCAAGAGGGCGAAAAGCCCCATGTTACTGTGCGATCCCAATTGGCACTTTTACATGAACTCAGCGAATTTGATTTTGGCCGTTTTTTATTGCAAAACCAAGGCGTCAATGGATATTGGACGCATTATATGCTCACTCATCCCTGGTATCCAGAAAAACCCCTGACCAAATTAGAAGATTTTCTGCTGAACCGTGCGCCTACATTGTTGGCAACACAGCAGCGTTTCAAAATATTTCTCAAAGAAAATCAAACACAAGTTAAACCTGATGCTAATCTTGCGTGCATTCCTTGTGGGATGATGGGTGAATTGGTATATCTTGATTTTCAAAATACCAACTCCATTAAACTCACGGGGATTGATTACGATCAAGAGGCGCTGCAACTTGCTGCTGCACTAGCAAAAGTACGAAATATCTCAGCAAGTTTAAATTTGATACAACGAGATGCATGGCATCTTGAGATGGAAAACACTTTTGATTTAATCTCTAGCAATGGACTTAATGTCTATGAGAAAGATAACAATAAAGTAGAAGCCTTGTATCAACAATTTTATAACGCCCTTAAGCCTGGCGGAAAATTGGTAACGAGCTTTTTAACGCCCCCACCCGGCCTTAATGATCAATGCGAATGGGAGATGTCCCGCGTTAACAAAGATGATTTGCTTATTCAAAAGGTTATTTTTGTTGATATCATGCAAGCAAAATTTCAATCCTACAGAACATCGCGCCAAACCAAAGCGCAGCTCGAATCTGTTGGCTTTAATGATATTCAACTGATACCTGACGATGCAAATATTTTCCCAACCGTTGTCGCATACAAAGGGAAAAGTCAATGAGTGAAGGGCTTTCAGGCTTCCTAAATAGCATAAATATGTCGACAATCTAAAGGAGATGGGAAATGAAAACAAAAGCTGCGGTTGCATGGGAAGTAGGGAAACCTTTAAGCATTGAAGAGGTTGATCTAGAAGGCCCACAAGATGGTGAAGTGTTGGTGCGCATGGTTGCAACAGGTGTGTGTCACACAGACGCATTCACGTTAAGCGGCGATGACCCAGAGGGGATTTTTCCTTGCATATTGGGTCATGAAGGCGGTGGTGTCGTTGAAGAAATTGGCGAGGGAGTAACATCTGTCGCCGTAGGTGATCATGTTATTCCGTTATATATCCCGGAGTGTGGAGCCTGTAAATTCTGTTTATCCGGAAAAACGAATTTATGTCAGGCCATACGTGTCACTCAAGGGAAAGGATTAATGCCAAATGGAACTTCTCGTTTTTCGAAAAATGGCAAAACTATTTTTCATTTTATGGGTACTTCGACATTTTCCGAGTACACGGTCATTCCCGAAATCGCGCTTGCAAAAATCAATAAGTCTGCGCCGCTTGATAAGGTTTGTTTGCTGGGCTGTGGTATTTCAACAGGCATCGGTGCTGTTTTAAATACCGCGAAAGTGACCCCGGGGGCAACGGTGGCTATTTTCGGTTTGGGTGGTGTTGGTTTGAGTGCGGTGCAAGGCGCTGTTATGGCTAGAGCATCGCGCATTATTGTTATTGATACCAACGAAAGTAAATTTGAGATGGCAAGATTACTGGGCGCAACGGATTGCATCAATCCTAAAAAATATGATAGACCCATTCAGGAAGTGATTGTGAATTTAACCGATGGCGGTGTCGATTATTCTTTTGAATGTATTGGTAACGTCGACATTATGCGCGCTGCCTTGGAATGCTGTCACAAAGGTTGGGGGGAATCAACCATCATCGGTGTTGCGGGTGCTGGCAAGGAAATCGCAACCCGTCCGTTTCAATTAGTGACCGGCCGTGTGTGGCGCGGGTCGGCTTTCGGTGGCGTTAAAGGACGAAGCCAATTGCCTGGTTATGTTGAAAAATATATGCAAGGTGAAATAAAAATTGATGAGATGGTGACTGATACGATGCCGCTAGGTGATATCAATCGTGCTTTTGATTTGATGCATGCAGGCAAAAGTATTCGCTCAGTGATTACTTTTTCTTGAACTAAAGTATAAATACAACGACCTTCAGTAAGGAGCTACCATGAAACAAATAATTCAAATCTCAGCATGATGCAAAGATTAAATGGTTATATAAAATTTGCATGTTTCACCCATTCTATGTCTGAGATGTACCTCTCGCCGGTCGCATGGTCTTTTCTGATTTGAATGATGATATCAATGACTGATGTAATATAGTTTCTAATAGATTCATCTGTTTGCCCTGGACGAACTAGCTTGACCATTTCGATCATCTTTTCAATAGCCATCGCCGGTGTATCTGCATGGATCGTAGAAAGCGTGCCTTCGTGCCCAGAGTTGGCCGCGGCTAACCAATGCACGGCATCATCCCCGCGTAGTTCACCCATGATGATCCTATCGGGCCTCATTCGTAAGCAAGATGTGATGAGATCTGCCGCTGACACGCTGGCTATGCCCTGTGTTCCGCGCGTATAGAACAAGCGTACCTGATTTTCATTGTGGATCACCACCTCTGCAGCGTCTTCAATCGTAATGATTCGCTCTGTTGGGTCAAGCTCCTTTAATAGCATATTGAGTACAGAAGTTTTCCCTGAATAGGTACCGCCGCTGATTAAAATGGTCTTTTTAGCCTTTACCGCTTTTTTTAAAAAATCAGCATACTGCTTTTGATCGATCAATAAGTTTAAATCATGATTCAAGGTCTCTTGTTGTGAAGCATGGACGCCCACACGGGAAAGCCCTCCTCCCGCTGCGTATCCATCCACACTAAAATCACGGATGGTTTGCTTTCTGATGGATATTGAGATTGTATTTGATGTCGTTCCATCTCTGTTGACCTGTAGCGCCGCAGGTGCCCGCACAATTTGAATGCGGTAACCTCCAGGCAATGTTCCTGACAATATCGGCTTAGCGTCTGAGATAATCTGATTATTAAAAGAGGCTGTCAACTGTGCCAGCCTCTCCAACATACCGTAATCATAGGGGATAGCCACACGAGTCGCTACTGCCCCATTATCACACCAAATTTCATTCGGCTTATTGATAGACAGCTCAGATACAGCGGGGGCATCCAAGAATGCCCTGATCGGTTTCAGCGTTGTTTCTAGTGATGCGATAGACATTAAAATACAACATCCTGCTGCTTCTTATACACACCACTGAAATCCAAGTCCTTTGCTGCCACAATATTGATGATTGTTCCCTGTTCAATACGAATTGTTGGCTTGATATTGTCATTAGATAACATCATCTCTGATGATGCATCAATTAATGATTGCCCCACTTCGTTTTGATATTGGTTGGCGTATAAGCCTTGTTCACCAAAGCTGCTTACCCCTAGCGCCAATGAAGACATCAACACACTTTGGCCGAAAACTTCCCAGAAGTGCGTATCAACATCGCCGGTTAAGCCGGCCTGTCCCATCCTATCGGCACCAGGGGAAGAGATATCAATATCAATGCCAGAGGGTGTGATTGCGCGCTGCCAAACAAAGAATAAGCGTGATTGCCCCTTCTTTACGGAGGCATTATATTGCCCTACCAATCGCGTCCCTTTTGGCAATAGTATCTCCGTGCCCATTTCTCCGTAAACAGGTTGGCTGATTTCAGCAACAACCATGCCTGGTAAGTCACTATTGATAGCGTGTGTCAACACCCCGTTAAACCGCTTGCCTTGCAAAATCTTGTAATCAAGATCGACCTGCTGTGAAGCAGCACTCACCTTTACGCTCGATTGCTCGATTGCGTTTGCCCAAGCAGAATCAGGGTCAAGAGACTTGTTTGATTTTCCTGCAACGCTTGATGTGTCCCCACCTCCTATCGCCCGTGTATCATTATTGAAAATAACACTGGGCGCCATTAATCGCCCCACTGCTATTTGATCTTGGCTTGGTTGCCTGCGGTTGCCTACTCTCATAGGCTCTTGCTTTTGCGGCACAGGCGGAAGCGCCACTTGTGTTTTTTGTGCAGAAGGCAAGTTGATATCCTCATGTACCACCTTTTCGCGCTCAACATTTTCACCTTTGTCTTCACGCAGTAATTTGCTGCCCAAGAACACGACGGCAACCACTAAAAACAAGATGCACAACAATGTTGTTTTCCCACTCTTAGACTCTTTAACATCACTGCCTTTGCTTGAATTCAATTCATCAGTCATGACCTATACCTCTGGCATCAATTCTTTGGGTGGTAATTCGTTAAAAACGGTAGAAACTGAATCACCATAGCGCAATGAGAATTGTGCAGCTAATCTCTCTATTACTAAGAACTGACCAGATTGTCTAAAGTTAACGGCATGCTCGAGTCCGTATTCATCCACCATAAGAATGGCTGGATGATTCTGATGTTCTGTAAATGCAAAGTAAGTAAATCTTCCGTCATCACACACTTTTGTGGGGGATACAGCCTTGTCACCGTAGGCTGTGTAATCACGGTTATTGCAAGCTGGGGTATATGTGTTACTCGCAATATCCGATTTAGGGATTGTCATGAAATCTACTTTTGGATAGGTAAACCTCAGCATGTACAGGAGCCCGCGCGTAGATGCTGGTTTTACAATATGACCGACATCATCAAGCTGTGGCTGAATAGCATGCAGATTGAATAAGTAAATATGCTTATCCGTCCAAACGGTCATGTTAGTATCGGGGTTGAGTGCAATGGGTTTAATGTTGAGTGAGTTTGCCATGGGTGTGACTTGCCACACAGTTGGGTCACCTAGCGATACAGCAGTCACCTTCTCATCATCACCAAACAGAATTGTGCTTGAAACGCCATAGCTCGTTCTAATTTCATAGACTTGTTCAGGGTTATACATCACTTTTTTAACACGACTGTCTGTCGTTACATCTACTGGCGTAGAAGACGCCAAAGCAGTGCTAGCAAAGCACATGCTCAGAATGGCGGTAACTAAATATGAATTTCTCATTATCACTCCTCGTTTGCGTTGGTTGTGGTTTGTGTCCTATAATGCGTCACCTCAAACCCAACCGGGTTATACAACTCCGCATCTTCTTCGTTAAATTCTCTTTGTGAAAACTTGTAGCCAATATCGGCCGTTACTCTTTCTTCGTAATCTATCCTTCCATTGCTTTCGTTCTGTACGACCGTTTTAAAATTAACAATCGCTCTATTATCGTTGAGTGGGATAACCTCAATATCAGTAATGTCGCGAATCTTGCTTTTAAAGGTGTTAAATGGGCTGTCAGGACGGCTGGCAACTAAAAGTCGTTTAAACTGGTCATAAACATCAGCCGAGCCGATTAGGTGAATTTCCTTTAAATTCTCGTCCATCATTGTTCTGTTAAATGATTCACGAGCATTAATAAACTTTCGAATCATGTTTTTCTTTAAAAGCTCGTTCTCTTCGATATCTTTTGTATTTTTAACCTTCACTAAAACAGGATGGCCGTATTTTTCGTTGACATAAACAACATAGGGCACCTTTTCCTTTAGTGGCAATATGGAAGCCAACGTAATCACTGATACAACCGTAATTATCGATGAAACAGAAGCAACTAAAATGGCAATGTTTTTAGATTTTACACATGAATAATACATCTCCTCGTACCAAGAAGCGGATTTATCGTGATATTCATTATTAGGCTTATAAAGCGTTTTAAACATATTACTTCCTCAACTTGTCTCTGATCTTGTGCGCTAAAGCTAACCCGCCCCTTGCAACCCCTTTTGCGGCAGCTCCGCCAATAGCTCCACCGGCATTCTTCCCAAATGAAAAGGCTGCGCCAGCGGCGCCTAGGGCCATTGCGGCGGGTGCGCCAACGTGGCTGGCAAAACCTCCACCGATGGATGATGCAATGCCAGTAGATGACATGTACAAGCCAATTGTCACGAAAGAAAATAAGATGTATTCTCCGCAGTCCGAGAATGACGCATGTTCTTTATGTATTATTGCAAGCATGTAATCAGCCATTATGGTATACGTCAGTGCCACTATAGTGTAAATGATTATTATGCTTACGATGGATGTGACCAATACCTTCATCCAACCATCAAATATAAATCGAGATCCATTGAACATATACAGGATAGCAACTGCTGGGGCTAAAGTAAGCGCAACAGCCATTGTCATTTTTGAGACACAGATAACGAGGGTTGCGTATCCAACAGTTACAATGGTTGTCACGTACACAATTAACGCTAAAAACCCTGCTCCAATATTTGTCAAGTTCATGCCGGAGTATAAAGACGACGAAAGCTCCGAGCCACCTTTGTACATCTCATCAAGTAAAAATACAGCAGATTTATTATCGCCTGTAGCCGATATTATTGACCTGGAAATTCCATCAGGTATTGCGGTTGTGAAATTATAAATTAACATTGAAAAAATGTCCCAGTTTACTGCCAAAAAATAAGACACAGATACTAGCAAACAGTGTTTTAAAAAATCTTTGCCAGTCATCTCTGTTTTGCCGGATAACATGCCATATCCTAGAAAAATGAAATACAAAACAACCAGCAGCATTATCGCACCTTGGTGATCTCCAGCTATCGCATCATAACCTTTACGAACAAACCCCTCAATTGAAGAATCCAATTTTGAGATCAAGCTGGATATTATAGTCCCGTCTGCTGCTTGGCTCATGTATTTTCTCCCTTATAATTCGTTAATTTCCTGCGCGTATTTGATCGCATTTTGCTTTCTCAACATGGCGAGCTCGCATCATTGGTTTGAACGCATCATTAAATGCTACACTTGCCATATTGTTATTTCCTGATATGCGTATAGCTTCATCTCTAATTTCAGAGTAGCTTCTAACATTTTTGTTATAGCATTCATCGTAGAGTTTTTCTCTCTTGGCGTGGTCTTCAGGGTCACCATATTTAGCAATCAAGAACTCCTTAGCCTTGCGTGCTTGCTCCTCTTCTTTACTCTCTCCACAACCCGTTAACATTAAAATAGATAAACATCCGATCCATATGTATTTATTCATAGCAATTATCCTCTGTTAATTAAAATTTCTTGGCCACATTAGTCACGGTCATAGTACGTGCATGGCGCCTTGGTTTCTCGCCAAGCACTGCAACCGCTCAATATGACTACAGATAACTTCATAAAACACTACGTTATATCAGATTACTTTCCGCTCAGTATCTTATTACACTTCGCTACCTCTATATCACGGGCACGATGCATTTTTTTGGAAACAGCCCGATACTCTTTGTTGCTTGCATTACCTGTACCAGATATCTTCTTTGCTTCATCATAAATTTCGTCGACATCTATAACATTTTTGTCACGGCATTCCTTATAAAGCTTTTGTCTCTTAGCACCGTCTCCTGAGTCATCATAGGTATAAGTCCAGAATTCTTTTTCCTTACGTGCTCGCTCCTCCTCCTTGCTCTCCCCACAGCCCGTTAACATTAAAATAGATAAACATCCGAACCATATATATTTATTCATAACAATTACCCTCTGTTAATTAAAATTTCTTGGCCACATTTATCACGGTCATAGTACGTGCATGGCGCTTTAGTTTCTCGCCAAGCACTACAACCGCTCAACATAACTACAAATAAAACAATCACAAACAATCTCATAAAACACCCCTTAGTCTTCATATGTATATTTCCAAAATTCTGCATTGTGCTCTTTTGCCAGCTTGACATCTTCTAACTGGATCGTCATTAAGTGCAGCTGTAATGCCTGCAACTCTGTTTGTTGCTGAGAAAGCTTTGCAAGCTCCCCCATCATTCTGATCTGAAAGTCCGCGCTTTGTTTAGGGCTTGCTAAGTTGTTAGCTTCTTTAATCATTTTATTGAGGCGCTCAACAGTTTCGTATGATTCATCAAATTTTTTAGCAAAGGCTGATCTTGAGTAATTATTCCATTTTGCCGAATATTCATATTGTTCGCGTTCCCGACTGGTCTCGTTGTGAGGATCAATTGCATCTGGATTGCTTGGGAATATTCCATCGTAATACTTGTATCGGTCAGACTCTGATGTCCATTTTTCAAAGTTTGCAAAGTTTTCTGGCATCCACAATTCTTCTTCTCCGTACCATTGATCTCCATATCCATTTTTTGCTGTCATCATCGTCTTCTGTTCTTCCATCATCGATATCTGATTTTTTAGATATTCAACTTGTTTCACCATTGATGACAATTGATCATTTAATATTGCTGCTTCCGTTGTAAACTGGCCAACTAGGGTTGTGGTCTGAAGCTCAATGGCAACCACGTCTTCCAGGTCTGCAAATGCAGATGAACATATTACCGACAATAGTATTGTTGGGGTCACTCTTTTCATCATTTACCACCCGCTCTTTCAATAAATGTATCGATCCAATCACCTGGGTTATCCCCTACCTTTCCTCTGATCTCATCTAATAGTTTCGCTTTATCCAAATCACCAGACAGCAACGGGATATAACGCGTTAAGCCTTCCATTGGGACTTTCACCAGGCTGGACTTTTCGCCCATCTTTAGCAAGAAAAGCCTACTTTCTCTCGTTGTTTTCTTGATCAACTCAAACTCGTATGCAGACAGCCCTAGCATGTTGCAGTAAGTGTCTTTTCGCGCTTCATAATTTGGGAAATAGATTTTAGTCTGAACGTTCGACACAATGACCTGTGAAATATCGGGGTATTTTTCTAAGTGCTCAGGGTTTTGTGTTAAAAATATTATAATCCCATTGAGGCGACGGATAGTGAGAACCCACTGCTCGAAAATGTCTCTGAACATCGGCGATCGCAGCAACGACCAGCCTTCTTCTAGCACGATGATGAATTTCTCACCTTTTGCAGTTGTTTGCATCGTATGTTTGATGCGCGTTAGCAAATAGAATAGCGTCGGAGCCAATGCGATGTCATCTCTCAATACTTCTGTCATATCCATGCCAAATATTCTTGATGAGAAGTTTAGCTTGTCCTGTTTTGCGCCAAAAAACTGAGCTTTTTGACCTTCCCCATGCCAGCTGCTTAATATTTGTTGTAAATCATGTGGCAACGATGGGGCAAGCTCACTTAAAGTTCTGTGCTCAGGAGCATTATCAAAAACAGTCTTGACTGATTTATGAATAGCATCATAATCCTGGTCACTCAGATCACGGCCATAGGCACGTAAGAGCATGCTAACCCATGTACCTAGGTCTTGCATGTTCTCTGCCGTACCCGGCATTTGGAGAGGATTAAAGAGGCTATCGCCATTTTGGCCACCCTTGATCTCCACATACTTGCCGCCAATGGCGCGAATAAAGCCCTCGCTGCCTCGTAGGTAATCAAAGAAAAATATATGCGGGTTGAACTTCAACGATTGCAACAGTAAAAAATCTGTCAACAGTGTCTTACCGCTAGATGTCAATCCGAATATGGCTGTAGATCCAACCTCACCTTTGTGAAAGTTGAAAAATACGCTGTTGCCTTGAGGATTGCTTAAAACTGTTACAGGCGGCCCCCATTTGCTACCGCCTGCTTCTCCTCGATAGCTGCTATGAAATGAGTTAAATGAGGCCAGGTTTAGCGTGTGAATTAGCGATGTCCGTTTTAAGAATTTCTGGTTTCCAGGTATTGCGCCCCAATAGGATAGCTCCAAGTTAATATCTTCCCTGACACCCTGAACACCGGCATCTAATAAAATAGAATCAGCCCTGGCCATTTTATCCTCAAGATCCTTAAGGTCTTCGGCATGCAGCATGAGCGAAAACGAATGATCGCCAAAGGTGACTTCTCCTGAATTCATAAGCTCAACAGCATCATCAATTTCATCGGCTTGAATGATGGACGATTCGTTGGTTCCGCGCAGCTTTGTCTGTGCTACTCGCATTTCATTTATGAGTTTGTTCTTAACGCGAGGGAAAAATGTTTGCGTTAAAATAAATTCGCACTTTAGCTCTGTGAGATGATCCAAGCACCCGTGGATGGTTGACGTCGGATACGATTTCACCCCAATGATGCCCGCATACCTTTTTTGATTTATACCGTCCCATTTCAGAACCCTATCACCCACAAAAAGCCTATGTTTCGGCAAAATTTTTGAAAAATCATACTGGACAAGCGCAAAATTTCGATGCTCTAGGTTTACTAAATGGTTAATAAGTCGCATGGGATCAGAATAACTAACCCCGTCTTTTATACTAATCCCAAGTAGTTTTGGTTCATATGCTGACAAGAAATTGGTTAATCTAGTAGTCAACTCCGTCAGTTCTTTTTGTGCAATGCGCATATACGCCGGTGTTAATGCAGAAGTTTTATCAAAAAGCTTTGTAATGTAATTGTCTAAAGCTGCGGCCTTTGTTCCGCGCCGGATAATTGACAAATAGAACTCTGCCTTATATCGCGCAGAAGACAATATTTTTTCTTTAAACTCATCATTAAAACGTTTGGCAAAAGGCTGTGTAAATTCGCCATCCGGGAATGCGTTGTCGTTGGATTGGATCGTATGGAAATACAAGCCATACTTTCCAGGCTCAATGGTGCTGTAAAGCTGAGCACAAGCGTTTTTGATACTATATAATTCATCATCCCCCTTCGTATCAAATCTAAGTCCGTCCAGTTTTATAACAGCAATCAGGTCGTTGTCTTTTGTACGAAGAAGGTGATCATCATAATGCCCAACGATACCAATGTAGTCAGAATATCGCAATTCTTGTGTTGCTAATTTTTCAGATTTAATCTGTGCTCTTGCTTCCATGCTTTACTCCGGTGAATAACTGCGTGTCTTCCAATATTGTCTATTATCGATATGGCACGGCTTTAACAATTCAAGACGTGAAATGAAAATGTCAATGGCCTTCTCGTCTTTAATGCTGATCATTTTAATGGAACCAAATCCTACTACCCATGTAATCACGGGTAATATGATACTTTGACTCCACAGAAACGATATGGCACTTATCCCTGCCAAAATAATGAATGCGTTATAAGGAATCCCCATTAGCGTTGCAGCGCGGGTTAACCCCGTAAATAATGGCTCTCTATAATCTTCCATCGGAATACTCCTATTCGCCAATAATCAATTTGGCTAGGTATCCAGCGCTATACATAATTCCTAAACTCATTCCTATTGTTTTTAAATAGGCAATCGGCATACGTCCAGTCAAGCCAGCAAACCCTGCGCCAACAACTGCCAATGTGCCTGCAGAAAGACCAACTGCTCCTGTTAACCATTCAATAACTGTCTTAAGGGCTACTTCAATAGAAGATTCCCCAGCTTCTGCAAATGCAGGGCTGGAAACGAGCATCAGTCCCGTATAAAGCAATTGCTGACATAAATTCTTTTTGTGAGCATTTAGGCGATCTATCAATTTTCTATTAGCTGTGGTTGATTTTGCAATATACGGCGGCAAATACCCTTGTGCTTTAATGCCGATCTTCTGTGCCTTATTCATTTAGATACTCCTTGTGTTTGTTCAAGATTTTTAATAAGCCTATCTCTGCACCAAATTATTCCCCTAACTTCAGGAGCCGTACTTAAATAAAACTTATCCATAAACTCAACCAGTGGTTGAGATGCTACTTTACATTGAAGTTTTATAATTTGCAAATACTTTTAAATACATCTCACATCTCTCAATCTTGTTTTCTGAGCAAATCTCAGTTAAACTTCTACTAACAATTGAGTTCTAATGGAAATGCGCATGCCTGACCGCGAATCACTAACAAAATATTTTTCTGAAAGACTGGTTCGACTTTTAATACAGAATGGGTATACTTCACGTTCTGCCTCTACAGGGGTCAAGGTCAAGGAATTGGCTAATAATTTGGGGTGCTCATTTGAAATGGCACGCCGATATACTAATGGAGATGCGCTCCCGGATGCCCTTGCGATTAAAACTATTGCAGAATGGCTAAAAGTAGATCCTGGCTGGTTATTATATGGAACCGAGCAGGAACGAGATATTAATGCATATTACCCGATTCTTCTAACCAAAGCTGACATGAAGCTGTTACTTGAGCGAATCATCCCCGCCTACTCTGCCCTCAATATCACGAGCGAACTTTTGCTAACACAGCTTCATAGCTTCTTTTGCGATGTAATTAGTGATTTTTCAAAATTATATGCACCACACGAAATCAAGTTGAAAATTTTAGAAGCCTCTCTTGCTTCCGCCTTGCATTTCCTCCCCCATTCTGATAAAACCATACTCGCCTCTCCTCCGCAGACAAAAGGGACTCTCAATGATCTTCGATAAAACAACACTCAAGCCAATGGAGCTGGTGACCTTACACAAAGAAGCAGCAACCGTTTCGTTTAAAGAAAAGTTTAACATCATGAGCACCATGCACGAGCACCTCGGTCAATTACGCTTAACGCATATTTCTCTAGACTTATGCTCTCCCGACAATGTTATGCTTTTCTTGTCCTCTAACCCAACCACGGGGTATAACGTGTGCTCTACCCCATTATGGAAAATGGATGGCTCTATTTCACCAACGAACTTTAAAAACAAAGACTTTTACTGGTGGGATGATTGCTATATTCCCGAAGGCAAGCAAGCGATCATAGAGCGCAAAGAAAATGCGCACGGGATCTCGCGCGGGTTTATGATCTGCAAGAAGGTAAATGATTTCTACTTTGTATATTCTTTTGGCCTTGGGCAACACTACATAGATAACGAATCTTTTGTACAAGAACATAGAGATGCGTTTATGAAGGTTGGGGATTTAGCATATACCTCGCTTCGAGATCTCTATCAAAAATATTGCCCTCAATATAAGGTCCCTGCGATTAAAACAAAACCTGCACATCAGTTAGTCATCAGATGAATAAAGTGACTTTCAGCGTTTTATTAGGGAACGTAGTCGAGTTTTATGATTTCATTCTATTTGGCTACTTATCAACATATTTAAGCATTGTTTTTTTCCCGAATTATGATCCCTATATAAGCATGATGCTTACTTTTAGTGTTTTTGCTGGGGGCTGTATAATACGCCCCGTGGGAGCTCTGATTTTTGGACACTTCGGCGATACCTTGGGCAGAAAAGTTACCCTAAAAATCTCGATTGCAATCGCCTCTATAAGCACTACAGCAGTTGGGCTGCTTCCCTCTTATGAAAGCGTAGGGTTATTGGCCCCCAGTCTACTGCTTTTTTGCAGACTGCTGCAAGGGTTTTCTGTGTGCGGTGAAGAAACAGGCGCCGCTACCTATCTAATTGAGTCTAAACCAAAAAATGAAGCTGGATACGCAAGTAGCCTTGTTTTATCAAGCGTATATGGAGGATTAGCGCTAGGGGCGGGCGTTGTTTTTTTGGCCACTTTGCTTTTTAAAGATAATATGGGCACTATCGGCTGGAGAATACCATTCCTTTTAGCAGCGCCGTTTGGGTATCTCGCCTATAAGCTCAGAGGTTCAGCAAAGGAAAGCCCTGTCTTTGTCCGTCTTAAAAATGAAAATAAACTTAATCAAACACCCATTTTCACCCTTCTGAAAACCCATAAAAAGGAACTAATAACGGGAATTTTTAATTGTGCATTATTGGCGGTCTCAATCTACATGTTTGCAGTCTATTTTCCTGCCACCATCCAGACAACTTTGAAATCTCCTGGGGTAGCAAGTGCATTGATTTTCTTTGTAACCTTGGTTACCGCGCTTATCTGTCCCTGGATGGGGAGGCTCACAGATAAATTTGGTGTTTTGCATTTTTATAAACACAGTATTATTCTTTTTATTTTTCTATCGGGCCCTGTTTTATTTTTAGTAGCACAAAAATCCTTACTATCTGTCTGCATCGGCTATCTCCTTTTTGGCCTTATGTGCGCCACGCTGACTGGGCCAATGTTTGCCATGCTTGCTTCTTCGTTCAAAGATAATGTAAGGTACTCTGGAGTCACAGTCGCTTTTAATCTCAGCATGACACTTTTTGGGAGTAGCGCCCCAATGGTAGCGCTGTGGCTAACACAGCATTCATCTGGGATCCCACTGTTGCCATTTCAGCTAATCTTTACCGCCGGAGTGGCTTATATTGGGTTGAAATTATCCACACAACAAAGGACAGAACCATGATCCGCGAAGTGCTACGAATAGGTTCGCCTACTCTCAGAGAACCCTCTAAACCAGTGCCCATCGAAAGTCTCTCAGGCGCTTTTTTCCAAACCATGATAGATGACATGCTGGAGACAATGTACCACACGAATGGCGCCGGTATTTCTGCCCCGCAAATTGGGCATAACTTTCGGATCATGGCATTTGAAGTAACACAGAATCCAAGATATCCAAAAGCTGAGCCAGTTCCACTGACCATCCTCATCAACCCATCTTTTGAAACCCTTTCCACCGAAAAAGAATCCGGATACGAGGGATGTTTAAGCGTCGGAGAACTACGAGGGCTCGTTCCCCGGTATTTGCATATTCGATACAAAGGATTTGATCGCGATGGCTCCATTATCGAACGCGAAGTTACTCAATTTCATGCCCGTGTATTCCAACATGAATTTGACCATCTGGACGGAATACTCTTCGTCGACCGCGTGGAGGACACTAGCTCATTTGGGTTCATGCCAGAACTCAATGCCGCTGGGAAAATATAAAAATAGTTGGCGCACGCATAATCTCACTACGATCGCGAAGAAAAACCCCCGCCTCGGAATACTCGGCTGCCCCCTTTAGAAGGGGGCGATAAGATTCTTTGGATCATCCACCCCTAGGGTTAGGGGGCTGAATGTTGATAAGGCACTAGAGGACGCCCTCCGGGCGATGATAGGTAATATTCAATTCTCTCGCGGCCTTCACATCATCCAAACGCCGAACAGGCATCGTTTGTGGTGCACTCTTCACGATATCCGGATTACTCTTGATTTCATCCATGATCGTCGCCAAGACAGCCACAAAACCATCTATGCTTTCTTTCGATTCCGTTTCTGTTGGCTCAATCAAAAAGCACTCAGGCACAACTAAGGGGAAATACGTCGTCGGCGCATGGTACTGATAATCCAATAAGCGTTTTGCAATGTCTCGAGCCGTCACACCGTGCTCTTTGGCTTGACGCTTGAACGTCACCAAACATTCATGTGTGGCACGCCGCGTGGGGTACGCCGGCTCAATGCCCAACATCACCAACCGCTTTAATAAATAGTTCGCGTTCAAAGTGGCTAGCTGTGCCGCCGTGATAAACCCCTCGCGCCCTAACAACCGCGCGTATATATAAGCACGCAATAAAATACCCGCATTACCCGCAAAAGCTGATAACCGCCCTATGGATGTCGGTAACGCTTCTTGCGTTTGCCATGCATAGATGCCCTTCTCATTGCGAACGACTAAGGGTGTTGGCAAATAAGGTTCCAAGCGCTTAGCACAAGCCACTGGCCCGCTGCCAGGACCACCACCGCCATGCGGTGTCGCAAATGTTTTATGCAAGTTCAAATGCAATACGTCAAAACCCATGTCGCCTGGACGTGCCATGCCAACGATTGCATTCAAATTCGCGCCATCGTAATACAATAATCCACCACAGGCATGCACTTTTTGTGCAATGAGTTTAATCTGACGCTCAAATACGCCGCCCGTCGAGGGGTTCGTTAACATGATGCCAGCCACTTGATCAGACAAGTGCTTTTCTAAATCGTCTAAATCCACATCGCCATCTAGCTTGGTTTTCACTTCCACGACATCGTATCCACACATCACAGCAGAAGCAGGATTCGTTCCGTGCGCTGTGTCAGGGACCAACATGATGTGACGGTGTGCTTGCCCTTGTGCCGCATGGTATGCCTTGATCATCGCCACACCCGCAAATTCGCCTTGTGCGCCTGCCATCGGAGATAACGACACGCCACTCATGCCCGTCAACGTTTTTAAAATTTCTTGAAGATCATATAAACACGCAAGCGTTCCTTGCAACACACTGCTCGGGGCCATCGGGTGCGCATTCGCAAATCCATCCAACATCGCCGCCCGGTGCGCCGCACGAGGATTGTATTTCATCGTGCAAGAACCTAAATAGTACGGGTGTGTGTCAATCGAAAAATTCTTTTGCGACAAGACAGTATAATGACGAACAACATCCAGTTCAGATACTTCCGGCAACATCGTCGGCGCTGTGCGCAAAATGGCTTGCGGAAATTCATGCTCACCGGTGCACGAGACTTGTTGGGAATACGCAACACGCCCTGGACGTGAAATTTCAAATATTAACTCAGACATATGGCCCCTTCACGCATTTTACCAATCGGTAAAGACGATGCCACCACACGGGCAGCAGCCTTCACATACGCATCACATTCTTCTTCCGTTCGCATCTCAGTCGTGCATACCAGAATCGCATTCGTTAACTCGGGGTAGTAAGACCCCAGCGGGATCCCCGCCAATATGCCTTCCCCAATCATGCCCTCTAGAAAGGCGTCAGCCGGCATCGGTAACATAAACACACGCTCATGGAACACAGGACCTGAATGATAACTTTGAATGCCGATCGTCGCTAACCGATCACGCAATCTGTTCATGCGTGCATGCGATGTTAAAGCAACTTTCTTTAAACCCGCTTCGCCCATCAGAGACATATATATAGTGGCTGCTGTGACCAGCAAACCTTGGTTAGTGCAGATGTTTGAGGTCGCTTTTGCTCGACGAATATGTTGTTCGCGCGCTTGAAGTGTCAACGTGTAACCACGCTTACCGTTCATATCCACCGTCGCACCCACAATACGCCCTGGCATTTGACGTACCATCGCCATCTTGCAGGTCATGAAACCAAAATATGGCCCGCCACACGATAACGGCACACCCAAAGGCTGACCATCACCACACGCGATGTCTGCACCTGTATCACCCCACTGACCCGGCGGTTTCAGTAACGACATCGCCAGCGGGTTCACCACCGCAATCACTAATGTGTTATGCGCATGCGCAATATTCGTCAATGTATCGACATCAAATAATTCACCGAAGAAATCTGGCATAGGAATGATCAATGCAGCTGCATCTTCACACGCGGCCTCAAGATCGGAAGGCTTCAACGTACTGATATTCAACACATCAAATATCAATCCTTGGTGCCCACACAAACTGCGCAATGCTTGCAAATAATGGGGATGCAACGTGTTCGGCACGAGCACACGCATCGTGTTCTTCTTTTGCAAACGCACAGCCATCAAGGCCGCTTCCGCACAGCCACTGGCACCATCGTATAACGACGCATTCGACACTTCCATGCCCATCAACGATGCCATCATCGTTTGATATTCATAAATGAGCTGTAAGGTACCTTGGCTTGCTTCCGCTTGATACGGCGTGTAAGCCGTCATGTACTCGCCCCGCGATGTCACATCCCACACAGCAGCGGGAATAAAATGATCGTACGCCCCACCACCGGCAAAACAAATCAATGGCGTGTTTTGCTGCGAACGCTCGCGCATGTGTTGGATTACGTCCATTTCGCTTAACGGATCAGGGACGCTCGAGACATCCGGTGATAATAAATCAGCCGGGACTTCGTCAAATAATGCCTTCAAATCGGCAAGACCTAACGTCGCCAACATCGATGCAATGTCAGCAGGAGTATGCGGGGTGAAAGCCATAATGTACCTCTGTTAAGCCAGTGAATCTTCGGCCGCTTCCGCATATTCATCTGCAGTGAGTAAATGTTTGTACTGGGAAGGATCCGTTGCGCGCAGCTTGTACAACCAGCCCGATTCATAGGGATCCGTATTCACATGATCAGGATGCGCAGACAAGGATGTGTTCACGGCTTCAATTTCACCGTCTAATGGGGCGTAAACGTCAGATGCCGCTTTCACGGATTCAACAACCGCACATTCATCGCCTTGTTCTAACGCATCACCAATGTCTGGTAATTCAACGAAAACGAGATCGCCCAGCAACGATTGCGCAACATCGGTAATGCCGACAGTAAACACATTATCGCCTTCATCACGAACCCATTCGTGAGTTTTGGTATACATTAAATCTGATGGAAGTTCACTCATCGCACGACTCCTTTAATAACGCCGAAATTAGCGAGCGACCTTTGCGAACAAACGGTAACGGAACGACTTGCCCTTTCACGGGTTTGTCGCGAATCCATACGTCGCAAAGAGGCCCAAAACCTTGTGGCACTCGCGCCATGGCAATGCCTCTCCCCAGTGTGGGAGAAAAACTGCCGCTGGTGATTTCACCTTTCATGTCGCCCGATGTGACAGGCAAATGATTGCGCAATACGCCCTTTTCCAACAACACAATCCCCACCAATAGCTCATGGGGTTTTTGCGCTAACGCCAACAACGCGCGTTTGCCAATAAAGTCTCTATCATCCGTGAAAGATACTGTCCATGTTAAATTCGAATCAATCGGTGTGTGCTCAGGGCTCATGTCTGTACCAAATAAATTTAAGCCGGCCTCAAGACGCAATGTATCACGTGCGCCGAGTCCGCAAGGCACTGCGCCTGCTTGTACCGCACGGTTCCAAAAATCCACCGCGTTGGTTTGTGGGAGCATGATTTCAAATCCGTCTTCGCCCGTGTAACCCGTGCGTGCAAAGAACATATCGCCATCGGCTATTGTTTTAAACGGTTTCAGTGAAGCTAATACATCTGTTTGTGAGCGGGTTAACAGTTTCGACAAACAGATCAGCGCTTTCGGGCCTTGGATAGCGATCATCGCATCATCATCGCGTAATGTGATCGTGACTTTTTGCTTGCCTAAATGGGATGTCAACCAGGCGCAAACGACATCGCGCGTGGAAGCATTAAATACAATACGGTAATGATTCTTGGCGAGATAATAAACGATTAAGTCGTCAATAACGCCGCCTTGATCATTGAGCATGCAACTGTATAAGGCGCCGCCAGGCGTGGCGATTTTACGCACATCGTTGGCGAGAAGATTCATGAGGAATGACTGTGTATCAGCGCCTTCCAAATCCATGAGGGTCATGTGAGACACATCAAAAATGCCAACGCCTTGCCGCACCGCATGATGTTCTTGAAGTTGAGAACCATAATGAACGGGCATTTCCCAACCTGCGAAGGGTACCATTTTTCCGTGAGCTAACACATGTGTGTCAAATAAAACTGTCCTTTGTTGCATCGCCATATTCGTCCTTATGTGTGACGAAAAGATAGCACATCCGAAGGTATGGGCGCAATCCTGTGAGGGAGAAAAATTTTTTGCATCCGGCGCCCCTTTGCCGTATCATGTCGCGTTTTGGAGTTTTATCATGAAAGATCATCTGGAAGAACAAGAATTAAACATTGACATAGATTTGGATGGTCTTCTAAGACGGCTTAATTACCTGGTGACAGCATATCCAATGTTGCGCGAGAATCTCGTAGAAATTGAGAAAGCCACCTCGATTTTAGACAGCAAACAACTCAAAAAACTCATCGCATTTATTAAGGTGGACCTGCGAGCCAAAGCCTACCAGGACAATCACCGCGCCCGTACCTACACATCGCAGCCTGATACCCTATTTGAAAGTAAAGCCACACCCTGGATTGGTGACAAGGAATCCCTTCATTTATACAATAAGCATTTTGTGATTGGTCTTAAGCATCTAAGTGGCGAGATCGAATACCGCCTTGACTATGATGAGAAAAAAAGTCTGCATGTTAACCTCTATATATTCGGACATTCATTCTCAATTTCTATCAAACCTGAAAGCAACACGTTCGAAGCAAAAAGTACAGGCGAAAATCACAAAATCGACGATCTCGATGAACAAGCTCAGATGATCAAATTTAAATTTTGGACCAAGATGACCGTTGCCTATCATGCCTGTTCCCCTGCTGGGATCAACTCACAATACACATTCCCCTTGTGCAGCGCCTTGGACATTTCCTTTGAGCAACTCAAGAAGGAACTTGCTGATAACGCACCAAGTAATTATTTAGCTGACAAGATCGTGAACTGCTTCTCTAAAAAAACGATTTCGTCACTCATATATACACATAAAGAATTACGTGATTACTTGGTTTTTCGTATTATTGACAAAAGAACTGAAAGCATTTGTTATTATGAAGCTAATGCAGACCAGAATTCAGAAACACTGTCAGATAGCTCGCCTGCGGAAAGCCCTGTAAAGAGAAAGACATCTGATCCACAACAACCTATACCCTCCGCCGTTGGGCCAGGTGCTGTCATGTGTTTTTCGAAACCTAAGGCGCAGCTTACAAAAGTAGAAAATCCCACTATGAAGGCAACGAGGAAATAACATGAGTATCATAGACGTATAGAAGACAAAAACACGTGCATGGGGCGCCCCTACAGCCTAAGAAGAACATGTGTTACGACAAATATTTGGTGATAGGTATTGACTTTCATCTTCCCGTAATGTTAGTTTCATTTTAAGTTTTTTAAAATCTGGAGCGCAATGTTATGAAGTCGACTGGAAACATGTTCAATATCTTCCAAGCCCAGGGTGAACTAAACAACCTAGCTAACCACATTAACACACTCAAAAAAGAGTTAAATGAACTCAATCAAGCCAAAAAACACGCAGTAGAGAAGAAAATGTATGTTGCCTTCAGCCCTGAAGTAATCAGCACACAAATCGATGCTAAAATGAAGGAACTTGCAAAAGCTAAAGAAAAACTAGATAACCAAGAAAATCAATATAAGTTGCGAGGAATAGTTGCTGACATGGCCATCAAGCCATCTGCACCGTCAACAAATGACACAACATCTGGATCTTCTCAAGACGAAATAAACCAAAAGGCACTCAACGAA
Source organism: Gammaproteobacteria bacterium (assembly GCA_044445605.1). GTDB lineage: Bacteria > Pseudomonadota > Gammaproteobacteria > JABCZS01 > JABCZS01 > CAWKDC01. The sequence continues at coordinate 1,555 of JBIOEA010000018.1, read as the reverse complement.
ATCGTTAGAAAAATTGACGATACCAAAAAGAAAATAAACGCGAACGTTGCCCGTATACAAGAAAGAGAGGCGTTCATACAACAAGCACAATCGGGTGATAATGTTGCAAATTCTACTACGGACTCCATATTAAAAAGCTATGTAAATACTGATCAACAACTAGTTTATGAGCTTAACCAGGATGCACGGCGACTAGAGGGATTGGAAACTCAGTTCCAACTCAACGGGGTCTATGAACCTGCTCCGTATGCGCCGACGCCTATCGCAACGCAATATGCCTACCAGCCAGATTACATGGACCAGCCTCCTGCATATGCCAATGAACCTGTAGTTGCTTATAAGCAAGATAGCCGCTTCAACTATGACTATTACACAGCCAAAGCAAGCTATGGCTTTGGTTACGCAGCCACCGTGGCCAAACATCATCTCACACCCGACGAATATAAAAACAGAAGCGAATTGACCTGGAAGAAAACAGCGGATTATGCTTTTTCTGCCCTCTTACTCGCAGCGCTGATGGCCGCATCCTATGACTACGTTTCTTCGGACGATACCAAGTCTACGTTGCTGGGTTGCACCTATGGGCTAGCAGGATTAGCGCTTTCGTACGCTTTCTTTGTTGGCTGGGCCATGATCAAAGATAAAGAAATCGAGTATGAAAAAAATCTAAAAGCGAACAATAACGAGCTAGGAAAAGTTCAGCATGATGTTGACCACCTTTTCCACATGAAAATGCGCACACGTTGGAGCATGGCAGCCTTGTTCTCCATCGTCGGATTTGCCGTCGCTACTTCCCTACAACCCGAAGACATTGAGTTCAGTGCGCCTGGGCTTTTATTAGCGCCGATCGCAGCTATCTGTATTGCCATGGCAATGAACCATCAAAAAAATATGGAAGCAGCACAAAAAGATCCTAACTACGTACGTAAATCGTATACAGAACTTTTTAAAGAAAACTTTGTCACGATTATCGTGGCTGCCATCGGGCTTGCACTCATCTATAATAATGCCGTCGTCATGAACACGGATTATGGCTCTGCTGAAGCAGGAAATGATGCCTATAGAGACGCACTTAATTTAACCGCGCGTGTAGGTGGAGGCCTCTTTGCCAGCGCCGGCTTATTGATCTTTATTCAGCAAGGTATTAATGCCATGCTATCCGCGCTGTCGCGCGATAAAGAACTTGCGGCTATTTCAAATGAAGCTAATATGGCAGAAGCTGGAAAAGAAGGGTCAAAGTACTATTACTACAATCAAAACACCCAATCCTTATCCTCCTGCGAAGAAAATCATCGCACAGACCTTGGCACAAAAGTTGTCATGGAGCGCACCCCTCTTGAAAGCCCTGACCGCCGAAATAATGCGATCATGCATCTTATCTTGGGTCTTGCCTTCTATGCGGCCTATTGGTCCCTTTCAGGCGAAATCACGATGTCTGAGGAATCGTCCTCATTTACCAAAAAAGCGATCACCGTCTCAGCGGCTTTTCTTGCAACATTGTGCTTCTTGAAAGCTGCCAATAATACAGAAAAACATTTTAATAAGATTGGTAGAG
>JBIOEA010000017.1:0-43964 GCA_044445605.1 Gammaproteobacteria bacterium | reverse complement strand
GGCAAAAGTTGCGTTAACTGCATGCATGAGAAAGCTCGTTGTTTGGGCAAATGCAGTTTTACAAACAGGCATTTTATGGCAAGAAAATCATGCTTAGATGTTGACATTCATCATAGAAGCATCCCAGAAATAATCTGTCTATTGTCGGTTAAAATAAACGGAGTTGTCACAGATTATTATCTGGGACCCAGGCACGATATGGTGCACTGTGCGTTTAATTAAAAATACGGCACACATTTATGTTCGGATCGAGCATTTTCAAATATTGCAACTGGGTCCCAGATAAAAATGCCTGCAAGTTACCGTCTACGTATTAAGTTTGCGGGGGCATTTTTTCTGGGATGACGTCGAGGCGGTAGGAGCGCCTTTGCCTAAAATCCGAACTTATGGGTAACGAGCAGCTTTGTAAAGGGGGCCTAAGACATAAAAGGAGGCAATTTTTCTTAAAAATACCGCGTGACATCTTCGACACCTGCCTCAAAAAAACCCTTTTTTCGCAATTGGCAACTGTCGCAACGTCCACAGGCACGGCCTTCGTCGTCTGCATCGTAACAAGATACGGTGATTGAATAATCCACACCATGTTTCATGCCTAACGCGATCGTTTGCGCTTTCGTGAGATACAAAAGCGGTGTACTGATCTGAATGGGTTCGCCCTCAACACCCACTTTTGTCGCAATCGCGGCCATCTTATTGAAGGCATCAAAATATTCAGGACGGCAATCAGGATATCCTGAATAGTCAACGCTACTTGCACCTATATAGATGTCTTTTGCTCCCACCACTTCTGCATACCCTAAGGCGTAACTCAAAAATAATGTGTTGCGTGCAGGGACATAGGTTACCGGAATACAAGAAACAGAAGCATCATCTGACGCCCCTGCAGAATGACCTGTGTCTTTAGGCACCGCAACAGAACTGTCAGTGAGTGCATTGCCAGCCGCAGCAGGGAAAGATAATGGTATCATTTCATGACGGACAGCCCCGAACATTTTTGCCACTTTTTCAGCCGCCTTTAACTCCGATTTGTGACGTTGCCCATAATCAAAACTGATGGCGTATATCTCAGCACCCAACGACTTCACATAGCCACACACAGTCGCAGAATCAAGACCACCTGATACTAGAATTACTGCTTTCATTTCTACCTCTTCATTGCATAAATTTTTAAAGAAAAAACCCCGCCTCTATATAACAAATCCCCCCTAACCCCCCTTTTCCAAAGGGGGGGATAAGAGATACATAGACCCCTTTTCCCAAGGGGGGGATAAGAGGCACATGGCCCACTTTAAAAAAGGGGGCCTAAGACATAGAAGGACGAAAGAACAGTGTTACATATTCTGTACAACATCCACCGCAGCAGGATCATTGCACAACAATACATAATCACAACCCGCCGCCAGCGCTTCTTCAACGCGCTGCAACACAGGCAAGTGCGTCGCCGCGTGCATCGCCAAATCATCCGAGAAAACAATCCCACTAAAATTTAATTGTTCACGCAAAATCGTCTTCAACCAATACGGGGAATACGTCACCAAACGCTCATCTACCTGCGGAAACACAATGTGTGCCGTCATCACCGCATCCAGCTTATTTCCCAAGGCCATGTAAGGACGCAAATCATTTTCTAACAATAATTCAAGATCACGCTCATCCACAGGATCAGCTACATGTGAATCCGCCTTCACAAAACCATGCCCCGGAAAATGCTTCCCGACTGCCCACATTTTTTCAGCATGCAAACCGTCAATAAATGCATCCGCTAATTCAATCACGCCCTCTGGCGACGTATGAAATGCACGCTTACCAATAATGTCGCTGCGACCATAATTGATATCCAGCACGGGCGCAAAAGTCAAATCAACACCCGCTGATTTTAATTCGCGTGCCATCGTTTGCGCAAAAGCATACGCCATCTCACGTGCGCGATCAGGATTGTCTTCCCATGCTTCACCCAACGTCCCCATCGCAGGAATCTCCGTGAAACCTTCACGGAAACGCTGCACGCGCCCTCCCTCGTGGTCCACGGCAATGATCATGTCAGGATTCAATGCGTGAATGTCATTCGTTAATTGACGCAGCTGCGGCAAATCTTTGTAGTTGCGTGAAAATAAAATCACGCCCGCCGTTGAAGGATGCAAAATACGACGACGATCGTCCTTCGTTAATACTAAGCCTTCAACATCTAACCATAAAAAAGAATTCATTCAATGTACTCCATTGCATTAGGTGCAGGTTCATCACCAATAAATACCGGTGTCTTTTCATCAACTGCTTCAAATAATTCCAGCAAATCAGCGTTGCGCATGCGAACACAGCCGTGTGAAGACGGCGTCTCAAAACTCCCCCCGTCAGGGGAACCATGAATATAAATGTAACGTGAATAAGAATCCACATGACCACTTTTATTCTTCCCTTCCTCAAGACCTGCCAACCATAAAATGCGCGTTAAAATCCAATCACGGGTTGGGTGTTCCGCCGCTAATGCCTCTGAATAGATTTCACCCGTAGGTACTCTACCTTTAAAGACTGCGTTCATCGGCTGGCCCGCACCGATTTTTTTCTCGATGCAATGCCAACCACGAGGCGTTTTTTCAGACCCTTCGATTTCACCCAAGCCATTCTTGGCTGTAGAGACAGGATACTGTGCCAACAATGCGTTTTTCTCAAACAAAAACAATTGCTGCTCTCGTGTATTAACGTAAATCCATTTCATGTTAAATCACCGCATTTGATAAATCGATCACGCTCGTGGGGCCGTTCTTCTTGGCCTGATGACGCGCTGCTTCAAGCTTGTCAATGTACTCAGACGTTACATCCCCTGTCACATACGTACCGTCAAATACCGATGTTTCTAAACCCAGTGGCGCAGACGCTGCATCATCTATGGCAGCCTTCAAGTTATCCAAGGTTTGATAAATCAATTTATCGCAACCAATGTACTCAGCCACTTCATCATCCGTCTTGCCAAAGGCAACGAGCTCTGTGCGTATGGGCATATCGATGCCATACACATTGGGGTGTCGCACGGCAGGTGCAGCCGACGCAAAATAAACTTTTTTTGCGCCGCAATCGCGTGCCATTTGAATGATCTGTTTGCACGTTGTCCCTCGCACGATAGAATCATCCACCAGCAATACGTTTTTATCCTTGAACTCCATGCTCATCGCATTTAGTTTTTTGCGCACGGATTTGCTGCGTGTCGCTTGGGAAGGCATGATAAACGTACGTCCAATATAACGATTCTTCACAAAACCTTCCCGCATCGGGACGTTCATCGCTGTCGCCAATGCTTGCGCTGCACTGCGGGCCGTGTCCGGTACAGGTATCACCACATCAATGTCATGCTCGGGCCAGGTGTTCATGATGTGCTTCGCTAAATACGTGCCCATGTTCAGACGCGCCCAGTGCACGGGGACACCGTCAATGATCGAATCGGGCCGTGCTAAATAAACAAATTCAAATGCACAGGGATGACGTGAGCCTGGTAAACATTGTTTGCGATGCAGCTCGCCTTTGAAGTCAATGTAAATGGCTTCGCCCGGCGCAACATCCGATATAAATTCATACCCTAAGGTATCAAGCGCGACCGTTTCAGACGCAATCATGTAGACATTACCTTTGGATGTTTTCTTCACACCATAAACCAATGGACGAATACCAAAAGGATCGCGCATACCCAGAAGGCCACCCCCCGCAATCATCGAGACCGTTGCATAGCCCCCTTTCAATGTTGTCATCGTCTGTGTGGCTGCGCGAAACACTACATCAGCTGTGGGAGACTTCGCATCACCCAATGCATGCGCAAACACATTAAGTAGAATTTCAGAGTCAGAATGCGTATTGATGTGGCGGCGATCTTGCTGAAGCATGGTTTCTTTTAGCTCAGCTGCATTGGTCAGATTACCATTGTGCGCTAATGCAATCCCAAATGGAGCATTCACGAAGAAAGGCTGTGCTTCTTCCTCACTGCTAGAACCTGCCGTCGGATACCGCACATGTCCAATGCCACAATGCCCCTTTAAACGTTCCATGTGGCGCAATAAAAACACATCACGCACTAATCCGTTGGCTTTGCGTAAATGAAAATAGCCATCATCCAGTGTCATGATGCCCGCCGCATCTTGACCACGGTGCTGTAAAACAGTCAGTGCATCAAACAAATCTTGCGCTACACCCTCATGGGACATGATTCCAACGATACCGCACATACTTATCTACCACCTATGGTGAACGGAAAACTGAATTAATTATTCGGAGGCACGACAGGAGCACCCAACATGTTAGGTTTGCTCTTATCTTCTTCGGGGACAGGTACGCCCAAAATATTGGGAACACCGGCATCCGTCGAAGGCGTTCCTTGCTCAATCGAAGGCTTCCCCTGATCTGTTGAATCCGTTGACGTATTCGCCTTTGTGTTAGCTTTACCTTCCACCGACTCGATCATGGTTTCCAATTTTTTAGGATCAAAACCCTGTTCCTGCACCCACGCAGACAGTGACTTAGAGAGCCCATCAAAATGAGGCAACAATTGCGAATTTATATACCACTTATCTTGCGGTATAGTTGTATACCCTACCAACACAATCGCTACACCAATGATCAAGACGCCACGCACCGCACCAAATCCAACGCCCAACAAACGATCCACCAACGTCAGGCCCGTGAATGAAATAAATTTAGAGAGAACCCGGATCAGCAGCCCACCCACAATCATGACTGACAAGAAAATGAGGATGAAACAAACCGCAAAACGTACGGACTGTGATTCGATGAAACTTGCAAAAATTTGATCTAATGAGCCCGCAAATTTAACGCCTAAATAGATAGCCAAAGCCCATGTGATCAGCGAGAATATTTCTCGTGTGGCACCACGCCATAAACTCACCACCGTTGACAATGCCACGATGCCGATAATTACCCAATCCACTGTCATCATCTTAATTTGTACCTATTTTTGGAAATAACGTACTACTATGCCCTTTAAACCATATTCTGTATCAAGCTTTGTCGCTAAATCGACAGCCTGTTCCCGCGGAATGCCTGGGGAAACGTACACGCGCACTAATGAATCTTGTGTCATTTGACGCAGGTAGGGGTTGAACCCACCTTTAGATAATTTCTGAACCAATGCTTTTGCATTTTGTTCGCTTGAGAAAGCACCGAGTTGAATCGTCCATTCTGCTTGCGATGCTTCAGCCAAGGTAGCACTCGCCTTTTCATGCCCTTTGCTCACCGATGTAGGCGCAGCTGACGTTTTCTTCACGTCATCAGGAAGTGGATGACTCACCTCGTTTTCAACTAACAAGGGAGGCAATGGCGCGGGGAGCTCTCCCGAAGAAGCGAGATCACTGGGGATCAAGATAGGCGTTGGTTTGGGTGGCTCGGAGGTCGGTGCAGGCTCGGTAGGTTTAGGTGATTGAGGCTCAACATCATTAAAAACGTAATGGATCTTTGAAACTTCACTGACATCAGGGAGCGCCGGCGCGTCCGGAATCACGTGAGATAACATCTCTTTTTCGTGCTCTTGCCCTATCTCTGGCTTGTCCAAAATCAGAGGAATAAGTATCACCCCCAATGATAGGATAAAGATGGCACCAACAATCCGCTGTTTCAAAGCCGTCGTCACAAAAATAGCCTCCGCGCGTGCAAATCGCTATATGAGTATATCATAATTAATTTCTGATGCCCCCTTTGAAAAAGGGGGCGAAGAGGAACAAATCTTGAAGTTGATCCAATAACCTATTAATGTTACATTATCAATAAGTAAAACCTATCGAGACACCCCCATGAACCTACGTGATTTAAAATACCTGGTTGCCGTCGCAGAATATGAGCATTTTGGCAAAGCGGCCGATGCCTGTTTCGTGAGCCAGCCTACCTTAAGCATGCAAATCAAGAAGTTAGAAGAAACGCTTGGGGTAATACTGATCGAACGTACCAACAAAAGCGTCTTATTCACGGAAATTGGGAGGGCTATCGTCGCTCAAGCCCAAGAAGTCCTTCATCAGGCCCAATCCCTCAAAGAACTGGCGCGCCAAGCCACCAATCCTTTTTCAGGTTCACTCCATCTGGGGATCATCCCAACGCTCGCCCCCTATTTATGCCCGCGCATGGTTCCTGCTTTATCAGCACGCTTCCCTGATCTGACGCTTTGCCTCGTCGAAGAGAAAACAGAAAACTTAATGAAAAAACTCTCCCAAGGGAAACTCGATGCCGCTATCTTAGCCCTGCCATTAAAAGAAGATAGCTTTATCACTGAAATACTATTCGAAGAAAAGTTCTTATTGGCAACCCCAATGAATCACCCTCTGGCAAAACGTAAGAAGATTGCCTTGAGCGATTTGGAAAATGAAACATTATTACTGCTGGATGATGGGCATTGTTTCCGCGACCAGGCTCTTGCAGTGTGTCAACGCGTGCATGCCACCGAATCAAAACAGTTCCAAGCCACCAGCCTTGAAACATTGCGCTACATGGTAGCATCCCATGCCGGTATTACGCTCATGCCAGCCCTCTCCTGCCGAGATAACGATGGCGTGTGTTACCGTGAGTTCCATGGTACACAACCCAGCCGTACCCTTGGGATGGTATGGAGACAGGCCAGTGCGAAGAAGAAGTTACTACAGGAGCTGGTGGGAGAAATCAAAAATTTTCGGCCTCAGCTCACTTGATGGCATTGCTGGGATGGCAGATATACATGCCCAAACCTCCGCCACCGTAAAGAACGAACCAGCCACTATCCAAACCGTGCGCTGAGTGGAATCCTCCCAAGAGGCTTTCCATGCGTCCTCTAAACTGTCAAACGCAAAGGCTTTAGCGCCCTTCAATGCCAGCATCAATTGTTCAGACTTGGCAGCACGTGGCGTACCTTTCGGTGATGAAACGTAAAATGTCATTCGCGGATCAGCTTTCAAGGCGGCAAGTGATGCCTCATGATCTTTGTCCTGTAACATCCCCACAATCACACGTAAGTCTGAATACGCCAAATCTTTTAACTGCTCAGCCAATAAACCCATCGCGTCCGGATTGTGCGCCACATCAAAAATCACAATTTTTTCGCCGAATGTCACCGGCGTAAAACGCCCTGCAGGCTTTTTCTTTAACAGATTCGCCCACATGCTTTCCTGTTCGCGGCCGCCCAATAATAAAAAGGCTTGCTTTGCACAGGCGAGATTCGCCAATGGAATGCGTGACGCAGCCGAAGCTTTAAGAATGCCTACGTCAGGAACAAAGGATTCGCCATAACATTGCAACAACGCGCCATGCTCATCCGCCAATGCGCGCATACGTTCCTGCAAATCTTCACCACCATATAGACATGGTTTACCCCGGCGCATGATGCCTGCCTTTTCAGCCGCAATCACTTCGCGCGTATGACCTAAAAAATCGACGTGATCCAATGCAATTCGCGTGATGATCGCAATATCCGCATCAACAATATTGGTGGAGTCTAGCCGTCCGCCCATCCCAACTTCTAAAATCACGAGATCAAGTGACATCCGTTTGAATACCCATAATGCAGCTAAGGTCGTGTATTCAAAATAGGTGAGGCTGACCTCTTCCCTCGCTGCTTCGATGGCCTCAAATGCTGCTATCAGCATGTCGTCATCCACAGGACGTGCGCCCTGATCAGGCAAATCTAACACGATTCGTTCTTGAAATTTAAATAGATGAGGAGATGTGTAGACCCCGACGCGCCAACCTTGCTGGCTTGCCAAGGTTTGCAGTGCAGCCACGGTCGTGCCTTTACCATTGGTGCCAGCCACCGTAACCACGCGACAGGTCGGAGAAATGGATAAACGTTGCGTGACCAAGCGCATCCGATCCAACCCCATCTCAATGGTCTTTGGATGGATGCCTTCTATATAGGTTAACCAATGCTCTAAGGAAAAAATCCCTCCGCCCTCCGGGCACCTCCCTTTACAAAGGGAGGAAATATTACTGGGTGGCATGCATAAACTTCCCTATCACTCGCGCTATGGTCGTCCGCATTTCACGACGATCCACAATCATGTCGATAAACCCATGTTGCAATAAAAACTCGGCCGTTTGGAAACCTTCTGGCAGTGTTTCACGCACGGTTTGTGCAATCACACGTGGGCCGGTAAACCCGATCATCGCACGAGGTTCGGCCACATTGATATCACCTAACATCGCCAAGCTCGCAGATACACCACCATAAGTGGGATCCACCATGATGGAAATAAAGGGAATACCTGCTTGAGACAAACGTCCCAGGGCAGCCGATGTTTTGGCCATCTGCATCAAAGAGATGACAGATTCTTGCATCCGAGCACCACCACTCGTGGCAAAACAAATAAAGGGGATACGCTTCGCCAATGCACGTTCAGCACCCATCACAAAACGCTCGCCGACAACCGCACCCATCGAACCACCAATAAAATTAAAATCAAATGCGCAGGCAACGATCGGCAAACCTTCTAAGGTGCCTTGACCCGCAACGAGGGCGTCTGTTTCACCGGTGTCTTTCTGAGCAGTAGAAATACGATCTTTGTATTTCTTCGTGTCTTTGAATTTCAAACGATCTACTGGCTGAATGTCACGTCCCAGTTCTTCAAAAGCACCTTTATCAAAAAAGTAAGCCAAACGCTTGCGGCCACTTAAACGAATGTGATGCGAACACTTAGGGCAAACTTCTAAATTGCGTTCTAGCTCAGCCCGATACAGCACAGCTTGGCATTCAGGACACTTCGTCCATACCCCTTCGGGGACGCCTCGACGACTCTCGCTCGAAGTGAGAATGCGTGAGGGAAATAGTTTTTTAAACCAGCTCATGTTTGAGTTCCTATGACGAAATACTGTTCAGATTGTATACCTCTGGGTACGTAATCTCAACCAGTGCAAGACCTTTTGCAGGAGCTGTTTGCCCGGATAGGGCACGATTCTTGCCTTCCAATAGGCTAGGAATCCACTCAGGCGGCTGACGGCCCTCGCCTACCTTATATAAGGTTCCAACGATATTTCGGACCATATGGTAAAGAAAGGCGTTTGCTTTAATATCCAGGTAGATATGCTCACCTTCGCGACGGATATTGCAATAATGCACTGTTTTAACAGGGTTTTTTGCCTGGCAATCTATTCCTCTAAACGCTGAAAAATCATGCGTCCCGACCAAATAATTCGCCGCCTCCTGCATCTTGTCGACGTCTAAGGGCCTGCGGTGCCAAGCCATAAATCGGCCGTTCAGCCCAGGCCGCATGGGGGTATTCACAATATGATAATGGTATCGTCTGGCAGTCGCCTCAAAACGAGCATGGAATTCATCTGGGACAAATTTCACCCACTGAATCGCAATATCAGGGGGAAGATGGGTATTAACCCCCATCAGCCAGCCATATTCGGATCGGATAGCATGGGTATCAAAGTGAATAACCTGTCCTCGAGCATGGACGCCCGCATCTGTACGGCCCGCACAGACACATAGGATCGGCTCGTTCGCTATCTGGGAGATGGCCGTGTTTAAGCAGCCCGCAACGGTTTTACCCGTCGGTTGTGCTTGAAAGCCTTCGTAATCGGTACCTTCGTACTCGACCCCCATCGCGATACGCATTGACGCCTCTGTGTGTTATCCAAATAGGCGAATGATATCACTTTGTAGGGGCAAATGTTACCTACCGTTACGTGCAGGTGAATTCGCTGGTTCTAGCCCAGTCGTATTCTCTTGCTGCTTTTGCTGACGTTTTTGCTGAGTCTGGAAATACAACGCTCTATGAGTTGCCTTGGGGGCTTCTCCCGCAATATAAACGTCGATAGCCTCTGAATGAGGTTGTTTCAGTGTTGCCATGGTGTCAATCTCTCTATTTATGGATAACGTTATGTTTTTAATGATATTTAAATATCTATCTTTTTATTATAGACCATGTTTTTGAAAGATGCCTTGTAACGCTGGCTCATCGAGAACTGTGACGCCCAGAGCCTGGGCTTTATCGAGCTTAGATCCGGCCTTATCCCCTGCTACCACGTAGGTTGTTTGACGGGATACGCTGCCACTGACCTGAGCTCCCAGGGAAACCAGCTTCTCGGTCGCTTCTTCTCGGGTCATTGTCGATAACGTCCCTGTCAATACGAACGTTTGTCCCTTTAAAGGCAACTCACCACTGTCAACGATGGCTGGCCAGGTAATCCCTTGTGCCAATAACCGTTTAATCACTTCACGATTGTGAGCCTGGGCAAAAAAATGAATGATTTGAAAAGACACGCGTGGGCCAACATCTCTGATGGCTTGCAATTGCCCTTCATCCGCTTTCATCAGCGCATCGAGCGTTTTAAAGGATTGTGCCAACACACGCGCCGTTGTTTCACCGACTTCGCGGATCCCTAATGCATAAATGAATTTCGCCAAGGTTGTTTCTTTGCTCTTGACGAGTGCATCACGGATATTGTGAACTGATTTTTCGCCCATGCGTTCAAGTTGATCAAAATCATGATCCGTCACCGTGTATAAACCTGAGACATCGCGGACAATATGCTTGTCCACTAATTGCTCGATTAGCTTTTCGCCCACGCCTTCAACGTCCATCGCTTTGCGAGAGACGAAATGTTTCAGCGCTGCTTTTTGTTGCGCAGGGCAATACAACCCTCCAACACAACGCGCAATGGCCTCATCTTCTTCTCTGAAAACTTCACTGCCACAGACGGGACACACGGATGGCAACACTATCGCTTTGGCGTGACGCGGACGCTTCTCCAAAATGACACGCGCTACTTCTGGAATCACATCGCCTGCACGACGCACGATCACAGTATCGTGAACGCGCACATCTTTACGTGCAATCTCATCCATGTTATGGAGCGTGGCATTCGAAACAACCACACCGCCCACCGCGACAGGCTTGAGCCTGGCCACCGGTGTTAATGCACCCGTACGCCCTACTTGAAAATCTACCGCGAGCAATTCTGTTTCTGCCTCTTCCGCAGGGAATTTGTGGGCAATGGCAAATCTAGGCGCGCGAGAGACGAAACCTAATGTATCTTGCAAGGCAATACTATCAATTTTATAGACAACGCCATCAATGTCGAAAGGTAAGCTTTCACGCGTTTCCATCATATGTCGATAATATTTCAGGCAACCCTCAACACCCGTTTCCTTTTGGGATAAATCAGAAACGGGCATTCCCCAGGAATGTAATAACGACAACCATCCACTTTGCGTCTCTGGCTGCTCGTGCATCCCTTTCACGTCACCTACCCCATAAGTATAAAAAGATAACTCGCGGGACGCCGTGACCGCCGAATCCAATTGACGTAAGCTGCCCGCCGCTGCATTGCGTGGATTGGCAAACACTTTGCCTCCCGATGCAAGCGCCGCATCATTGATGGCTGCGAAAGTGCTTTTACTCATGAACACTTCCCCACGGATTTCAATCAGCGCGGGCGGGGTCGGCGTGTGTAACTTTAAAGGAATCGATCGGATGGTTTTAATGTTCTGCGTGATGTCTTCGCCGCTGACGCCATCACCGCGCGTTGCACCTGAGATCAAAATACCTTTTTCATATCGTAAGTTAACAGCCAGACCATCCATCTTAGGTTCACACATGAAATGTAATGGCTCGGTTGAATGCAAACGCTCTCGCGCACGTGCGTCAAAAGACTCCACTTCTTCGTCTGAAAAAGCATTATCGAGCGATAACATCGGTTTGATATGCGTGATCGTTTCAAAGGAATCTAAAGGTTTAGCGCCAACACGCTGTGTGGGTGATGCCGGTGAGGCATATTCAGGATGTGCTTTTTCTAGTGCCTGGAGTTCACGGAATAAACGATCATATTCAGCATCCGAAATGCTCGGCGCGTCCAACACGTAATATCGATAGTTGTGTTCGTCGAGGGTTTGACGGAGTTGCTCGATTTGCTTAAGAATACTCAACTGTTTCGTTCCTACAACAATGACGCGCTGTATCGCTCAAGGCTCTCTTGCGTGAAGGGCTTCCATTTGTCATCACAGACCGTGCCTTGTAATTCGCCAGCAAGATTCCGTGCCGTCTCAAGCATCAATGCAAATACTTCGCGGGGTTCATCGACCGCATCAACTTCCATAAATAAGGTTAATCCCGGTGTCACATAGTCATCAATCGTGTCTAAATTGAAGGATCCTGGCTCAAACGCCGAGGCCAAACTGAATAAGGGATAAAAATCTCCATCACGCTCCACTTCATAATGGAATATGTTTAAATCACCAAAATATAACCCGGCCGTGCGTAATAGTGTCACAAGCCCTTCACCCAGGAATGCTTCGCCATCAGGCGCTTTAATATTCAAACAAATCACACCTGCCGTAGGCGCTTTTTCTGAAGACTTCGATGGTTTCTCTGATGTTGCGGGCTTTTCAATGATCAGAAAATCATCATCGTCATCATATTCTTCCTGCTCCTCATCCTCGGTCGACAAACCCAATACATGATCACTGTTTTTATTAGAACGACGATTGAATACCTTCCGTAATGAAGATGTTGAAAACCGTGTGCTGTGCCACGCAATCAAACCCAAAAATATCACCGCGACGAACAGTAAAATCCAATGTAGTGCCATGTTTTGCGTTCCTCCCTGTTGCATGCGGCCTTTAAGATAGGTTATGTTTAAGCCTCGGCTAAGGCAACCGCTTCGTCTATATTAACCGAAACAATGCGTGAAACGCCAGGCTCTTTCATCGTTACACCCATCATCGTTTCACCCATTTCCATCGTCAACTTGTTGTGTGTGATGAAAATGAACTGTACCGACTTCGCCATCTCTTTCACAAGATTACAGAAACGGCCCACGTTGGTATCATCCAAGGGTGCATCCACTTCATCCAACATGCAGAAAGGTGATGGGTTCAAGCGGAATAACGAGAACACCAACGCCATCGCTGTTAATGCCTTCTCTCCGCCCGATAACAAATGAATCGTTGCATTGCGCTTGCCCGGTGGGCGCGCCATGATCGAGACGCCTGTTTCGAGTAAGTTATCCCCCGTCATTTCAAGGTAGGCTTCCCCACCATTGAACACTTGTGGGAATAACGTGCGTAAGTTTTCGTTCACCTTATCAAAGGTTTCTTTGAATCTGTCACGCGTTTCTTTGTCGATCTTCGCAATCGCAGATTCCAACGCTTCCAGTGCAGTCGTTAAGTCCTGTAGTTGTGCATCCAGGTAGGATCTGCGCTCGTGCGTGGCTTCATACTCTTCAATCGCTGCTAAGTTGATGGCCCCGAGACGCTTAATTCTGTCGCGTACCGTGGTCAATGATTGCTCATACGCCGCAGCCGTTGCATCATGTGGCAACCCTTGAACTATCTCGGTGAGCACAAAGGGCGTTGCTGCCAATTGCTCTTCCACCGTCTGTGCACGGACTTTCAATGTCTGCATGTTCAGGCGCATACCTTCCAATTTTTCGCGCGCCGTTTGGAGCGCTTCTTCCAAACCATGACGCTTTTGTTCACAATCGCGCATCGCATGAGCGCCACTGTCCACCGCAGCTCTCGCCGCTTGTAGGCCATTATCCGCTTCAGCACGTTGTGACAATAAACTTGCAAACTCAGATTCCAGTGCGGGGATCGGTTTGCCCGTTTCTTCGATGTCTGTGTGCAAACGCTCTGCGTGTTGCGACATCTTATCTAATTGCAATGTCAGACGATCCTTGTTCTTCAAGGCGCCCTGCAAGGATGATTGCAATGTATTCCATTCAATCTTAATCCGCTGCATCTCATCAAACGATTCTTTCGAGCCTAATTTGGCAGCAAGGTGAGATTGAACAATCTGTTCTTTCGCCGCCGCTTGCGCAATCTTTTCTTGCTCAAAGGCACCCATTTTGTCCAAGTGCTCAGCCAAGCTCGCTCGCGTTGTTTTTACACGGGCTTCATCTTGCGCCAATTGTCTCGTCACATCGGCTAATTCATGCTCCACTTGTTTGCGTCTATCCGCAATCTGTGTCGCTTCTTTCTGTAATGAAGTGAAATGTGAACGCGCTTCGACCAATAAACGATGTGCTTCGTTAGCTGCTTTCTGCGCATCATCACGATCCATTTCGCGATCCATCAAGGCATCTTTCGCCCTGGATAATGCCTCCGTCAGCACAGGCACTTCTTCCTCGAGGGAAGCCAGCGCGGCAGTCAACGCTTGGATACGCTTTTCTCTCGCAAGGACAGAGCTGGAATCCGTGACTTTTTTGCTCACACGCAACCAAGATTGCGATAACCACAATCCCGTTTTGCTGATCACAGACTCATGTTCTGCCAATCGAGGCTGCATATCCCATGCTGCTGCATCATCTTCAACCACTAGTACATTGCCCAACCATGGGGATAAATCAAAGGGGCTTTCTTGAAGCTTGCTCAGCAATGTGTCAGGACGCGTTGCCGGTACATGACCTTGTGTTAAGAAACAGCATTCGCCCGCAGGGAAATCACTCAAGCCGTCTCTGACCGTGTATAAATCAGCCACACAGACAGCTTGCAACGTATCACCCAGGACGGTTTCTATCGCTTGTTCGAAACCGGGTTCAACGCGTAAACATTGTGCCAAGCGTTTTGCATCGTTAAAGCCTTTTGCTTTCAGCCAATCATTGGTGGATTGATGAACCCCTTTCAACGCGGCCTCTTGCAATGCGACTTGTTTCGTCAAATCAGCTTTTGTGGATTGAATCTCTTCTTTATGATCATCTAACGCATCCTGTGCTGCCGTAATGTCATCACGCGCTGCTTGAATGCGACCACGCGCTTCTTCCAAAGTCACCTTGCAAGCATCCACTTGTGCTTGCATGTTGTCTGCGCGCGTTTTCGCTTGCGCCATTTGGCCTTCAATCACACTGCTTTCTAATGCAGCGGCTTGTGTCTTTAATCGCTCAAGACGCTCTTGTGCCTTGTAAGTTGCTTGCTCCAAGTGCGTGATCGTGGTTTGTTCGCCGTGCGCTTTTTGCGAAACCTCATGGAAGGCATGATTGAGTGTGTCCCACGCCTTTTGCCATTGTTGCAATGCCGTTTCAGCTTGAGACAATTGTTGGGCAGCCTGTTCATAGGCTTGGGCTGTCGTGGGAACCAGCGGTTCGACCGTTTGAATGCGTTCCGTTAAACCTACCATGTGAATTTCATCTTGCGACTGCTCTTCACGTAATTCACCCAAACTCTGCAATGTGTTGGTGTGCTCTTCGGTGAGGCTCGCTAAACGATGTTTCGCATGTTTCAAATCCTGCTCAATGCGTGAGGCTTGTGAACCGACTTCATAGAAACGATTCTGCGCTTGCGATAACGCATCGCTTAACGCATCATGCTCAATGCGTAACTGTTCCCATTGGGTTTCTAACCGTGTGCGTTCTGCTGCAATGCCTTCTGCATGCGCTTGCGCTACACCTAAAGCGGCACTTTCTTCATTGAATTTAATATCCAGATCGCGCCATTGAATACCCCAGCATTGTGCTTGGAATAAGTCTTCTTCTTCGCGGAATATTTTGAACTTCGCAGCCGATTCGGATTGACGCTTCAACTTTTCTTGTTGACGCTCTAATTCATCACGCACATCGTTCAAACGTTCTACGTTCTCACGTGTGTGTTTCATCCGGTTTTCTGTTTCACGACGACGTTCTTTGTACTTCGAAATGCCAGCCGTTTCTTCTAGGAAATTACGCAGCTCTTCAGGTTTCGCTTCGATCAAACGAGAAATGGTGCCTTGTTCAATGATCGAGTAACTGCGTGCACCTAAACCTGTGCCTAAGAAAATATGGGTAATATCGCGACGGCGACAACGCACACCGTTTAAATAATATTGTGATTCTGCTTCGCGATTAACGACACGCTTGATTGAAATTTCAGTGTAGGCAGAATATTCGCCACCTAATGTGCCATCCGTATTATCAAACACCAGCTCAACGCTAGCTTGTCCAACAGGCTTGCGCCCACCTGAACCATTGAAAATAACATCTGTGATGGATTCACCGCGTAAGTGCTTGGCAGAGCTTTCGCCCATGACCCAACGCACCGCGTCAATAACGTTTGATTTTCCACACCCGTTCGGGCCAACAACCGCAACCCGATCTTTATCAAATTCGATCGTGGTAGGGTCTACGAATGATTTAAAGCCAGCAAGCTTGATCCGCGACAATCTCATAGTTAATCGCCTAAATGTTGTTTAAGAGGTTCCGTCCAAGACATAGTTTAGCACGCGAATGTGGTGCCCGGAGCCGGAATCGAACCGGCACGGGAGTTTAATCCCGAGGGATTTTAAGTCCCTTGCGTCTACCTATTCCACCACCCGGGCAAAAACTAGACTGTAACGTGAGGCTGAGGTCGGAATCGAACCGGCGTACACGGCTTTGCAGGCCGCTGCATGACCACTCTGCCACCCAGCCATAAAACCAATTCAACATGCATGAAGGTGTTTGGAGCGGGAAACGAGACTCGAACTCGCGACCCCAACCTTGGCAAGGTTGTGCTCTACCAACTGAGCTATTCCCGCTTTTCCATGTTGTTCATGCCTGAACAACATAGGCGAAATCTTACGTAAAACAAGATGTTCTGTCAATGGGGTAAAGCAACTTTTTTATAATATTTTTCGACAACCTTTTTATTGGCCAAGAGGGTGAAAGATGTTTCGCCCTTACAAGAAAATCCCCCGCCTCGGAATACTCGGCTGCCCCCTTTACAAAGGGGGCCTAAGAGGTAGAAAGGCGAAAAATGTTTCGCCCCCACGAAAAGGTCAAATGAGCTTTTTCCACGCAGCCGCAAAGTAATCAATCATCGAAATCACCGTCAAGCCAGTCGCGGCAAATAAACACAGACCAATAAAGACGGTAAAGGGAAAGTAATCCAAGTCAGGAACCAAGAACAACCCGCCCACACTCCACATTTGCAAGGTCGTTTTCCACTTGCCAATCGGCGACACAGCAATGATCTGACCCTTGCCTTCCGTCCCCATCCACTCGCGCAACGCCGAAATACTGATCTCGCGTCCGATAATAATAATGGCCGCTAACGTGATCCAAAGGCTTTGATAATGCTCAACCACTAATATATAGGCCATCGCTACCGCAATCTTATCCGCCACGGGATCAATGAATGCCCCAAACCGTGACGTTTGATTCCAACGACGCGCCAAGTACCCATCAAAAAAGTCAGAAAGGCCAATTAAAATAATCACCCCCGTGCACGCCGCATAATGATAGGGGAATTGCCAATAAAAAAATGTAAACAGAACAGGTAACAGTGCCAACCGCAACAAGCTCAGCATATTCGGAATATTCATCATCTCTGTTTGTCCTCATTTCCATGCAAGTAATCAAAAATCGTCTGCGCCAAGCTTAAACTAATAAACGGTACTTTAGCAATCGCCTCAACACGTGCCGCCTTCAATCCCTGCAAACCACCAAAATGCTTTAATAATGCCTGTCGTCGCTTGGGCCCTACTCCTGGGATCCCCTCCAGCGTCGATGTCTTCATCGTCTTCGCACGTGCACGTCGGTGCCCCGTGATCGCAAATCGGTGCGCCTCATCCCTTATCCGCTGGATGAAGTGTAGCAGAGCCGAATCCGCCGCAAGCCGCTCTGGCTCACGCCCAATCCGCCATATTTGCTCTTCTCCTGGTTTACGATCCGGGCCCTTAGAAACACTGATAACCGGAATATCGTGCAATTGTAACTCGGCCAAGACTTCCTGCGCGCGTGACAACTGCCCTTTTCCACCATCAATGATCAGTAAATCAGGCAAGGGCGCCATGGCAGTTTTGAGTTTGCTGAAATGCCGCGTTAATGCCTGCCCCATGGCCGCATAATCATCGCCCGGCGTAATGCCACTGATATTGAAGCGCCGATAATCGGCTGTCATTGGCCCTTCTTTATTAAAGACGACACATGAGGCGACCGTTTGATCCCCCTGCATATGTGCCACATCAAAGCATTCAATCCGCTCAACATCATGCAACGATAACCAGGCTTCAAGCTGCTTGATCGTTTGCGCCGCCAGTTCCGCCTGCCCTTGTGCCATCGATAAGGCATCGCGTGCATTCTTCAGCGCCAATCCTAACCAAACTTTCTTCTCTTGTTGTGGCCGAGACAACAACTTGAACGGCTTGCCCGTGCGTTGCTTAACCGCATCGACCAATAAATCATGCTCTTCTGGCAACACATTGACGACCCATTCTCGTGGCATTTGTAACGCATCTTGCGACAAACAATATTGGCCCATGAACGCACCTAACAGCGCCTCATCCGTTTGAAGCGGATCTTTGAAAATTCGATTTTTATGCCCTACCACTTCACCATTGCGAACGAACAACTGCGTGATCACGGCATGTGACGGACCAGATACCACCACACAGACGTCCAATGAGCTGTGACCGTGCGTCATTTGTTGCTGTTGAACGAGTAATTGAAGCGCACGGACTTGATCACGAAAAACCGCTGCTGTCTCATATTCTTTTAGTTGAGAGGCCTCATCCATCCGTACAATCAAATGATCAATCACTTGATGCGTCTTGCCTTCCAAGAAGGCGATGGCATGCTCAATATCCATCGCGTACTCTTCAGGTGTCACATAGCCCACACACGGCGCCTTGCAGCGCTTGATTTGATACTGCAAACACGGCCGCGAGCGATTCTTAAAGAATGTATTCTCACAGGGACGAATCTTAAAGATCTTTTGCATGATCTGCAAACTTTGTCGGGCCGCATGGGCACTTGGGTAAGGCCCAAAATAATGTGCCTTCCGATCACGCGACCCACGGTAAATATCCATCCGAGGATACGTTTCACCTTGGCTTATCATCAAAAAAGGATATGACTTATCGTCCTTGAGCAAAATATTATAACGAGGCTTGTGAGTCTTGATGAGACTATGCTCGAGAACGAGCGCATCGACCTCCGTGGCAACCAGCGTGTATTCCATGTGACGAATCTGCTGTACCAAGGCTAATGTTTTAGCATCCAGCGCGCGGGAAAAATAAGATTGGATCCGCTTATAGAGATCTTTCGCTTTACCTATATATAAGAGCTCATCATCAGCGCCATACATGCGGTACACCCCAGGTGCATGGGGTGTCTTGGAAAGAAAGTCTTGATAATCAAAACGTATGTGCGTTGACATTTACTCGTCTGTGGTATGTTCAGAAGAATCAGCGTCTGCGCCTTCCGTATCAATCAAGCCATGTCGAATCGCTAAGTGTGTCAGTTCCACATCGCTGTTGACATGTAACTTCTCAAACAGACGGTAACGGTAACTGTTCACTGTTTTAGCACTGAGACATAGACTGTCTGATATATCTTGCACTTTTTGACCCGCCGTGATCATCATCATCACCTGCAACTCACGTGCGGACAACGACTCAAACGGCGACGCGTTCTCTTCATTGAAGTGCTTTAACGCCAATAACTGTGCAACTTCTGGGCACAAATAGCGTTGACCATTGAATACGGTACGAATGGCTTTCACCATTTCATCCAAACTTGAGCCCTTGGTGATATAGCCACAAGCGCCTGCTTGTAAAAAACGGGAAGGATAAGGTTCATCACCATATACGGTGACTGCAATGATCTTGGTGTCAGGCAAAAGACGCAATATCTTGCGCGTCGCTTCTAGCCCACCGATCCCTGGCATTTTAACGTCCATGAGGACAACATCGGGTTTCAGTGTTTTAGCCAACTTCACCGCATCTTCGCCATTACGGGCTTCGCCTACCACTGCAATTCCTTTGACATCAGATAACAAGCGCGTAAAACCTAGGCGCACTAAATCATGGTCATCTACTAGCATGAGGTTAATCAAGATGAAACTCCCCATTATCTTGTCAAAAATAAGTGGCGGAGAGACTGGGATTCGAACCCAGGGGAGGTCGCCCCCCAACGGTTTTCAAGACCGCCGCAATCGACCACTCTGCCATCTCTCCAAAAATCGTCAGTTAGCTATGCTCCAGACATAAGCCCAGAACTGCTCAACATGCCTATTCTGACAAACTTTGTTACATTTTCATAGCCCTGCACGATTCTTTTTTTATGGTAGACTTATCAAGCGTTATGGTAACGCGATCTTTCTATTCTAACAGGAGTGAACATGCAACCTTATAACATTGATAAAGCAAGCCTTTCCCAGGCAGGTCTCTCAGCTTTAGCAAGTCATCGTGTACTACGGAATACCTACTTTCTTTTATCCTTAACATTAATTTTCAGCGCAGGTTGCGCGACGCTGGCCATGATGACGGAAGCACGTCCAATGGGCTTCTTACCTTTGATGGTTATTTATATCGGTTTGCTCATGCTCATTAACTTCACCCGCAATAGCATTTGGGGCATTGTCTCCGTGTTTGCGCTCACCGGCTTTTTGGGTTATACCCTGGGCCCATTGCTCAACGGGATCCTACATAGCGTCACCAATGGCGGGCAAATCATTGCCACCGCTTTTGGCGGTACTGGCTTGATTTTCATGGGCCTTTCTGGTTATGCCTTGACTTCCAAGCGTGACTTCAGCCCCATGGCCAAAGGCTTGACGATTGGGTTGCTCGTGGCGTTCGTACTCGGTATTGCCGGCATATTTTTCCACTTAACCGCCCTTCAATTGGCTGTCAGCGCCATGTTTATCGTGCTGTCATCGGGCGTGATACTCTTTCAAACCAGCTCCATCATCAATGGCGGCGAAACTAACTACGTCATGGCTACCGTGACCCTGTATGTTAGTTTGTTCAATATATTTGTTAATCTGCTACAGTTATTAAGCGCGTTTTCTAGTAGAGATTAATCTATCCCTATCCTGGGCGTGCTTTGGCGCGCCCGTACGGGTAATTTATTTGCACACTCAACTTGTTTTAGTGCTAGAATAACAACCTGATATATATAGTAAATATCCGCCTTAAGTTTTATCAACCTAAGGCGATGTTAAATAAGTAAGGGATAACTTCTCGAGCTAGGACCATGGATAGCCTAAAACGATTTCTCAAAAAGGTGCATGATGCGTTGGAAAACTCTGCTTGTTACATCAGCTAGCTTTATTTATGCGGCAACGCTGCATGCTATCACCTACGATATTACGCCTGATACCAAAATGGTGGGTGAAGTGTTCACGGCAAGAGTAGAGTATAACGACTCATTTAACGATCTCTCTCGCCGTTATGATATAGGTTACTATGAGCTTGTCGATGCAAACCCACACATTGACCCTTGGTCACCTCGCGAAGGCGCCAGCATTCTTATTCCCAGCCAATTCATTTTACCGCCCGGTCCTCATCAAGGTATTGTGGTCAACCTCGCAGAGCTCCGTCTTTACTACTTCTCACCCGATGGTAAAAGCGTCACCACCTTCCCTATCGGGATTGGCAGTGAAGTATGGCCCACACCTACCACAACCGGGAGTGTGCTGCAGAAAAAAGAACATCCAGCATGGTATGTTCCAGATAGCATCATGAAAGAACATGAAGAACGTGGCGATTCCTTGCCCCGTGTTGTACCACCAGGCCCTGAAAACCCACTCGGTGACTACGCACTTAAACTGAGCATTCCTGGTTACTTGATCCATGGAACCAATATGCCCGGGGGCATTGGCCGCCGCATTACGCACGGTTGCATGCGCATGTTTCCTGAAGACATCAAAACATTATTTGGTCTAGTCTCTGTCGGTACGCCCGTCAGAATCATTCACGTTCCAATGAAAGAAGCTTGGGTTGATAATACGTTATACGTTGAATTGCACCCTGCTTTGCCTGAATATGAAGCGCCCAATGTTGATTTAGTCGGCGAGTTAATGAATGCTATGTACCATGAAGGCCCTGGTGGAAACTTCCAAGTCGATTGGTCAAAGATCAGAGCGATGGCAAAGAGTGCAAATGGCGTTCCAACGGCCGTTGGCGGTGTGTATCGTCAAGTCGGTGACGCTGAAGATGGCTCTAGTGTCAGCAGCAATGCCAATGAAAGACCAGCGCCCATCTATGAAACAGATTATAGACACGTGAGAGAAGCCGCTGTACAAGCTCAGCAAGAGGCTAGAGATGATCGTGATAACAATGACAGTGATCATAACTAAGAAGTAAGAAGAAAGAAGAAAGAAGAAAGAAGAAAACTAAGCAGAAATTTGATAATCTAGATAAAAATCCTAGGCGTCGGTAGCAAGCAAGCCCACTACCGACGCCTAAATCAGGATTTATTTGTCGCCGTAAGTACCTTTCTCATGTTTATGAGCAGATTTCTTGTCCATACGTTCCATATCGTTGGTATGGTAATCCTTGGACTTGTTCTCACCTTTGCTATTGCAGCCAGCTAAAAGCACGGTAGCAAGTACAACGGAACATACTGTAGCGATAATTTGAGTTACTTTCATCATCATTCCCCTTTGGTTCTATAAAAGACCCTGTGATTGTACCCGAGAATTCGTTTTTTGGCAAAGGGTTATCGCACACCTTTATCATTTTTTACATCTATTATTTTTTTTGGTTAGACAAAACTATATATTGTGCTAAATTTGAAAGTAAGCACTATTTTTTACAAATACCGTGCTCATGGAGAATATTCATGCAGGATATACACATGCTACCGCTTGAACTATGTTGGTTACAAGGCTTCAATGCCTGCCAAACAGGTCAAGACGAAGCAGAAAACCCGTACCCGTCTCACTCGCTTGCCGCGCATTATTGGCAAGAAGGCTGGTGGGAATATTTTTTCAATGAAGGTGAGTTGTCTGCTTGATCCTTGGTCTAAACTTAAGTAAGTGACCGAAGGAGCTTGCATGTTTTTGACTCTAAAAAATGCGTCTAACGCATTTATCCCTCTTATAGCCATGCTACTGTTGACTGCGTGTGGTGCGGGGGAAGATCGGATTCAGGGTTATATGGAACAAGATCCTATCCAAATGGCGAGTCTTTATTCCGGTGAATTAATTCAATTAAATGTTGATCGTGGTAGCCAAGTGAGCCAAGGTCAAATCCTATTTACGCTCGACCCCTCCCCTGAAGCGGATCAGCTCGCACATACACGCAGTTTATTAAGGGAAGCTGAAGCTGAACTGGAAAATGCGAAAAAAGGAAGCCGAGATACCGTCTTAGAAGGATTAACCGCCGAAGTTGCGAAAGCGCAAGCATCACTCTCCATCGCCGTCAAAAAAGCGTCACGCTTTCAACAACTGTATGAGAAGCGCGCCATCGATGCCGAAACCAACGATGAAATCCAAACGCAAGTCAGTGTAGACAAAGCCCTCTTAGCAGATGCCATGGCCAACCTACGAGAAGCGGTGCAAGGTGCACGGTCGGATCTGATTGCTGCACAACAAGCCAAGGTAGACTCCCTTACAGCTGATGTGAAACAAGCTCAATGGGCTTTGGACCAAAAAACGGTGATCTCCCCGATTGATGGTCACGTCCTAGAAACGTATTACCGTCCTGGGGAAATTGTCGCCACGAGCAAGCCTGTTCTTTCCCTGTTAAACCCCAAACGCTTGTATGCAGTATTCTTTGTGCCAGAGCACATGCTAGGCAAGTTATGCCTGGGTGAAAAGGTCCACCTCTCTCATGAAGGACGCGATGAACATGCGAGTGCGCGTATCACCTTTATCTCACCTCGAGCCGAATATACGCCGCCGGTGATTTACAGCCGTGAAAGTGACGCCATGCTTGTTTTTAAAATTCAAGCGACACTCCCAGAGAAAGAAGCAAAGACATTTTATTATGGCCAACCGGTCGAAGTTTACATTCCCAGAGCGCTGAAATGCCATGAACGATCCTGATTACGTCATTGACGTCAAACATCTCATGAAATCTTTTGGCAAGCAATGCGTGGTAAACGATGTTTCCATTCGCGTAAAGCGCGGGGAAGTGTTTGGATTCTTGGGCCCCAATGGCAGTGGCAAGACAACAACGATTCGCATGTTATGCGGGTTGCTGACCCCCGACTCAGGCGAAGGGACATGCCTAGGTTTTGACCTGATGAAAGATTCTGAAGAGATCAAATTACGAACGGGCTACATGACGCAGCGCTTTAGTTATTATGAGGATTTGACAATCCGTGAAAATTTAGATTTCATTGCACGCACGTACGACATCAGCGATCGTAAACAAAAGATTGAAGAAGTGCTGGATCGGCTAGAGTTCGACCAGTTCCGACGGAATCAATTAACAGGCATCCTCTCGGGCGGCTGGAAACAACGTGTCGCGCTAGCGGGCTGCTTGCTCCACAATCCAGAGTTGTTATTGTTGGATGAGCCAACGGGGGGCGTTGACCCCAAAGCACGCCGCGAATTCTGGGAAATCATTCATGCGTTGAGCCGACAAGGCGTGACCACGCTCGTCAGTACACATTACATGGATGAAGCATCTCGATGCACCCGCCTCGCTTATATTGTCTACAGCAAAATGATGGCTGAAGGCACAATGCAAGATATCATTGACCACACCCAATTAAGCACCTGGGAAATTCACGGCGAACATTTACATGTATTAGCGGAAGAACTCCGCACGTTACCCGGGCTGACGCAAGTGAGTTTTTTCGGCAAGGCACTCCATGTTTCAGGGCAACATCCTGAATTAATGAAACAGAGTTTACAACATTTAGAAACTGATCCGCGCTACACGACTGCTGCGATTCCGACGTCACTCGAGGATGTCTTCATCCATTTTGTGAGTGAAGTGGAGGGAAGAGAATGAACCCATTTATTGGATTTTCGAGCAAACGTCTCGTTGGCATGGTCATCAAAGAATTCATTCAAATGAAGCGGGACAGGCCGACGCTAGCCATGATGGTGGTGATGCCAATGATGCAATTGACCTTATTTGGTTTTGCGATCAATACGAACCCAAAGCATTTGCCGACTGCCCTCGTTTCATACGATAATTCGATTTATACGTATGATTTTGTCTCAGCGTTAGAAAACACAGATTATTTCCGCATCACGCACATGCAGCCGACGGAAGCCAAAGCGAATGAGTTGATGGAACGGGGTGATGTGCAATTTATTTTACACATTCCGCCTAATTTCACGCGTGATTTGGTAAGAGGCGATCACCCTACCATGTTATTTGAAGCTGATGGCACTGATCCTGCGGCTTCGAGCAATGCGGTCTCATCAGTTCAAAAAATTGCCGAAACAGCGCTCACGTCTCACTTGAGAGGCGCACTGGGCGAGCTCATTCCTGAGCCACAGCCGTTTGAGTTGCGCACGCACTTACGTTACAACCCACTGATGATCACGCGCTACAATATTGTGCCGGGATTACTCGGCGTCGTGTTAACCATGACGCTGGTGGTTATTGCATCGTTGGCGATGACCCGTGAGCGTGAACGTGGGACCTTTGAAAATTTACTATCTACACCGATCAGGCCAGTCGAAGTTATTTTTGGGAAAATTCTTCCATTCGTTTTTGTGGCTTATTCGCAAATCACGCTTATTTTACTCGCCGCGAAATTTATCTTTGGCGTCCCGATGCAAGGCAGCATTATGTTATTATTGCTCATGGCGCTGCCGTTTGTTGCCTGTAATTTAGCGGTTGGGATTACGTTTTCTACGTTGGCAAAAAATCAATTACAAGCCGTTCAGGCAGGCATGTTTTTCTTCTTGCCTTCGATACTGTTATCAGGGTTTATGTTCCCCTTTCGTGGCATGCCCGAGTGGGCGCAATTCATTGGGGGACTATTACCGCTGACCCATTTTCTACGCATCGTGCGTGGGATCTTGCTCAAAGGCAATGGGTTCTTCGACGTCTTCCAATCTTTATGGCCCATGTTGCTCTTTATGTGCGTCATGATGGTGATAGCAATATCGAGATTTAGACAGACGCTGGATTAGCCCGCCATTCCCCGCACCAACAATATACCCTGTTGCGATTTCAAAAACTGAGCCAAATCAGATCCCAATGCGGGATCACATTGCTCACTCTCCACACAAGACTGAAAATACGCAGTGATCTGTTTCACGTCGTTTTCATTCATCAATCGATAAGGGTATCCTGTTTTCGCCGACAACACTTTAACGTACTCAGATAATTTATCCTCTTCAAGTAACGTCGGTGTATTGGCCGAAACCAAGCCTGTGCAACTTTGTGTCATTTCACAGAATGAATTATAGTGTTGAACGGTGCTTTCGACATCGCTCAAATCAATGGATAATTCAGGATGACTTGATGATTTTTCCGCTATCGTTGCCTCAGGTGTACAGGACTTTGTTTCTGCGCACAACGCATTAAATGCTTCACGTGTAATAGGTTGTTGTGTAAAGGCAAGCGGTGACTCACCCTCGTCACCAATCACAAATAACGAAGGCCCATATTGATTATCAGAAACAACATCCATGCACGTACTCACGGGGGAGTTACGCGTGTAATACGACAATAAGCATGCATCATCCGTAGGATGCGTTAATGTCGGTTCCGCAACCACCTCTGCATACGGATCAAGCAAGGCCAATTTTTCAGCATCAACCACCTCAACGGCTTCTTCGGGCGCCAAAGGCATAACACCCGGTGCAGGTGGTTCAATCATTAACATCGTCACTGGTTCTAGTGGTGCTTGGGTCACGGGCTCGGGCAAGGCAACCGTTTCAATTTTATCCAGCATCGCTTTTAACCGCTCGGCTTCTTGGCTTACACGATAAGCTTCAATGGATTCAATCGTTTTTTCAAGCATGGATAATTCTTCGACGTACGCTTGTGTTTCTGCTGCCACTATTTTTTCAGTTTCATTGATTTGCGTGGACAATGCTTGCGTCTTTTCAACCCAGGCAGGATCAGGCGTAGGCGCCACCGGTGCTTCAGGCGCAATCGTGACTAATAAAGGATGATTCGGCGCCAAACGTCGCGCTTCTGTTAGGAACACGCCTGCCGCCTCAGGATTAAATGCCATTTGTTTTGCGTAGTATATATAGATATCGGCTAAATACGCAGGCGCAGCTTCCTCAACAAAGGGTGCATACGGATTTTTTTCCTTCAAATGCCCATATAAACGTTTTGCCGATTTAATATCGTACGCCCGCACCGCTCTTAAAAAATCTTCTTTCAACATCGCAAATGAATGACTTTTCTCGAGGGGAGGCGTTTCTTTTTCAATCAATAAAAATCCTGTGATACCACACAGCACTAATACGCCACAAATAATTAACCGATTGCAAGCCTTATGCAGTTTGGCCAAAATATCGTGTATACTTATCCGCATGCCATACCTCATTCAAAAATTACGTAACCTTCAACAGGACGTTCCCTTGTTTAGCGGAATCCGCCGGGGCATTGAGCGCGAAGGCCTACGTGTCACAGCCGCTGGCCTTCCAGCGACGACCCCACATCCCAAGGCATTGGGCTCAAAACTGACCCATCCTTATATCACCACTGATTATAGCGAAAACTTGCTTGAGCTTATCACACCCCCCTGCACGAAGGTTGATGCCTTGCTCGATGGCATGAAAAATACTCATCAGTTTGTCGCCGAACAACTTCAGGATGAATGGATCTGGCCTCAAAGTTTGCCTTGCCCCTTGGTCGGGGAAATCCCCATTGCAAATTATGGCACAACCCCAGCCGCGCGTTTGAAAATGCGTTATCGAGAAGGGCTCGGTTTGCGTTATGGGCGGGAAATGCAAACGATCGCGGGCCTGCATTATAATTTTTCGTTTCCTAAATCATTTTGGGAAACATGGTACACGCACATGGATCCGGCACACGATACATTGCAATCGTGCATTGACACGCAATACTTCCGGATGATCCGTCAACACATGCGTCATGTTTGGATATTGGCGTACTTGTTTGGGGCCTCCATGGCGATAGATAAATCGCTCCTGCAAGACAAAACAGCGCCATACCTCGTTCCTTTTGGCAAAACAGGCATGATAGCCCCTTATGGCTGCTCGTTACGCTTAACACCACTTGGCTATTATTCTGCTGTTCAAAACGAGTTATTACATGTTCGATGTGACAGTTTGGCAGAATACATGGCTGATTTAAAAGCGGGCATGCAGCTCCCCTACCCGCCTTATCAACAACTGGCGGAAATCTACGGTGACCAAGCGCAATTGAACACAAACCTGCTGCAAATCGAAGCAGAGTTTTATCATCCCATTCGCCCCAAACGCACCCCTATGCCTGGAGAATCGGCATTGGATTCCCTTGCAGCGCATGGCGTTGAATACTTGGAAGTCCGCGCGATTGATATCAACCCGCTTGAGCCCACTGGATTTTCACGTCAACAATTACTCTTTTTAGATGTCTATTTGCTGTTTTGTTTATCTAAACCAAGCCCCCTGTTTACGGATCATAAAGACTGGCTGAATACCCTCCATAAGGTAGCCTCCATCGGGCGCACACCAGGTCTGGCGATCATGTTTGAAGGTCAACAACAACCATTAAAAACGGCCCTGCTCACCTGCTTTGATCAGTTTGTAGAAATAGCCCGATTATTAGACGCGGAGCAGTCGGATGGGCGCTATCAAGCCGCTGTGGCCCATTTCCATGAGGCCGTCTTAGACCCTTCGAAGCTGCTTTCAGCTCAATACCACCAACACCTTGAAAAGGTTGGAGACATGGCTGAAGCCGGTATGGTATTAGCCAGGCAGCATAAGGAAGCCCTCCTGTCGACGCCGTTACCTCCTGGTAAAACCCTTCATTTTCAAGAGGTTGCTAAAAATAGCTTAGAAGAGCAACACAAACTAGAGCAGGATTCTTCTGTACAGCCCTGATGCAAAAGGGTACAATGGAAGTCCCATTTTAGATTTAGACAAGGAAGTGAGAGGATGAAAGCCATTAACAGAAATAAACCAGTAAAAACAGACTACGATGCCGCATTTGATGCCCGTTATACTTACGAGTATGCAATGGCTTACTACCTTCGTCATAAAAAAGGGTTCTTTCATGTGCTGTCGAATATCCTAGAGCAACGCATGGCTCGCAAGGCGCTCAAATTAGCCAATTTCCCCAGCACTGTGGTTGATTTACCTTGTGGTGCAGGCCGTTTCTGGGACACACTGATTCAATGTGGCGCACTTTCTATTACAGGTGTTGATCGTTCTCCAGGGATGATTCAAGTCTGTAAAGAAATGACTAACCCCAAAATTTTGCAATTCGTCAACCTACAGCAAGGTGATGCAACTAATATCCCACTGAAAAACAAATCCGTCGAAGCCCTGATCTGCATGCGGTTGTTGCATCACATTAATGACCGTTCTGTACGTGAACAAATGTACACAGAATTCCAACGTGTGGCTAAAAAATACGTCCTGATTTCATTCTGGGTCGATGGTAATCTCAAGAGCCTACGTAACCAAGGTCGCCCTGGTAAGAACCGTTATATGCCTGTTGCTGAGCTTGAAGCTGAGTTGAAAGAATCCGGATTTAAAATCGTCGGTAAAGTCGATATGTTGCCGTATTATTTGCCGTGGAGATTGTACGTACTGAGTGTGTAAATATTAATATATTGTCTTTCGCCCCCTTTTAAGGGGGCAGACACGGGAATCGACGAGCTTGCGAGACGATCCTAGTTTCGGGGGTTTTTCTTATTGAGATCGTGAA
Organism: Gammaproteobacteria bacterium; assembly: GCA_044445605.1. GTDB lineage: Bacteria > Pseudomonadota > Gammaproteobacteria > JABCZS01 > JABCZS01 > CAWKDC01. Next base: position 14,523 of record JBIOEA010000017.1, on the reverse strand, counting down.
GAAAAACCCCCGCCTCGGAATACTCGGCTGCCCCCTTAAAAGGGGGCGAGAAGATAAATAAAAGAGGACCCTGCATGATGAAACTCGTCGTCAAAGTTGGCACACAAAGCATCCTATCTCAGCAGGGGGCACCGCTTGAATCGGTGCTCTCCTCACTGGCAGAACAAATCGTTCAACTACAACAGCAAGGGCATCAAGTAGCGCTGGTGAGTTCAGGTGCTGTAGGCTTTGGGAGAAGTGTTGCTCGCCTGGTCCTGGGACGCGAGTACGGGCATTCGATTGGTGAGAAGCAATTACTCGCCTCATTGGGCCAACATGAACTGATGCACACCTATGCTCAATTATTCAAAAAACATGATATTCTTGCTTCTCAATTATTGCTGACAAAACAAGATTTCCACACACGCGAACATTATCGAAACATTAGCCGATTGGTCACGGAAATATTGGCCCATAAAAACGTGTTGCCCATCATCAATGAAAACGACAGCGTAGCCATTGAAGAGTTGATGTTCACAGACAATGATGAATTATCGGGCATCATCGCGGCACAAATTTCTGCAGATAGATTGATCATTTTAAGTAATGTCGAAGGGGTCTACACGGGCCATCCCGATGATCCTGTCTCAACCATTATTCCGACGATTGATCCTGATCAAGGCTGGCCCGACGTTGCCACCAGCAAAAGCGAACATGGTCGTGGCGGCATGGTAAGCAAACTTGAAACAGCACGCAAAATGTCCCATCTGGGCATCAAGACACACATCGCTTCCATGAACACACCGTCTGTTTTATTGAAAATCATGGGAAATGAATCCATTGGAACCACGATTTTGCCGTCAAAACAACTGACTCATCCTGATCTTGATCACTTCCATCTTTTTAAGGAATGATATTCATGGACATCCTAAAACAAATTGAACAAACCAAAAAAGACAGCTACTCCCTAAGCTTATTGAACGATACACAACGCAACGCAATACTCAGCTCATTAGCAAACCGACTACGCGCTTCATTGCCATACGTACTGGCTGAAAACGCAAAAGATTTAATTACGATGGATCGCCAAGATCCGATGTACGATCGCCTGCTGTTGACCGAAGAAAGGCTTAACGGCATCGCTCATGACATAGAAAATGTCATTGCACTGCCCTCACCGATAGGATCAACGTTAGAACACCGCGTGATGCCTAATGGTTTAATCATTGATAAGGTCGCTGTTCCCTTGGGGGTTGTTGCGGTCATTTATGAATCGCGCCCCAATGTGACGCTCGATGTCTTCACATTATGTTTCAAAACAGGCAACGCGTGTATATTAAAGGGCGGAAAAGAAGCATTTCATACCAATTCGGCTTTGATCAATATCATTCATCAGGCATTGAATGAACATCACATCTCAACTGACGTCGCCTATTTATTCCCACCGAGCCGAGAAGACACATTGATCTTGTTGAATGCGATTGGGCTTGTCGACGTATGCATCCCACGCGGCAGCCAAGCCTTGATTGATTTTGTTCGAACCAACGCACGTGTTCCTGTGATTGAAACAGGCGCAGGCATTGTTCACACCTACTTTGATAAGGAGGGTGATTTGGTAAAAGGGCGCAATATTGTGAACAACGCCAAAACACGTCGCGTGAGTGTGTGCAATGCGCTCGATTGCTTGATTGTTCATGGTGAGCGACTTAACGATTTATCCGCACTGGTCGAGCCATTAAAAGAACATCAGGTCATGATTTTTGCGGATAACGCAGCGTATGATGCGCTGGCATCACACTACCCTGCTGAATTATTAGCGCATGCAACACCGGAACATGATGGTCTAGAATTTTTATCCTATAAAATGGCGATCAAAACAGTAGACAATGTTGATGAGGCGATTACGCACATCATGAAACATACATCCCATCATAGCGAAGCCATTGTGACGGAAAACAAAAACACGGCGGATTATTTTATTCAACGCATTGATGCAGCCGTGGTTTACGTGAATGCATCAACCGCATTTACCGATGGCGGGCAGTTTGGATTAGGTGCGGAGATAGGCATCTCTACCCAGAAACTCCACGCGAGAGGTCCCATGGGCTTGTCTGCATTGACAAGCTATCAGTGGATAGTGCGTGGAGATGGCCAGGTCCGATTGTAGGGGCGAAACATCTTTCGCCCTCTTCAAGAATTTGGTATCATGGATCTTCTAGTTGTCTTCCAGAGGTTCCCCTATGAAGTACAAGTACCCAGCGGTTACATTTCTCCTCGCCTTCATCTCGTTTATATGCAGCGCAGACGACGCTAAACCCACGCATGTGATGGTAAAAGCCCCTGCTGCCAAATCAGCCATAGCCGAACAGCAAGGCCTAACCCCTATTAAATTCATGCCAGGACTCTTTATCGGGACAACCACGGCAAGCGAGGCGCTTTCCCAAGAACTGGGCAGCACGGTCGAAAGGGTTCCTGGCAGTTATGAAGAACTAGAAGTCAGCGCAGCGTCCATGCTCCTCAAAACACCGGATGATGCGACCTCCCCTATCAGCAATTGGTGGAAGGCCGGGTTCACTGGCACATCAGCCATCATTGGCATCTTAGACAGCGGTGTACCCGATAACTACGCTACAGACACGCAAAGCTTCATACGTCAATCAGGTTTACGCGACAAAAACATGATCGTGAATCGAGGCGACAACTCGGGTTTCGATAAATACTTAAATGGCGTACGCACCCCACACGGCACGGGCGTTGCCTGCATTTATGGCAATGAACAATCTGAGCGTCCGGGCATTGCGCATGGCGTACAAAATATGCTGGTGACATTAGCCGGTGATAGCACTGTTGATGATACTGACTGGGCCTTAACGCTGGTCAATTTGGATTGGTTATTGGAAACGCCAAACCAAATAAAACCAACCACGATCAATTACAGTTTCGGCAACGGCGATGTAACTGAAAATTGGAGTACTGTCGCACAAACGGTCGATTACATTGTTCATCACTATGGGGTTACGTGGGTCAAATCCGCTGGTAATAGCGGTTGGGTTGCACCGAGCGATGAAGCCCCCTATGCAAATACGATGAGTATTCCTGCTGACAGTTACAATGCGATTGTGGTTGCCAACATGAATAACACGCTGCAAAAAACCAGCACGTCAGTAACAAAGACATCGGATCGTTCACAGCATTACATTCAATCCACGAGCAGCCGCGGGCCAACGTTCGATGGACGCCGCAAGCCCGATATCACCGCCCCCGGTAATGATACGCGCACCTGTGCACCTGATCAGACTGTTTATGCAGTCCCTGAAAATCCAACGTTTTCGCCTTATGCAGCGAGCATGCAATACGATGCCGTGTCTGAAACACGTCTTGCCGGTGGCACCAGCATGGCAACGCCGCATGTAGGGGGAGCCTCTGCACTCATATATGACAGCGGGATCACAGAACCCATGGCAATTAAAGCGTTGTTGATCAACAGTGCCGATGCCTGGACGGATAGTGACCAACAAGATCCTGCTTCTCACCATGCTGTCCCGGGATCGTTGTGGAACAGAACGTATGGCTGGGGTTACATCAATATGGATAATGCGTTTAAACAAAAAGAATTCGTGAAACGCGAGAAAATTCATCCACGTCGCATGATGTGCTACTCCGGTGAACTCTCTCCGAATGACAAAGTCACGTTGGTTTGGGAACGTCGCGTGAGCACAGACAATGGCGAAATCCTGTTGCATGATCTGACGCCAATGACCTTGCGCCTCTATCAAGCCAAAGGCCATGTACTGCTTGATGAAGACGTCAGCGTGATCGATAACGTCTTGCAGGTCAACCATACGGGCACAGATACGTCACGTACGATGCTAGAAATTAGCATCGCCGACGGAGCACAAATCGATGGCGCACGTTATGAGCCATTTGCGTTGGCAAGTGGGAAGGCATTGAGAAGAGAAGTTTGCAGGGACGTAATCGCTCAGCCCCCTACACCTAGAGGGTAATCGAGGCGGGGGGGTTTCTTCACGATCGTAATGTGATTATTCTTCACCTTCGCTATATAACCGCTCGGGGTCCCGGCATCTACGCTGTTATGCGTGCGGCTTGAATAATGCTATTTAAATTCAAGTATTGTTCCAGCAAACGACAATGAAGCGAGTGTCGGCGCCACTACGGTGTTGTTTTTATCGTGCCGGGACATATCTTGTCTGGCGAGCCTCCGATGCCGGAGCTTAGCTTTGAGTTCCGCGTGAGCCCAACCTCGATGGTAGCGACCTAATGGCATCGATAAGAATGACACCGTAGTGGCAAGCCAGACGCGAGCGTTAAATAGAGTGCAGCGCAGAGCAATCACCTTCTAAGCTGTATCGTGAAGAAAAACCCCTTCTATTGATTATAAACTTTCTCATCCAATTCACCCTCACTTTTCCCGACCAACACCGCGGTAAATGCATCACCGGTGATATTAAGGGATATGTTGCGAAGGGGCGCTTCATGAGGCGCCCTTTTCGTTATGATCAATTTAACACCCAGATCTGATAATTCAACAGCGCAGCAAAAGTGACCCAAAGCAAATAAGGCACTTGCAATGCGGCAGCGCGAACAGATACATGGCCATAAGCCATAATCATCCACAAAATCATGACCCACAACACGATGATATCCACCAAAGCCAGCTCAGGGCGATGTAATCCAAAAAACAAATAGGTCCAAATCCCATTCAGGCCAAGCTGAATAAAAAACAAATTGGCAGGAAAACGGAACGCAGGCGTGCCCCCTACTTTCAAATAAATATTCCAAATAGACAGCGGCATCAATGCGTATAGAATCGTCCAGACAATGGGGAAGACAATATTTGGGGGAGTTAGCGAAGACTTCTGAAGCCCAACATACCATTCGCCTGGTTGAAATTGGACACCAAAAGCAGCCACAGCAATCACGGCCAAATAAAACAGCACGAGACTGATGGAACGTTTGGAATTGGGCGGGTTAATCATCCTTGATTCTCCTGTTAAAATCTCTCTCTCTAGAATAGCAGATAACGCTTGTACAACATCTTAGTTAATCATATAATGCGGAACAACTAACTTTAAACAAGGTAACGCATGCTCGAAGAATATATTATTAAAGGCTTTCAGCTCACCAACAACCAATGGGTTCCACTCCAGGGTGAATATACCTTTAATCAGCAGACAGGTCTTTGGACAAATAGGGAGACAGAGGGGACTAACACCCTACCAGACACCGCCTTTACCATAAAAGATCAGAGAGGCAGAACCTACTACTACGTACACATTAGGCCAGACAGCTACCCAACATCCTGGGTGCGCGCAGAGGTAGCGAATGATAATCAGATTTACTGGATAAACATCAACGCAAATAAGGTTATCGATGCACACTGGATGGTAGACACGGATCAAATAAACCTTCCTCCGGACGCTCGGACCATCAGTGAAAATCAGTACATCCGGCATCTTTGGGCACTTAACAGAAACACCATGGACGCTATTTCAGATAGCACCGCACTCACCGCATTAACAGGCTTCTCAAAAGCACCCCAATCAGCCAAAGAAGTGTTAGAACAACTCAATACGAGCCCCCACCTGCACAACCTAGCATGGGCCAGAATCATTAAACACCATCTGCCAAAAGAAGAAATGAGTGCATTAAAAAACGACCCTCAATTCGTGGCAGCCGTGATGATGATAAAAACTTATTACGACGTTGATGTGGCATTCATATCCACACTACTTCCACAGAAAAACCATGGAGCGTATTGGAAATCGGTCAGTCACTACGACAAGTGCGTCGCGAAAGCATATCTAAAAGGCGAAGATCTTTTCAACTTCTATGCAACATCTGGCCATCTACCACTCAATGACTTCCACGATCTAGCCAAGGTATTCACAGAAGACGAAATTCTGGCGTTGATGAAGTATCCCGCCCCACAGGAAGCCATCGCTGCGTACGGTGAACTTGAAGACAGGTTCAACAATTACACCCTATTACTCATTTTCAAATGGCTACCACCGGAAATCCGACTGACGGTCCTTGGGAAAGTCATCAAAACAGATCTCGAACTTACACTCATATTAGGACAAATAGACCCGAACGAAAAAGAGTCATTCATTGTCAACAACATCGACATGAGTGTAAAAATTTTAGACAGATCGGGCAATATCAACAATATATTCGAGATGGTCAATAAAGACAAACACGCGGCCATGATTGATTCGATGCTGGCCAAAATAAAATACCAAGCAGAATACCTGCTCCGAAAAATCCCAGATGAACAGATCTATGACCGCATAATCAACAATCATGAAATCATGGCAAACGCTCGGAAATTGGGCATAAATTCTTTTTGGTATGCGCTCAGCATGACAAACGACAAAGCAAAACAAGCAAAGCTCGCTGCGCTGTTCATTGGAAATTCAGACATCCCTCATGAAATCAACGACATTATCAATTCATTCCCATCAAGTGAACTTATTGATGAGCTCGCGAAGTCGAAGAAATCAACTGAACGCATTGCACAAATCAACAAACGAAATAACAGCAGCCTGATTTATAAATCAATCATTGATATTTCGAGCAAAAACGAGCATCAAAAAATACTTGATTTCCCCGGCATGATAGAGGGCATCAAAAGCAATATTGCGACTTATTTAACCTATATTATAAAGCATCAAAACAAAGAGCAGGCAATAACACATTTATTTTCGGAAGAATTCATCCAGGCATTCAAGAACAGTATGTGCGAGAGCTTCAGCTTAAGAACGGCTGATATATTTTTTAGCAGCCCTCATTTGTCCAAACAATTTTATGATCACATTTATGCCAACATCATGGAAAACAATGAAGGGCAAATGACCACGAAAGAACTGTGTTGGTTTTTCCTGTTTCATCTCAAGAATAAAAAACCTGACAATTGGCTGGAGATTATTCAAAGGCATGACCCGTCAATTTTGGATAAAGTATTTGGAACAACCATTTATCAAAACCTTTACAAAACGAACGCACATGACTTAGCAATGATACGGTATGTGCTTATGCATCTATTTTTTATCCCATTAACCGGGTCATATACAGGCCAATCCACCAAATTCTCTTGGCCAGCATTGGACCACATACTTGTGACAGACAGAGAAACAAACATCATTTTTGACTACGTTGACGAGTATCCTCACTACCTCAGACACTTAGGCACTCCATTACCATCTACAAATAAGCTCAATGATAAGAACCAACATTTTCTCGTTGAAAGGTCAGCAAATCTTCATATACTGAACGCTATATTATGTGAACGCAAAAACAAAAAACTGGATACAACCCGCTTTGAGCAGGCTATCCAGCTCCACCTTCATACACGGAATATAACTGATGCACAGTTCATGACTGAATACGTGAACCTAACCACGATTGAATCGAGCATTAACCTTGTTCTCAACTATAGCAGCTCAAACCCATTCGTCGTGCGATGGAAAAAATTATTCACAGAAAAAGTTCAATCAGATGATGTCCTTGCGCAAGCCTGTGTTACAACGATCACCCCGCTTGTCATTCAAGAATATCAAAGCGAAAAATGCTTATCTCGACTTATTAGCATCATGAGCACATTAAAAGCTGAACATCAAAACATGGTTATCATCAACATTGCCATTTCACCCAACTTCTATAACCTTGATCTTAAAACGCAGGACACTTTGTTGCAACCACTAAAACGAGCAAGTAATAAATACACCTTGTTTCTATTGCTCACTGAGAGTGTTGATGACACATTTTATGAAGGCAATCTTTCCAACAAGTTCTTAATGGAAATGGATTCAATGATGAAACGATATAAATCACCCGACATAGCACTTGAACGTTATGAAAAATTTCTTGCAGCGCATCAAGCACGTCTTCCGAATGCTCAAACAACAGCAGGACATACATTACAGTATGCCGCATTAAGAGGCGCACCAGACTCAGCGAGAGAACACAGCGAGAAGACGGCAAAAAATAAGTAAGTGAAGAAGGCGAAAAATGTTTCGCCCCTACAGCCTATTATTGTTATTACTATTTTTTTTTGGCTCTACCGCATTTTTCATTTCATTTTTAACGATCTTAATGGAGTAAATGGACTTAATGTCGACAGAATACCCATCAACACACACAGAACCGTCAGAGAAACCACTGCTGGACCTCCAACGCAGGATTCCGTCCCATGTTGTACTGGAACCATAACTACTAAAAGTCACAGTCACTTTTTCACCTATCAGATGCTCCAAAACTTCATGAAGATTCGGACGATAACCTTCACTATTATAGGCATTCATATCTTTGGACCAAAAGGTAGGTTCAACCGTAGACTCAGAGGCATTACCGTATAGCTTGCTTTTGTTGTATTCAAAATAATACGTACGTTTGCAGGCTGATGTTTTATTCAGTATGGCTTGTTGGTTCATTTGACAAGCCAATCCATTTTTAAGCTCCGCACGAATATCGGTGAATTGAGCGGTCTTATTGGAAAGCGCAACTAAGATTTCTCTCAGCGACTCACGAATCAGAGGGATCTCTTCTTGGTACTCTGCGGGATACGTAGCCTTATATAGATTACTCTTGCTCACATCATAGTCATTGATGTAATCCCATATTTTTTTACCCTCATATTCCTCATCAAATGTCTGTCCAAAGTCTAACAGCACAGGAATAATTTTCAGCGCATCCTCTTGAAGCGCCCGCAGCAAGGGCGGCTTATCAATTGCATTACGCTGCACATGCGCACCATTTTCACACAGGAGCTTAGCCAGCTCGAGATTTTCATCACAAATGGCATCCTTCAATGCACAGCCCATATATTTGCTTTTTTTTGTTTTAATAAGGGAGATAACCAGATCGCTGTCGTCATGAGGCTTATACCCTGATCCCATATAACTCAGCACCCTGGACCTAAAAAAATTATCCTGATCGATATCTGCGCCAAGCTCAATCAACATCGTGATGATATCCATATGCCCAGCATCGTAGGCTTCTTTCAATGGGGATGGAGATACGGTTAATGCACCATGCGTGCGGCATAACGGAAAAAGATTCATTTTACGATGACGGATTGCGGCACTCAAAGCCTCTCGTGAATTTTGCCCATTGATGAGCTGAGCAGACAAGCCATCAAATTCATTCATGATCGCCACCTCAATAATAGAGGGAAGTCGTTTCTTGCGGGGCAATTGAGCGTATTGTTTAAAATCTGGAGAGCCCAATAATCGTATAAGCACTTGCGGGTCATGAGTACTCGAGACTTGATTGATCTCCGCCTCATACCAATCACTCAGCTTCTTACCGGCGATCAATTGCGCCATTTCATCACGCAATAATTTGATATCGATCTCAAGACAATCCTCGTTCCATAATATGTTGATGCATGCTGAAACGTAGGCTAACTCTTCATCCGAGTATGCAATAAATAAATCATAAATAGATTGGATATCCTGTTGTTTTACCTTTCCACGCATTTTATTAAAAATATCCCTGAGGTACCTTGAAGTTTGCTCAGGACGGGACAGGAGCGCCTCGAATATGTTGAAATTCCATTGCTTCTTCAAAAGGCTATAACATACAATGCCAAACGCCTCATGATAACCATCTAAACCACGCTCCCAAAAAGGAACCGTGCTGCGCAATATGTTCTTTTTTTCATTATCAGTGATTGTCCCACTATCAAGAGAATCGATGAGACCAGGCAGAGCCGAAGCAACAAATTCAGCGTGTTGTTTCGACTGTTCATCGGTAAGCGACGTCAGTTTTGTCTCGAGCGAAGGCTCATCCAGTAAGTCGCGAATGAAGCTTTCAATTTTGTAAAATTTATTTCCAAAATCCAGACGGACTCCGCCACAATGACTCAGAAATTTATCTTTCGAATACGGCATGCGATCCTTCTAAAACAAATGAATGTGCTTTGTAGGGGCGAAAGATGTTTCGCCCCTACAAACGTTCCAATTCCCGCAATAGTTTCGGCAATGGAAACACGATATCTTCTTTAGGGCCTGATAATTCAGCTGCTTCGCCCGCGCCTAGCGCTTTTAATCGCGCGACCACTTGCTGCAACAACGCTTCAGGTGCTGAGGCACCCGCCGTCACGCCAATCGTCTTCACACCTTCAATCCATTCGGGTATTACGGCATCCGGTGAATCCAATAAATACGCTTTTTTGCCTAATGATTCTGCCAGTTCGCGCAAGCGATTTGAGTTTGAACTGTTCGGCGATCCGACAACCAATACCACATCGACGCGCTCTGCTAATTCCCTTACTGCATTTTGACGGTTCTGGGTAGCATAGCAAATGTCATCGCGCTTAGGGCCACGAATGGATGGGAACCGCTCTGTCAAGGCCGCAATGATCGCTTTCGTTTCATCAATCGACAAGGTTGTCTGTGTGACAAAACTTAAATGCGTTGGGTCTTCGATCGCAATCGTTTTTGCATCTTCCAACGTTTCGACCAAGTAAATACCACGATCGGGGTGATGGTACTGCCCCATCGTTCCAATGACTTCGGGGTGATTGCGATGGCCGATTAAAATACATTCGTGATTCTCTTTCGCCGCACGAATGACTTCCATATGAACTTTAGTGACCAGAGGGCACGTGGCATCAAAAACAGATAATTGCCGACGCAACGCTTCCTCATGAACGCTGGCCGCGACACCATGGGCAGAAAAAACAACCACCCCGCCATCAGGTACTTCATTCAATTCATGCACAAATATCACGCCCTTACGCTGTAAATCAGCCACCACATAGCGATTATGGACAATCTCGTGACGAACATAAATCGTGCATTTGAGAACCTGTAAGGCCCGTTCGACAATTTCAACGGCGCGGTCAACCCCAGCACAAAAGCCTCGGGGATTGGCAAGAATGATGTTTGGCTTATTCACAGAACCTCCTGGAATCGGAAGATTATACCCTACTTTTAAATGAGATGCTAACACATTGAATTATATAAGGTTAACACCCCACTTTACTCATCTAGCCAATTTAAGTTATAATGCCCACATTGTTTAAAGCGAGGGCTGTTCTGATGTATCCATCAAATGTGTATGTATTTCGTACCCAAGATCCTTCCCTGATAATCAACATGAATATCCATGGCAATAAACTCACTCTTTTCCATGATAATCGATTGCACTCTCGAATGATCATAATGAAGTTTTTCGCCTATGCTCACCGCACCCCTGCTTTTCAAGCACTTGGACAGGAAGTAATTAAGGTGAATACTGACCGGGGCACTTTTATATGCGATGATTCATTTAGATCGAATGAATATGTCCATGTTGTTTTTTCAAAACCAATCACTCCCGAATTGATCGATGTATATTTGGATGCGATGGAAGAAATAGAAAATTCGCTTGAAATTCGCCAAACATTCAAGCGTCCATTCACCTACCCTCTTGTCGACGCATTCTATAACTTCCTGACAGGCAATGCGCCTCTTCCTGAATTTAACCCCAATATGCCCATCGTTTTCTTAACAGCAAAGGATAAAAAAGTATTGAGCGATAATTTTAAAGGAGTGATCAACGAAAAGCCTGATACGCTAAGTTTTAATCACCGTTATTTGCAACCCCTTAATACACCAAACTGCGTGGTGCAAGATCGTCTCCCACTTACATGGTGGCATACAAACCAAATACAAATTGCTCCCTCAATACAAAGAGCTAGACGAGAACGCGAGCACAGCAACATAAGGGCCCTTGATACAGCAACCGATAGCTTCCTCCTGCTGGTAGGGGTCGCCACGTGGGGCATCATAAAATGTTGCCCGCGTGGGCCAAACCGTCCAAGACCTGATTGAGGGATAGCTCCTGGAAAACAGTGAAGAGGGCGAAAGATGTTTCGCCCCCACACCTAGAAAAGAAAATATGATTTGCGCCTACGGGCCGTATGTTATTTGGCTTGATACCCTGAAGCAACTCTGGTATGCTGGGCTCAGCATAGCGCAGGGGTTCCTAACATGACTAATTTTCTCGATTTAGCTGATTTCTATCATCAAAAAATTTTTCAGCAGCTAACCACCGCTGAACTCTTTGATTTAATCACTAAGCAGGCCAAACCAGACCAGCCCATCGATATCCCAGTAAACATTAATCCTAGCGAACCCAAGGGTAGTATTAAAAGCTTTTATCGAATGGTTCTCTGCGAACTCTTTAAACGCAGAGGAGCAGAAGCCTCCCGCTACCAGAACCGCCTGCTGGGCTCATGGTTAAGGCACTGGTCCACTGCAAAAAAACTTTCTTTTATTGAGAACAATCAAGATAAAAAAGACTGGCTATATTTGCTCAATGCAGCCCTGCAAGACCCGCACAGCTCTCTTGAACACAAATTTCGCTGCTGCCTACTCATCAATAAACTTTTTCCAGACACCCAAGACATTACCCCTCGCATCATTCAAAGCATGATCTTCCTTTTAGACGTATCGAAAAAAATATCAATAGCTGAGAAGCTGAAGGTTTACGCATGGCAATTCACTGAAACCGATATTCAACTGAGGGTGGCGTATCTAACCGAGCAATTAAATAATAATGACCTTAGTGTCTGCTTTGCCGCAGCTCAGTTCATGGGCGAAACTGCACCTTATGCCTCTAAAACGCAATGTGATGCGATGATTACATCGCTCCTGGCCGAATTGAATAATACAAGTTCGAACATCAGCAAAAGAACCGTAGCGGTTTCCTTGTGCGCAATACTACCTTATGCCTCTGCAACGCAACGTGATGCAATGATTACTTCACTCTTAAGTACATTGAATAATAATAAAAGCTCAGGCATGCTCGATGCCGTAGCGGATACCCTGGGCGCCATTGCACCTTATGCCGTTAAAACACAATGTGATACGATGATTACCTCCCTCCTGACTCAATTGAATATTGATAGCGAGGACATCCGCAAAAAAGTTGCGGCTGCTGTAGGCACAATTGCATCTTATGCCTCCGAAACTGATACGTTGATCACATTCCTCTTGACTAAATTGAATGACGCAAACCCGCAAGTCCGTAAAACCGCGGCTCAGATCATGGGCGCAATAGCTGCTCATGTCTCCAAACCGCAATGTGATGCATTGGCCACTTCGCTCCTGACTAAATTGAATGATCATACCGGGTACGGCGTGTACGTGAACCTTGACGTAATGGCTGCCCTAGCTGCAATAGCACCTTATGCCTCTGAACCGCAACGTGATACGCTGATTACCTCACTCCGAACTAAATTTGAACATGATACAGACCCAGTTATCCTCGTAGCCGTAGCGGCTTCCCTGGGCGCCATATCACCCCATGCCTCTAAAACGCAGTGTAATACGATGATTACCTCGCTCCTGATTAAATCGAATAGTATAGCCGCGGACGTCCGCCAAGCTGTAGCGACTGCCCTAGGCGCAATTGCACCTTATACCTCTAAACCACCATCTGATGTGATGCTTGACCCGCTCCTAACTCGATTGAATGATGCTAAGTGGTTCGTCCGCCAAGCTGTAGCGACTGCCCTAGGCGCTATTGCACCTCATGCCTCTGAACCGCAACGTGATACGATGATTACTCTCCTCCTGCCTAAATTGAATGATGATAGCTGGGCGGTGCGACAAGCCATAGCGACCACCCTAGGCGCAATTGCACCTCATGCCACTGAAACGCAATGTAATAAGATGATTCTCCACGTCCTGTCCAACTTGAAGGATGATTACTGGTCCAGCCGCTGCGCCGCAGTTGCCGCCTTAGGCGCAATTGCACCTTATGCCTCTCAAACGCACCGTGATGCGATGATAACGTCGCTCCTGACTACATTGAAAAATGAAACAGACGCAGACGTCCTCGAAGCCGTTGTGGCTGCTCTGAATGCAATAGCCTCTAAACCGCAACGTGATGCGATGATTACTTTGCTTATGAATAAATCGAATGACAAAAACTCAGACGTCTACAAAGCTGTAGTAGTCGCCCTCAGCGCATTGACGCCCTATCTTTCCGAGCCTCAGCTTAAATCATTGCATGAATTGCCAGGTCCGCACAATTTTGAAGAAATGAATTTGCTGCTTATTGTACAAACACGACTGCATATCAATCAAATCAACAACCCAGTACCAGTATGGCACCCCGAAAAAGATTCGGGCGTGCATTTTTCACGAAACAAGGGTGGAATGCTTTCTCAAGTGAGATGCGACCGAGAAGCCAAACCCTTGGGTGAGCCACGAACCATGCGCCTCTGGAGCGAGGCTGGCAATAAGCGTCGCGCAGCGGATGATTGCATGACCGATGTGAGCAATAAAAAAAAGAATCTTCGGGAGTGAGACCTGATGTTCCGCTCCTGCATTTTTCCTTCTCCTAGAAAAACCCCCGACAGTACTTTCTCGCAATGCTCGAAAGCACTGTCTGCCCCCTCGTATGCTTCATACTGAGTCTAAAGAGTGATAAAGTTAGACAGTAAAGTTTTTGTTATAACCGGCGGGTTGTAATAAAAAGGAGCCTGGTAGGTCGTTCCCCCTTCGATCCTCGAGATCGTTTTTAAGCATG
>JBIOEA010000016.1:0-45514 GCA_044445605.1 Gammaproteobacteria bacterium | reverse complement strand
TGACTGCCTTGGATTGCTTAACTTCCTTGTGATTCACCTAAATCCTCCTTGATATGGTGGTTAATTAAAGGCATCATCCTACCGTAATTTTATGGAAAAGTCCCCTTTAAAGCGTCGACTTATGGGTAACGAGCAGCTTTTCCAAAGGGGGCGAAAGATATAGCGAAGAGGGCGAAAAATGTTTCGCCCCTACTGCCGATCTAAGCTTCCATCATCGCTTTCGCGGTATCTAACATCCGGTTCGAGAAACCCCACTCATTGTCATACCACGACAATACCTTCACCAAGGGGCCGATCACCTTCGTTTGCGTCATGTCAAATATCGACGACGCAGGATTGTGATTGAAATCAATCGATACCAATGGCAAACGATTCACCGTCAAAATGTTTTTTAACTCGCCTTCAGACGCTTTGATCAAAATATTATTTACTTCTTCTACCGTTGTAGGACGCGAAGCCGTAAACGTTAAATCTACAACCGACACGTTTATCACCGGCACGCGCATCGCAAAACCGTCCATCTTGCCATTCAATTCAGGCAACACCAAACCAAGTGCAGCAGCAGCGCCCGTTTTCGTCGGGATCATGCTATGTGTCGCAGAACGTGCGCGACGTACGTCTGAATGATACACGTCTGTTAATACTTGATCATTCGTATACGCATGAATCGTTGTCATCAAACCTTGCTCGATGCCCAACGCTTCGTGCAATGGCTTCGCCAATGGCGCCAAACAGTTCGTTGTGCACGATGCATTCGATACAATCGTGTCAGACGCTTTCAATGTGTTATGGTTCACACCATATACAATCGTTGCGTCCACTTTGTCCGATGCAGGTGCCGAAATCAATACCTTCTTCGCGCCTGCGCGTAAATGCGCAGATGCTTTTTCTTTCGTGGTAAATAAACCCGTGCATTCAAACACAATATCTACATTCTTTTCAGCCCAAGGTAACTTGGAAGGATCACGTTCGGAAGTCACTGGGATTTTGTCGCCATTCACCACCAAACAATTGCCTTCCACTTTCACTTCGCCAGGGAATGGCCCGTGTGCCGTGTCGAAACGGGTTAAATGTGCCAAAATTTCTGCATCGCCTAAATCGTTAATGCCAACGATTTCAAATGCATCGCGGCGTTTGCCTTCATACAATGCTCTCAGTACATTACGCCCAATGCGGCCATAGCCATTAATCGCGATACGAATGGTCATTCTTAACTCCTTACTTTCATCACAAAATGGGCGAATATTATTCGCCACTACACAATACACGTACACATAATGCCTGCAAATGCGCTTTCGTTAAGCCCATCTCTTCATAGACAGCGGCAGCCGGGGCAGAATACCCAAAATCATTCAATCCCAAAATGGCATCCATCGGCACCCACTGCAACCAGGCCTCTCTCACGCCCGCTTCAACTGCCACGCGATGCACGCCCTTCGGCAAGACTTCTGCTTGGTAAGCTGCATCTTGTTTTTGAAAACGTTCGAAACAAGGCATCGATACCACGCGAACACCGATTTGCACCGCTTCCAAATCCGCCTTCACGGCCATGGCCATATCCACTTCTGAACCCGTCGCCATGATCACTAATTGCAACGGCGCAGCGTGTTCACTCAAAATGTATCCACCCTTTTGGATAAGATCCACTTGCGCTAACGTGCGAGATTGCGGCGAAACATTCTGACGGCTGCAGGCCAATACGGATGGACCTTGATATCGCAATGCCTGTTCCCACGCGACCGCGGTTTCTACCGTATCACATGGACGCCATACGTCTAAATGTGGAATCAAACGCAAACTGGCCAAATGCTCAATCGGTTGATGCGTTGGGCCATCTTCGCCCACGCCAATGGAATCATGCGTGAATACATAAATCACGCGCTGACGCATGAGGGCCGATAAACGGATCGCGTTACGTGCGTAATCTGAAAACACTAAGAACGTTGCACAAAAAGGTATGACACCCCCGTGCAAAGCAATACCATTCATGATCCCAGCCATGCCGAATTCACGTACACCGTATTCGATATAATTGCCGCCCGGTAACTCAGAGGTAATCACCTGCGTATCAGGCCCAATCGTTAAATTGGATACCGATAAGTCCGCTGAACCGCCCAACACTTCTGGCACATGCTTTGTGATGAATTCAATGCACTGTTGTGAAGATTTGCGCGTGGCAACCGTTTTTGCTGTTGTCCGATGTGTTTCAATGAAAGACTGATATTGTTTATCAAAATCTTTCGGTAGTGCGCCAGATAAAACACGCAGGTATTCTGCCGCTTCTTCAGGATAATGTGCCTCATAATCTGCAAAACTATTTTGCCACGATTGGTAAGCCTTCTCCCCTCGGACAACACCACTCCAATCATGATAAAGATCAGCAGGCACTTCAAAAGGCGCATAGGGCCAATCTAATGCGTCACGCGTTTTTGTAATTTCATCTTTACCCAGCGGAGAACCGTGTGTTTTAGACGATCCCTCAAAACTCGGCGATCCAAAACCAATCTTGGTGCGTGCACAAATCAACGTTGGTTTGTGCAGCTGTGCCTTCGCTTCCGTGAATGCCGCTTCAATCGCTGCAGCATCGTGACCATCCACATCAGGAATCACGTGCCATCCATAAGCTTCAAAACGTTGTGGAATGTTTTCGCTAAACCAGGGCGCCACAGGGCCATCAATGGAAATACCATTGTCATCCCAAACAGCAATCAATTTATTCAGACGTTGTGTGCCCGCTAACGATGCGGCTTCGTGCGAAAGCCCTTCCATCATGCAACCATCCCCCATGAAAACATAGGTGTGATGGTCAACAATGCTAAAACCTGGACGATTAAAACGCGCCGCGAGCATGCGCTCGGTCAACGCCATCCCAACCGCATTACAAATGCCAGCACCGAGTGGTCCCGTTGTCGTTTCAACACCAGGCGTGTGGCCATATTCAGGATGCCCAGGCGTTTTACTGTGCAATTGACGAAATGCTTTCAAATCGTTAATCGACAAATCATAGCCCGTAAGATGCAATACGCTGTAAAGCATCATCGAGCCGTGCCCGTTGGAGAGAACAAACCGATCCCGATCCGCCCACGTGGGGCGTTTCGGGTCGTATTTGAGGAATTGAAGCCATAAGACTTCAGCAATATCAGCCATGCCCATGGGCATCCCCGGGTGACCGGAGTCGGCCTGCTGCACCGCATCCATGCTTAACGCACGGATAGCATTGGCACGTTGACGATGTGTAGACATGACAATCCTTTTAAGCCATCTCGTAGCCGCGCAACCGCTTCGCAAATTGACGAAGGGATGCAATACCTGTGGCTTCTGCCTCATGTGCCCATGCCTGTACGGCATCAAGCAACTCTTTTTGCGACGCTGTGGTTTGATCCCACAAGTTATGCAAACGTTTCTTAAACTCATACACAACACGAATCTCTTGATAAGCGTCTAAGGCACGTTGCAATAATTTGCTGCCTTCGGCGTCAATCAAGCATTCTTCACGAATTAACAATGCCTTCGTACGTGCACATAAGGCTTCCACTCTGCCTTGGCCCGATGAACGGACTTGTGAGAACACAGGCACAATCACTTCTTGTGCGTAATGCGCCATCAATGCAAAGCGATTCGCAAACAAGGCCTTGACCGTATCCAGATCGATCGCCGTCTTCTCAGCATGGTAAACCATTTCAGGTGGCACACGCTTGGGTTTAGCTAACCCAAAGAACGACATCAAACGAATGTACATCCAGCCCATGTCGAATTCCCATGGCTTGACGGAAAACTTCGCAGAGGTTCCGAATGTATGGTGATTATTGTGCAGCTCTTCACCACATAAAATAATCCCAATCGGCACGATATTGCGCGCAGCATCTGGACATTCGAAATTACGGTAGCCCCAGAAATGGCCAATCCCGTTCACAACACCTGCCGCAGCCACAGGGGACCACAACATTTGTACGCACCATACGGCAATACCAGGGACGCCCAATAGAATCAAATTGATCAAAAACATCAATTTAATGCCTAATGCGCTGTGCTTGCTGTATACGTTGCGCTCCATCCAATCGTCTGGCATACCTTGGCCATAACGAGCAATCGTTTCAGGGTTGCGCGCTTCTTTACGGTACAGCTCAGCGCCGTAGCATAATACTGTGCCCAAACCAACGATTTGCGGACTGTGAGGATCATCGATCGTTTCGCACTTCGCATGGTGCTTGCGGTGAATCGCTGCCCACTCTTTCGTCACAATCCCCGTCGTCATCCATAATTGAAAACGGCAAAGATGTGAAATGATTGGGTGCAGTTCAAGCGCGCGGTGCGCCATACCACGATGTAAAAATAAGGTAATCGCTACGTTTGTGAAGTGTAGGAAGAGACCTGCGTAAAGGAAATAACCCCACCAGGGGAGATCTAATAGGCCATAGAACATGAGTGTACTCTCTTTGTGAGCCAAGATATGTCGATTATATCTGGATCAACCAGGCAATAGCAAGGTATTATCAAGAAAAACCTCCCTTATGATTCGGATAAGAATCAATGAGTTACATGCTTTTCAGAAAATAAGGTAGCTAACATCCAAGATACGAGGCATAAAACATAGAAACCGAGCACCAAGAGGGCCATTCCTACCTCGCCCCAGGCGCTGAACAACCCCATAAAAAATGCCCCGACAAAGCCCATCAGGGCCAAGTAAAAGGCCACCCAGCCTGCTGCTGTCCCAGCCTTGTCATCGTGAACCTCAAAAATCAATGAAAAAGCCAAGGGGTAAATCGCCCCATTGGAGAAGGCGGTCACGGCATAAGGGATCAACACCTGCCATACACTGGATAACGGATGAAGCATGACGCTTGCACATAATGCCACGCCGCCCAGTATTGCCAATAAAGTAACATACAAGAGTGCTTTTCGTTTACCCCAAGCACGTGCCATCCAAGCACTCAGCGCTCCGCCGAGCATGAAAATGATTGTCTGTGGGATGATCAAAGGCCCCATCGCTGACTCAGACAAACCCACCCGATCCAACACAAACGGAAACTCAGTCAGGAAGACATAAAACGATGCGCTCGATAAACAAATTAATCCCGTGTTCCCCATGAACACAGGGCAGCTCATTAAATTCAATGCATGCTTTATATAGGTATGCAATGCTAATGGATGCCTTTTATGGACGGGCAATGTTTCTTTCAGCCAGAGAAATGTCATGACCAGTAAAAATACCCCTACGGCGGCTGTAAATACAAACGTTGATTCAAACCCCACCCTCTCTAATAAGAATGCACCGACCATTGGCATAAAAATCGGCGATAGCGCTGTGATGGGGAATATCCATGCAAACACAATGTCCCTGCGATGTGCTTCGTGGGTATCCACTAAAATACTTTGCCATAATGCCGCAGGCGCACAAACGCCAACCGCTTGAATAAAACGTGCTACCCACAACCATTCAATGCTAGGAACAAGGGTGCAAGCTAAGGTCGCCAATGTGAAAATGCCCAAACTTACGATGAGAATACTGCGTCGGCCAAATGTGTCTGATAATGCGCCCCATAATACCTGCCCAGCGGCCATGCCTAATAAATAGGCACTCGCGCTTTGTTGGACGTCACCCGCAGTTGTTTGAAAATAGGATGTCAGTGTGACAAAAATAGGAAGCGTTATGTCGAGCGCTAAAAATTGTAGGATCGCTAGAAGGGCTACGTATCCGAAGAGAATCTTTAAGTTCATGCAGCGCCTTCTTCAGAATCGATAGGAGGGCGAAAAATGTTTCGCCCCGACCCTACTATCTATTTCGTCGTACCTTCAGAAACCGCATTGAAATCGATCTTCTCTTGGTCCTTCGTGAAGGATTCTTTATTCACCAAGAAATTAACGACGCCAATCAACTGTTCCATACCACCGGCGGTTTGAATATCGGCATAATATTTCCCAGCGATGACAAATGAAGGAATAGCACGAATATTGTAGGCTTGGCCAATCATGTCGCCCTGCTTCATGTGCATGCGAATTTCAAACGTATCATAATGACTATCAAAGTCTTCTGGTTTCACGCCCAATTCTTTATGGAAAAACTCGCGCATTTTCTCTTTCGAGGTTAAATCTTGCGCGGGGATATCTGATCCATTGCCATGAATGGCGACAAACAACTCATGATGACCTTTTTCTAAAACACCCAGGCTTTCTTCTATATAAAAGGCACGCGCATAATCTTGCCAACCGGGATGGGTCCATGCAACAGGAATGTCCGTGAATGCGATTAAATGTTGATCTTTTTTCTCGTTGTACCATTGAGAAACCTTAGGCTCAAACGCATTACAAATGGGGCAACCATAGTTAAAGAATAACCAAACAGCTACTTTGTGGCTTTTGTTACCCTTCTCATCCTTGCTTGCACTGTCTAATAACGCTTTAACAGTGGGATCTTTTAAGGCTTTGTCTAAAATTTTGGGATCAATCGCTAAATATTGCTTCCCTTCCACATAGGCGAGTTCTTGCACCTGCATTGTCGCGTCATTTGCCGCATAGACCGCCGGCACGCATAACCACATCAATAACACCGAAATCAGCTTTTTCATCATTCGCTCCTTGTCCTTGTGCAAATCCATCGGGGCGTGTCATGACACGCCCCTACCTTTAATGCAATCCTGAAATATAACTGGCAACCGCTTTCATGTCATCTGTCGTCATACCGACACTCACGCCGTGCATCATGCCGTTATAGCCGCCACCGCGTTGACCTTCCCTGAAGGCTTGCAGCTGAGCCACGATATAGTCTGGGTTTTGTCCGCTCAATGCAGGGAAGCCTGCCAAACGATTGCCGGCACCATCAGGTTGATGGCATCCAGAGCACGCAGGCACCTTGGCTTCAGCAATACCACCACGGTAAATCTTTTCGCCATGGGCAACCAAGGCAGGATCTGCCTGACCATGCGTGGCGGGTTGTGCGCTGTAATAAGCGGCTAAATCAGCCATGTCTTGTTCACTCAGCGGCGCTGCCATCCCCATCATGATGGGATTATTGCGAGGACCTGTTGGGCCTTGCTTGAATGCAACCAGAGAATTGTATAGATAGGATGCACTCTGCCCCGCTAAATTGGGGTAGGTGGGCGCAATCGCCTTACCATCTGCGCCATGGCAGGTCGCACATGTCGTCGATAATACCTTCCCATGCTCTACATCACCCGCAGGCATGTCCGCCGCAAAGGCAGATGAAACGAAAGCCAGACAAACACTGACTAAGAATGAACGAAAGTAAGTCAACTTATCCCCCACATATTTTATTGCTACAAGCGGTACCATACTGTAAACTCCGACATTCTATCTTATTTTGGGCACATTTGGCTATGAGTTTTCCTCCGTATCATCAAGCAACCTTTTTACGCAGTGCAGCGTCTTTGAATGACCTTACGCCCGATATCGGCGCAGAAGTCGCTTTCATCGGCCGCTCGAATGCCGGCAAGTCCAGCGCCCTCAATTGGCTATGTGGCCAAAAACAATTGGCTCGTGTGTCTAACACACCCGGCCGTACACAGCTCATCAATTATTTTGCGTTGGATACCATTACACGCCACCTGGTCGATTTGCCTGGATACGGTTTTGCAAAGGCCTCCAAAGATGCTCAGGCCAAATGGCAAGATCTGATCGACTCCTATTTACATACACGACAATGCCTCAAAGGATTAGTGTTGTTGATGGATATTCGTCATCCGCTTCAATCCGGTGATAAATACCTATTAGAATGGTGTGAAGAAATCCAAATGCCCGTGCGTATTTTATTGTCAAAAACAGACAAAGTCAGCAGAAGCGTTGCCATGAAAACATTGAAAGATGTTGAAAAACAAGTCAACACCGAATTGTGTGCGGTCCAATTGTTTTCAACACTGGATAAGATAGGTTTAGATGAACTGGTACTGCAGCTGGATTATTGGTTGGGGATTGAGAGGGTAAAATAGCCCTTACAAATCCCTCACATCCAACGTCCAACGCGCCTTATCCGATTGCGCTAAGTGATCAGACAACCAAGGTAATGTGCTTTGCAATGCATTCGCCAATGTCCACGGTGGGTTAATGATAAACACGCCCGACCCATGCATACCGCGCTCATCACCTGAGGGTGCCAATGGCGACAATGTGACATTCAAATAACGAGAGACTCCCTTCTCTAATCGGCGCAACATCCCATCCACTTTATCTTGAAACACCAGCGGATACCATAAAAAATACACGCCGGTTGAAAACTTCGCATATGCTTCTAATAACGATTTAGCGACAACAATATAATCTTCTTTCATTTCGTATGAGGGATCCATCACGATCAAGGCACGCTTTTCTTTAGGCGGCAACACGGCTTTTAGGCTCACATACCCATCGCCATGCACACAATGCACGCGGCGGTCGCGCGAATAGCGCTGCATCAACAATTCGCTGTCCGTCGGGTGCCATTCGTTAAACCATAAACGATCATCAGGACGTAACAAAGAAGCCGCAATCGCGGGTGATCCAGGATACATATCCAGTTTACCGTGCGGTTGAAACGAGGCAATACACGCTAAGTATTGTTGAACAAGTTCCGGAGGATTTTCCGCACCCCAAATGCGTGCAATCCCTTCTTTGTACTCACCACTTTTTTGTGACGCTTCCGATGAGAGTGCATACATGCCCGCACCCGCGTGCGTATCCATATAAAAAAGCGGTTTATCTTTTTGCGTGAGCGCCTGCAAACAGGCGACCAACACCATGTGCTTTAACACATCCCCATGACAACCTGCGTGATACGCGTGACGATAACCAAACATTAATGTGCCTCATCCCAATTTAAACCAATACCCATATGTGCTTCTAATGGAACGCTCAATGTCATCGCCGTTTCCATGTCATGCACAAGCTTTTTAGCGATGTGATCGACATCACCGCCCACTTCGAACACCAATTCATCGTGTACCTGCATGACCATGCGGGCATCCACTTTCGAAGTTGTAATCCAATCATCGATCGTGATCATCGCCCGCTTGATAATATCCGCAGCAGTGCCTTGCATCGGCGCATTGATCGCCGTCCGCTCTGCCGCCATCCGTACACTGAAATTACCGGCATTGATATCCGGCAAGTCTAATCGTCTTCCCCAAATCGTTTCAACATAACCATGTGCAGAGGCAAATGCACGCATGCGATCCATGTACGCTTTCACGCCAGGATAACGTGCGAAATAAATATCGACATACTTTTGAGCTTCTTCACGCGACGTCCCCAATTGCTTGGCCAAACCAAACGCGCTCATGCCGTAAATCAATCCAAAGTTAATCGCCTTTGCGCGACGGCGCGCTTCATGCGTCACTTCATCAAGCTTCATATCAAACACTTCTGCGGCTGTCGCTGTATGAATATCCACCTTATTATGGAACGCTTTAATCAACGCAGGATCTTCCGACAAATGTGCCATGATACGCAATTCAATTTGTGAATAATCAATTGCAACAATCACTTTACCGGGCGGGGCAATGAATGCCTTACGAATATCACGGCCCGCTTGTGTGCGGATCGGAATATTTTGTAGATTAGGATCAGACGAAGATAATCGCCCCGTCGCCGTCACCGCTTGATGATAGGACGTATGCACTCTACCCGTTGATGCGTTGATCATTTGAGGCAATTTGTCCGTGTAGGTCGATTTTAATTTACTCACACTGCGGTATTCTAAAATCAATGCAGGTAATGGATACATCACGGCTAACGCTTGCAACACGCTTTCGCCGGTGGAAGGCTGCCCCGTCGGTGTTTTTTCGATGGTGGGGTATCCCATTTTATCAAACAAAATCCATTGCAATTGCTTCGGCGAATCAATATTAAATTCTTCACCGCTGGCTTTAAATATCTCGGCTTTCAAGCCCTCCAAACGTTGTTCGAAAACTTCGCTTTGTGCTTTCAACAACGTTTCGTCGACACCCACGCCTAAGTATTCCATTTTGGCCAACACAGTCAATAAAGGCATTTCCAACGCTTGCAACAGCGCCGCCGGCTTTTCTTTCTCTTGTAATAAGGGCCATAACACGTGATGTACACGCAAAATGAAATCTGCATTTTCAGCCGCATAACCCGTCGCCGTGGTTAAATCCAATTCGTTAAATGTTTTGGTGTCTTTGCCACGCCCCATATCCGAGATATGCATGGTATGATTACAATATTCAGCGGCCAATACATTCAATTCGTGTGTCGAACCAATGCTGCTATACATATAGGATTCTAATAACGTATCGAATCGCAAGCCCTGCAAATTAATTTGACTATTCCATAAGACGATCTGTGCATATTTTAAATGATGCCCAATTTTTTCAATCGTTGCATCTTCGAGCAATGGCTTTAAATACTGCCAGACTGTTGCTGCTGGCAACTGCTCGCCTTCAACATGTCCAAAAGGAATGTAACATGCATCGCCCGCCTTCTGAGACAATGCAATGCCCACCGCATAAGCTTCTCGCGCATTCAACGAATCCCCTTTCACTTCCAAGCACATCATGCCCGATTTTTTAATATCAGCAGCCCATTGCTTCAACGCGCTTTCGGTTGTCACACATTGATAGGTAATTCTAGGCACATCGGGTTGGCCACCGCCCAGTTCAGCCAACCATGATTTAAATTGGAAACGTTCAAATGCTTTTTTTAATGCTTCTGAATCAGGGTGGGAACATTTTAAATCGTCGATTTCAATCGGAATGTGTAAGTCGCAGCGCAAGGTCACCAATTCTTTTGAGAGCGGTAAAATTGACAGGCTATCGCGTAAATACTCACCCACTTTTCCCTTGATTTCATTGGCATGCACCACGAGGTTATCCAATGTACCGTACTCGGCAAGCCACTTAGCCGCTGTCTTGGGGCCTACTTTCGGCACACCCGGAATATTATCAGAGGTATCACCTATCAACGTTAAATAATCAACGATTTGATCTGGACGAACGCCAAACTTTTCGAAGACACCCTCAGGGCCCATCGTGACACCCGTCATCGTATTGGTCAACGTGACATCGTTCGTCACGAGCTGTGCCATGTCTTTATCGCCGGTGGATATCATCACCTTTAAGCCAGCCTCAAGCCCCTTGTGGGTCAAAACGCCAATGATATCGTCCGCTTCAATCCCTTCCATCACAATCAAGGGCAAGCCCATTGCCCGAATGATGGCATGCAAAGGTTCAATTTGGGGAACCAGTGTTTCTGGCATCGGTGGGCGCTGCGCCTTGTACTCGGGAAATAACTCATGACGAAACGTCTTACCCTTGCTATCAAACACGATGGCAATATGGTTAGGCGCCTCTTCTTTGATGAGCTTGCGGAGCATATTAACGACGCCGTATATGGCTCCCGTCGGCTCTCCGTGCTTATTCGTTAACGCAGGTAACGCATGAAAGGCACGATATAAATAGGAACTACCGTCAACAAGTATCAAGGGCTTAGACATGGAAACTCCTTATTAGGTTTGCGTATTTTACGCTAATTTTTGCTTCCTTGACATCGGCTTTTAAAAAGTTAGTAGCACAACAGTGTTGACGGGCATAAAAGAGGCGTCCCTCACGCGCTTGTGCTTCAACAAACAGTTGTGTTAACTTACGAGGACGCATTATCTGTAGTTGGAGTTCAGGATGATAGAAAGCGAAGACGTTGAAGCACTCGCCCAAGAAACGGGTACGGCCACCCTTAACGATGGCACTCAAATTCGATATCCTTCTCGAGAATCCTATCTTCGTCTAAAACCGACATCAGAACATACCATCATCTGGAAAAAAATCGGTGGGAAAAATGATTCGAATGTCAATGAACAACTTCTTAACGCGCAAGCTCAACTACGTATAGAAAAGCAGGCAGATAAGCATAAGCGAGCAATAGCAATGCCAGAAACAGCGCCAGACCCTCACAATAATCAAGCATGGGTTGACGCTATAGCGAAAGGTAAAGAGCAAGGTGAACTACCTCTTAGCTTAAGCAACGATGCAAATCAAGTTCGCTACTTTCGGAGAATGTCTGAAAATCTCATCACCCGAGCAGAAGCTATCAGGGGCATTGAACATAGTCGACGCATTATTACCATCGAGGGTGTAAGCAAAACAGTACTCTACCGTGATGCAACAAACATCAAAGAAACGCTGACGGACGCTGACCAACAAAAAATATCGAACCTTGAATTTCAAGCAACCTGGTGTGTCTCTGTTGCAGCAGCATGCAGCATCGCAAATGGCTTAGACGATATAAGTAAAAGATCGTTTATGGGTTGTCTCAACAAGCTTATTGATCGTAATATCACTGGAGACGAATCAGAACCTGGCAAAGCAATTTATAAAAGAAAAATGCAAGAACTCTTTAGTATTCTGGGAGCATTTTTCCCTGGTAATTCAGAGGATTTGCTGGAGGATCTGTCGGAACGATTAGAAGCCGAGCGTGACTTACTCGCGATCGACGAACCTACCGAGCTCGTTGCGACACTTCACAAAAACGGTCTCGATGATACGGAAATTGTCTATGAAATTGAACTCCCCAATACAAAGCTATCACCTGAACAGAAAACATTTTTTGAAACGGTGCGCAATCCAAAGAATCAAGATAGCGATATTGGATTTGTTTACAATTTTTATCGCGATCTAACGCCCTGGCAAAAAGCGCTTATTCGACGAGATGCACCTAAAATCTTAGAAGAAAACCGCTTACGCCCCTCGCAAATGCAATTTCTGCCCATGGCACCGAATTTCTGGACACGATACACCGCTGTCAAAGCTAAAGATCAACCGGCCAAAGTGATCAATGTTATTTCGCGCTGTGGCGCACTATCGCCTCGCGTCCATGCAGATGACGATGGCATTATCAAATTCCAAAAAATGCAATACGGGCAGGTGCGCACCAATTTTAATTTAAAAAGCGATGATAAGCTATGCTACACCAGTTATAAACAAAATTTTTATGGCCCTGGCGCAGATGACAGCGCCTTAAAAAATATTTCGAGGGCGCATGATGCCGACCCTGCATTTAACGAGAGAAACCCTATTTTCAATATCCCGATGGGACGCTTTGCACCCATCAGTCGCATCATGAATGGGATCCATCATTTTTTTGCTGAAAATAAATTCGAAGACAATGATCACGACCCTCTGACTGAAGATGCATTTAGCATTGTCGACAACATGCTCGATCTGCGCGAGCATAAAGTCCAAATTCGCGACCCTAGCGAACATCTCTCTATCGATCGGTTTCTTGATGCCGAATTTAACTATTCACTGGGCGTTATGCTCACTGATGACGACAAACGACTGGAAAAAGAAATTAAACTTGACCTCGAACAAGTCTATCGACACGCAGTCGAGATCCGGCACCTACGTAAAGACATCATTATCAAGGACAACAAACGTGTTGCCGCCCTGCGTACCAATCTGTTTCATGAACTGCATGAGCTTAAAACAAAGCTGGAGAAGCTACCTGGGATAACTTTCAAGGCGTCTGGCATTGATTCACATCGAATAACGTATCAAGCCTACATTTCAGGCTGAAAAAGCAACATTGACCGTGGGACATTGGTCACCCTACATGCCGAAATCATTGCGCTGAAAGAATATGAACGACGAAAGTGGTGGAATAAGACATTCCAGCCTGCAGTAAACACGCCCTCTTGGTTGAATACAAAACTTTTCATGACGCGCCTTGCGCTCAGCACATGGTTCCCATTGACGGGTATCGTTAATTTTTTCACGAAAATAATGACGGGTAAACACCTTGAACAGCATCAAGCAGATTTTGCACGCGCTGAGATGGAACGCGCATTACCGGCCATCAATGCGGAGCTCGCCCGATTAAATAGCACTTTCAAGTCGGATTCACCGCCAGGCAAAGAAGCCCTTCAGAAAGCTCAAGCGCCATTACTGCAAAGAAAGGCGTCATTGATCAACCAAGCCATTGAAACAGATCTATCCATCGAAACGTCTGTGTGCCAAGGGGGCCATTCCCGTATCATGCCCTCTCACGGTGGCAGCCTTGGCGTCTCAGGAATTAAAGACAGCGTGGTTAAAGCGGTTGCGCCTCATCTCGAAGAACAGATGGTTCATCTCACCAGCCAAGACAAGCTGTCAAGCCAGAATCACCATCTTTATAAAAAGTGCGGTTTGGAAAAATCAGATCGGAGAGAATGGGTCAAAGAAGAGCATAGAAATGCTGCGGTTAAGAAAAAAAGTAACCAAGATCCTATACGGATCTACTCTAGTGTTGGCCCTGTTGAGGGCTATAGTTCTTCTGTACGAAACAGACTACGTTTCTTCGAGTCACATAGCTACGAGAGAATAAATGATATAAATACAAGTAAAAATCATCACAGATCAGGCATAAACCCTTAAAACATTCTACACTATCACCATGCAACACATGCACATTGACACACGCTATATAGCGGCACTGACTGAACGAGGCATCACCCCCGATGCATCGCAGCAAACCGCTTTGCGCGCTTTAAGCCAGCTCGCACATGCCCTCGAAGCGCCGAGCTTTACAGCAGCCCTTTTGCGGCCGCTACACTTAATATCCTCTCCGAAGGGATTATATTTTTGGGGTGGTGTTGGGCGTGGGAAAACATTGTTAATGGATGTGTTTTATAACACGTTACAGGTGGCCCACAAAAAACGCATGCATTTTCATGATTTCATGCACACTATTCATGCGCAGCTTAGGGACCATGCAGGCCAAAGCAACCCTTTACAAACCATTGCCAAAGAATGGCGCCGTGAATGTGTCTTGCTGTGTTTGGACGAATGCACGGTTGATGACGTAGCCGATGCCTTGATTCTTGGCGAATTGTTAAAAAGCTTTTTTAAAATGGGCATTGTGTTGGTTACAACATCCAATACGCGTACCGATAAATTGTATGAAAAAGGCGTGCAGCGACAATTATTTTTAAAAGCGATCGATGCCATCATGGCACATTGCGATATAGTGCATGTCGATAATGGCGAGGATTACCGTCACCGCGCACTGCCTCATGAGGCTACCTATGTTCCAGAAAGTCGCGAACAAGATATGGAAGCGTTATTTGACCGCTTGGCAACAGGTACTGTTCAACGTAACCAAGATATCATCATCGATGAACGCCCCATTCGCGCGCGTGCGATTGCGCATCGCATCATTTGGTTTGACTTCCAATCGATTTGCATGACGTTTCGGTCAACCCCGGATTATTTAACGCTCGTTAAACAGTATGATACGTTTTTTATCACGCACGTTCCCGTGTTGCATGAAAACGATGTCAACGCGACAAGACGATTTGTTCATTTGATCGACGTGCTGTATGACCATCATGCGAATCTTGTGTTAAGCGCTGCTGTCGATGTGTCGCAGATTTATCAGGGAGAGATGCTCAAACCTGAATTCATGAGGACGCAGAGTCGGTTAACGGAGATGTTAAGCCGACTCTAATCTCGCATACCCCAACACCAACCATTTAACGCCATTGGTTTTGAATTTGACTTGCACACGTGCATGTTCGCCTTCGCCTTCGAATTGCATCACCGTCCCTTCGCCAAACTTGGGATGCTTCACGCGTGCGCCCAATCTGAACGGACAATCAGGAACAGATTGTTGCTGCACTTGTTTAACAACGGTCTGTGATCGCGTGACACGCACTTCATTCAAACAATCCGCCGGCATTTCACTCAAGAACCTCGACGGACGACTGTGCATTTGACGACCATGTAACATGCGTGACTGCGCATACACGATGATCAGCTTTTGCATTGCACGGGTCATGCCCACGTAACATAAACGACGTTCTTCTTCTAAACGCCCTGGTTCAGTGCGAGACATCTCATGGGGAAACAACCCCTCTTCCAAACCCGTCATACAAACCAAGGGGAATTCCAAGCCTTTCGCACTGTGCAATGTCATCAATTGCACCGCATCCGTGAATTGGCCCGCTTGCGCATCGCCCGCCTCTAATGCAGCATGACTGATAAATGCCTGCAATGGCGTGACTTCATTGCCATCATGCTCAGGCATTTTGAATTGCTGCCCCGCAGTGATCAATTCTTCCAAGTTTTCCAGTTTGGCTTGAGCCTTCTCGCCTTTCTGTGTACGGTAATGCTCTAACAACCCACTGGCTTCCAATGTGGTCGCAATTTGCTCGAATAAGGGCAACTCATTCAAGCTTTCTTTAATGCCCACAATCAAATCAATGAATTTCTGTAACGCCCCTGCAGCACGCGCGGAAAAATGTGACGATTGCAATAAATCAATCGAGGCATACCATAACGACTTCTCGCTGGCACGCGCAAAGCCACGTACTTCATCAAGCGTACGATCCCCAATCCCACGCACTGGCAAATTTACCACGCGTTCGAAGGCAACATCGTCTTCAGGATGTTCCAACAAACGCAAATACGCCAATGCATCTTTGATTTCGGCACGTTCAAAGAATCGCAAACCACCAAAAATACGATAAGGAATATTCGCACGGATCAACGCTTCTTCTAGCACGCGCGATTGTGCATTTGAACGGTACAAGATCGCTGCGTCGCGATAACGTCCGTGCGTCCCATACCATTTCTCGATGCGCGAGACAACGTAATGCGCTTCATCTATTTCACTGAACGCCGCATAGACATCAATCAGTTCGCCACCTTTGGCATTCGTCCACAATTCTTTACCCATACGATTATCATTGAAGCGAATCAAATGATTTGCTGCTTCTAAGATCGTTTGCGTGGAACGGTAATTTTGTTCCAAACGAACAATCGTTGCATTGGGGAAGTCTTGCGTAAAACGTTGAATATTGTCTTTTGCACCACGCCAGCCATAAATGGATTGATCATCATCGCCGACGATCATCATGTGGTTGTCGGGCCCTAACAAGGAGCGCAACCAGGCATATTGAATACTGTTCGTGTCTTGAAACTCATCGACGAGAATGTGTGAAAACCGTTGACGATAGTGCGCCAAAATCTCTGGATGCGTGCGCCATAGTTCATGTGCGCGCAACAGCAATTCAGCAAAGTCGACCAAGCCCATGCGCTGGCAGGCTTCTTCATACGCCGTATAAATAGCGTGCAATGTGCGGCTGGGCATATCATAGCCAGGCGAGACATGCGCGGCCCGCAACCCTTCATCTTTCTTCTGGCCGATGTAATGCTGGACCTGCCTGACCGGGAAACGATCGTCATCAATCTCTAATTGCTTCATGATGCGTTTGATCAAGCGCTGCTGGTCATCGCTGTCTAAGACGCCAAAGCCTTCAGGCAGCCCCGCTTCGGCCGAATGTTGACGCAATAACCGGTGTGACAACCCGTGGAAGGTGCCTACCCACATCCCCATGAGGGAAAACCCTAAAAGGTGCTCAATCCGCTCTTTCATCTCGCCCGCGGCTTTATTGGTGAATGTCACCGCCAAAATGGCATGGGGCGATAACCCATATTGCTGCACAATCCACGCAATCCGATGCACTAACACACGTGTTTTACCGCTGCCAGCGCCGGCCAATACCACCAAATGCTGTGCCTCGGCCGTCACGGCGGCCCGTTGTTCTTCGTTTAATGACCCAATGATCTGTGATACGTCCATTCTTATTAACCTCATCTGAAACTATGCTAGGATACCCTTATTAGATTCCCAAAACCAGCTTTTTAAACTATGTTGAGGTGCTTAATGTCAACCGTTACAGCCGTAAAAAAAGGCAACCAAATCGCTATCGCCTGCGATACCCTCATCAAATGGGGCAACGAAAAAAACTCAGCGAAATACGTGGTTAACCACAATAAAATCATTCAAGTGAAAGACAGTTATATTGCTGTCACCGGCCCTGCAGCGGGTATTTTAGCGCTAAAGCACCATTTTAACACAACAAAAGAAACCTTTTCGTTCGACACCGTCGATGATATTTTCTTGGCATTCCGTGACTTTCAACATCAACTTAAAGAGTTCTACCACTTTGAAAGCAATGAAGAAGAAAGTGGATTTGAACCCAGTACGATGTATGTGTTGATCGTCAACCCTCGTGGTATTTTTGCCGTCGGGTCTTACCGTGACGTGCAGGAATTCGAGCGCTTTTACTCCTATGGTTCGGGTAATGAATTCGCCTTGGGTGCGATGTATCATTCTTATGAGGATAAGTCGATGTCGGCAGAGGCCATTGCACGTGCGGGTATCCAAGCCGCTTGTGAATTTGACGATGCTACGGAGGCCCCTATCATTGTTTACACTGTTGAGGTTGCCAAATGAAATTCCCACGTGTGATCGCCCATCGTGGTGCCTGTGCTTATGCGCCTGAAAACACCATGGCCTCGTTTCAAAAAGCCCATGATATGGGGGCGACCTGGGTTGAAACGGACGTGATGCTGACGAAGGATCTCGTTCCTGTGTTGAATCATGATGATTCCTTGAAGCGCACCGTCGGAGTGGACGTACTTATATCAAGCACCCCCAGCACAGAACTGGATCAATACACGTTTAAGGGCGAACATATCCCTCATCTCGATACACTGCTCACATTTTTAATGAAAAACAACATGGGCCTCAATCTTGAATTAAAACCCACATTAAACATGGAAAAAGAAACTGCTCGCATTGCGATGCAAGCGGTCATCGAAAGTGGCTTTCCAAAAGATCGCTTATTGATCACGAGCTTTTCAATGATTGCTGTTGAAACAGCCCATGCATATGCACCTCAGTATCATTATGGGTGGCTGAGTGACAATGACCGCAATATGCAGATTGGCTTGGCCAGCAAAATACCTTTTGTCACCATGAACATTGATGAAAAACGCGCCAGCCGCGCGCTTGTCGCCGAATTAAACGCCAAAGGCTATCAAGTACTCTCCTTCACCGTCGATGACCGTAAACGCGCTGAGGCATTGTTTAAGATGGGTGTCGATGCCATCTTCTCTAATATGCCCGATCTTTTGGATTAAAGCTTGAATTTACCAACAATGCTGATACAATCGAAAACATTGAAGATGTTTTTAATATACATAAGGTGAATTCAGATGCCAAACAACAAACCAGCCAAACTGATCAAAGAAGAACTACAAGGTTTAGCGCGTAATCTTTCCCGTTTAATCAAAGACCGTAGAACCAGTGAAGCCGAAGTCGCACTGGCGTTAGGGTTACCCGTCCTGACAGTCCGCCGGCTCAGCGGTGGTGAAACGACTGACCCACATATTTCCACATTAAAACAATTAGCAGACTACTTTGAAGTCTCGATTGATTCCCTCATTGATACACAAACAACAGCGCCGGTGCAACTTATGCGTACACATAGCAAACCACAGTTTCTGCCTATCTTGGATTGGCAAACCGCGGCGACCATGCAACAAGTCGATGCACTTGATCTATCCAAGTGGAAAGATTGGCACGCCCTGCTGCCTTCCAGCTCTCAGCCCATCAGCGACCAAGCGTTTGTGCTGCGCAGCAAACCCTCCATGCATCCTCGGTTCCCCATGGGCACGTTGTTTACGGTGGACCCTCGCGCTACGCCGTTAGATGGTGATTTGGTCGTCGTGAAAATGGTTCAAGATGGAACATTGTCTTTACGCGAAATTTGCATTGACCCGCCTCGCTGGCAGCTGAAGCCCACTATTCCTGGGTCGGATGTCTTGTTTTATGACCCCACCCAACACCATATCGTCGGGCCGGTTGTGCTGTCAATGCTGTATGCACGGGAAGATTAACGTTTTTGTTTTAACCCCTGCAGTCTATACTCAGAGAAGACATGGAGATCCTCAATGAGCACCCCTGCATCAAACGCAAAACAACCGTTATTTATCATCGCCACATTAGGCGTTGTCTATGGTGACATTGGCACAAGCCCATTGTACGCGATGAGAAACTGTTTCCAGTTATATCATCTGGACATTAATCCGATGAATATCTTGGGGATCATTTCACTGATTTTCTGGTCCTTGATCATTGTTGTTTCCTTCAAATACATTCGCATCATTCTCAAAGCAAATAACCATGGCGAAGGCGGCATTTTATCATTGCTCACGCTGTGTACCGGATTAGGCTCCCCACGACTTCAAAAGTTTGTATTATTCCTTGGCATATTAGGCACTGCACTGTTTTATGGGGATGGGGTTATCACGCCTGCGATTTCCGTCCTGGGTGCACTTGAAGGCTTGCAGGTCATTTCTGCCAGCTATACACACTATATTCCCTTCTTGGCCATTGCGATCCTAACACTGCTCTTTGTCGTACAGAAAAATGGCAGCCATGTCATTGGCAACATGTTCGGGCCCATCATGATCCTTTGGTTTGCAGTGTTGGCCATGTTGGGGCTTTATCAAATCTTACAAGCACCCGAGGTACTCAATGCGCTGAATCCTTATCATGCCCTTCGATTTTTTATCGCCAATGGGCTCAAGTCCATTCTTACTTTTGGGGCCATTGTCCTGGTGGTCACGGGAGCAGAAGCACTCTACGCCGATTTGGGGCATTTTAGTCTTCGCTCCATTCAACTGACCTGGAAATATGTCGTGTTGCCCGCGTTATCACTGAATTACTTTGGCCAAGGCGCATTGTTGATGCATACCCCCGCCGGCATTGAAAATCCTTTTTATTTGATGGCACCTGATTGGTCATTGTATCCCTTGCTGCTGCTTGCCACACTTGCCACCATCATTGCGTCTCAAGCCATCATTTCGGGCATTTTTTCTATCAGCTGGCAGGCCATTCAATTGGATTATTTCCCCCGGATGAGAGTCATTCATACTTCGGCAAAACAAATTGGGCAAGTGTATTTACCCGTCATCAATTATTTGCTGCTATTTGCAACGATTTTAGCCGTCATCATATTTGGTAATTCGAACAATTTAGCGTCGGCTTACGGTATCACCATTACCTGGATCATGATGATCACATCGACATTGGCCATCATTTTCACGTTTTACCGTTGGAATTGGCCGAGGTACAAAATTGCCATGATATTCGCTCCGCTCTTATTACTCGATTTTGTATTTTTCACCACGAGCTCGATGAAATTCTTCAAAGGTGGGTGGTTCCCGCTACTGATTGCATTCCTGGTTTATATGATCATTTCTTCTTGGAGAAAAGGACGCGAAGCCCTTACGCACGAGCGCAAAACGACTCAACAAGATCTCATTCCCTATATTAACGAAATCATCAGTGAACATAGGCAACGTATTCCGGGAACCGCGATTTTCATGTGCCGATCTTCCGACAAAGTGCCCACTACGTTGGAAATCCATTTAAAACATAATAAATTTTTACATGAGAAAGTGATTTTCTTATCGATCATTACGCATAACAAACCAAAGGTGGCTTCTGGTGCGCGAATTTATGTGCACGAAGTTGCTGACAATGTGTATCAAGTCATGGCCAATTATGGGTTCGTGGAAGTACCGAATTTATTGAGCATCATGCACCAAATTAAAAAAGCAGGCGTTGATTTTGATTTCCATGATACATCCTTCATGACAAGCCGTGGATTGCCCGTGGCATCCAACGAAATCTATTTAACAGGAATAACAGAAATGCTGTTTATTTTCCTGTCCCATAATGCCATTAATGCGACAGAGTTTTTCCAGATTCCGTATGATCAGGTGGTTGAGTATGGGGTCAAGTTTAAAGTTTGACCCCTTCTTATTAATTATATGGCACAGGTAACACAGGCTTCTCCGATGAATTATCATCCGATGGGTTCGAGGTGTCTGGTCCATTACCGTTACTATTAGTATTGGTATTGGCATGAGTGTTCGATTTATCATTGTTCTGAGCATCCGACCCTATGCCCATGCTATTTTTTGCCGCATCGGTTTGCGCTGACGTTCCATTTCCACCCGTAATCAGCCCCTGTGATGCATCATAGTCTTGACGATCGGCCAACGCCATACCTGCGAACATAACGGATAATACGATGGTGGATACAAACGTGATTGCTTTCATCAGAGTGCCTCGCTATAAAAACATGAAGATGCCCTATAGCTTTAGCTCATAAACCCTTTAAAATCAAGCACGCGGCCAGTCGAAGCACAGGACTTCTTGAATTCGGGGCTTTTTCAAGGCGCACATTAGTAGTCGGTCCATCCCAATGGCAATCCCTGAACAATGCGGGAACCCATGTTGTAATGCCGCCAATAAATAAGGATCAACCGGCTTTTGTGCAAGGCCTAATGTTGCACGAATACGATTGTCTTCTTCAAAACGCGCCTGTTGTAATGCAGGGTCTTGCAATTCGTCGTATCCATTCCCGATTTCAACCCCATCAATGAACACTTCCACGCGCAAGGCCACGCGGGGATCAGCTGGGTCAAGTCGTGATAAGCTCGCTTGTGACGCGGGATAATGGGTTATAAATGCAGGACCATCAAAGCCGAGCGTCGGTTCAATCAATGTCGCAAATAATAATTGCAACCACGTATCCTTGGGTGCACTCAGTAATGATTCGCTCACGTCCACACCATGCGCTTTGGCCACTGCTTGGCAGGTTGCCACATCGGCTGTCAACGGGTCCATCCCCAAAGAAGAAAATACTTGGGCGTACGTCATGCGAGTGGCTTTAGGGCAACCTATCAGCAGTTGACATAAATCATCGACTTCATCCATCAACTGGTATAAATCAAAACCTAAACGATACCACTCGAGCATCGTGAACTCAGGATTGTGGAACCGCCCTACCTCGTCCACACGGAATACTTTACCTAATTGATAAATAGAAGGCATACCCGCAGCCAATAAGCGCTTCATCGCGTATTCCGGCGACGTTTGAAGATAACCCGTTTCATTGCCGACTTGAACGGGGAACCCTTCAAGATGCGGGTCCGTCACCGTCGCATGGGATAACAACGGCGTTTCGACTTCAATCACGCCACGAGCATCAAAAAAAGCGCGCACCTGTTTGATGAGGGATGCGCGCTCAATCAGCGTATCAAGGGTGGCAGAGGGTTGCCAAGAGGAACTCATATGATTTATTCGTCTTTGACGCGTGACACATAAGCACTCGTCCGCGTATCGATCTTAATGACTTCGCCCTGTTGAACAAATAAAGGCACACGAACAACAGCACCCGTTTCAAGGGTTGCAGGTTTACCACCACCACCGGACGTATCACCACGGATACCGGGGTCGGTTTCGACAATCTTCAGGTTCACAAAATTAGGTGCCATCACCGATAAAGGTTGGCCGTTATAAAGCATCACGATGCAAACATCTTGCTCTTTCAGCCATTGTTTCGCATCGCCCAGGGCCTTTTCATCCACAATGTGTTGTTCGAACGTATCCGGCACCATAAAATGCCATTGTTCCCCGTCCGAATACAAATATTGCATGTTCAGCTCAACCACGTCCGCACCAGGCAAAGAATCGCCTGATTTGAAGGTACGCTCAACCACGCGACCACTCCTTAAATAGCGGAATTTAACGCGATTAAACGCCTGCCCTTTACCCGGTTTCACGAATTCGTTCTCAAGGATGCTGCACGGCTCACCGTCAATCATCACTTTTAGCCCAGGCTTGAATTGATTAGTTGCATACGAAGACATAATGCTTTACCCTTGTCGTCTTAAGAATTGAGTGAATTTACTAAACCGTACTATGATACAACAAATTAGCCCGCCGTGGCAGACTGTAGATTGGCAAAATGCACTGAAATCAGTGATTACTTCGCCTGACGAATTAATTGGGTTATTAAACTTACCCGAATCTATGCGCCCAGCACTTCACGAAGCCAGCCTTCGCTTTGGTTTGCGCGTTCCCAAAACACTGTTGAACCGGATAGAAAAAGGCAACCCTCATGATCCAGTGCTCCAACAATTTTTACCTGTGGGAGACGAATTAAAGACGGTTGAAGGCTACGTTGCCACCCCACTTGAAGAAGATAATCACAATCCGCAGCCTGGTTTATTGCATAAGTATGCAAGCCGCGTATTACTCATTACGATAGGCAGTTGTGCAGTAAATTGCCGCTATTGTTTCCGGCGTAACTTTGCCTATAAAGAAAACACACCCGGCAAAGCAGGCATGGCACCTGCGCTTGATTATATTCGCCAAGATGCTTCGATCGAAGAAGTAATTTTGAGCGGCGGTGATCCATTGAATTTAAGTGATGGGCATTTACATTGGTTGCTCACCACGCTGGCAGCGATTCCTCATGTCAAAACCATCCGTTTCCACACGCGCACACCCGTGGTGATTCCAGCACGTATTACTACTGAATTTTTAAACATGCTAGACACCGAACGCTTCCAATTTGTTTTCGTTCTGCATATAAACCATGCACAAGAAATAGATGCTCATGTTCAACTGGCCATGCAATGCTTGCGTCAAAAAGCCTTGCTACTCAATCAATCCGTCCTATTAAAAGGCATCAACGACACGCTTGAAACACAAGTTGCATTGTGCCGCCGATTGATCGCGATCGGCGTCATCCCTTATTATTTGCACCTGCTTGATAAAGTCGCAGGTGCACATCATTTTGATGTAGATGAGGCTAATGGGGTTTCACTGATTACTGGAATGCAACGCTTGCTTCCCGGTTACGCTGTTCCTCGCCTTGCCCGAGAGATTCCTGGGAACTCTGGGAAGAAGATCGTGATCTAGTACCTTCGCTAAAACCAACTACGTCTGATAAAGGTAGCATGGATCTTGAACAAGCTTTGACTTCGCTTTCACATTTCTTCTTCTCTAAAAATAAATCACGTAAAGCGGTTAAAGCGCTACTGACAGTTGGAAGCTGCGTTAGCATCTCAGACCAAACGGTTTTTTTATTTGACAGGCCTTCTCCTGTCTCTGGCTTGCCAATCAATGAAGTAAAAAGCGCCTCTCGCTTGCTTTGATTTTTTTCGTTTTTAATGGCTGTAACACGATCATGCAACGTAAGTTGCGAAAGCTGTTCAGTTAATTTCGACTCAACATCCAAATAAAGCGCAATTTTCTCAGATGGCGGGAACCGCATCGACTGCAGCCTCTTTCGTTCCGATGAAACTTCAATAAATTTTCTATACAAGGTTTTGGAATCTTTTAAGCAACCCAGTTTATCATTCGTCACA
This sequence comes from Gammaproteobacteria bacterium, assembly GCA_044445605.1. Lineage (GTDB taxonomy): Bacteria > Pseudomonadota > Gammaproteobacteria > JABCZS01 > JABCZS01 > CAWKDC01. Next base: position 20,516 of record JBIOEA010000016.1, on the reverse strand, counting down.
TTTGACTCTGAGTCAACAGAAATCATCATTGCCAGTACTTTGACATGATGAGATGCTTGCTTGAGAGAATCATTTTCAGCTTTTTCTTGAGAAAAACCAAAAAATGACCGTATCTTCGAAATGAAACCGCGATTACTGATCTTTTCTCTGAGAGCTATATAATTATCTAACGAAGCTTTATGCTCTTGAATTAACGAGCTATCAATATACTGAGTATACGCCACTTTCACTTTAAAAAAGTCATTCGCTTTTTCGGAGGCATGTTGCAGACCTGACTGCAGTGCTGCGAGCTTTGAAGATAATTCGATAAAGCCCTGATCAACTGTATTCGCGGAAACAAGATCACGCTCATAATAGTTTCGATTCGTTTGCAACCTCTCAAAATCCTTTGCAACTTCATCAAACATAGCATTTCCAAATATCTCCACAACCATCTTTTCAGCAGATTCATCAGATGTATTTTCTTCAGAATAATATGCGTCTTTAATCAACTTTATTTGAGCTTGAATTTTTCTAAGCTCATCTATGCGATACAAAGATCTTTCCTTGGATAATATTGCTAACCTATTTTCTTCTTGATCAACGCAGCCGTCCAATTCATTGTTCATCTTCTCAATTCGTTGACTGCATTGATCGGTCGAAATATGACCTTCCACATAATCAGATTTAATCACTTCACAGGCCTTCACCTTAGCTTGTAGATGAGGTATAAATCTGTTGGGTTCAATTTTCGTCACTTTACTATTTTTAAGATCCTGCTCTATCTTGGAAATCTTCGCATTCAATTCACTTATTTCCTGATCGACCAGCCTGCTTCTTTCTGATTTTATAGAAGTTAATTCATGCGGTAGAGAGGCTAATACATTATCAAGCTCATCCTCAACCTTTTTGCAGTCAACTGAAAATTCTACCTGAGTTTTGGTACCATCAAGAAATTCATTGGCTGGAACGCCTAATGCTTCAGTCATAGAACGCAATTTTTCCAACCGTTCAGCAGGTAATAGCGCTTCTCGTAAGGTATTATCATGAGGCAAGTAAGTATCAATTTGCTTCAATTTCTCCTTTAAACTATTCGTTATAGCTGAATAGTGATTGCTACGTTCAAGAGAAGTTTGGAAATCATCACTTCCATCAGAAGAAGTCCTGTCTCTGCCCGTGGACACCGATACTGCACGGATCTCATCTGCCGACTCAATCTGTACCGACACCTTTTTGTGCTTACGCCGATTTTTAACCCTAGCATCTAAAAATGCATTCACATGCACATATGCGGTTTTAACAATGGGCTCTACCTTAGGTGCATACTCGGCATTCATAAAAGTATTCATATACTGTAGATAAACATTTGGTTCATATATTTTTTTTGCAATTGGGTCAATTTTTTCAACAAGCACATGAAAAATCAACTCGATCAAACACTGCCTCCGCTTTAATAGCGCAGGACGGTCCACATGACCTGCGTTTGAAACACCATTTGAATCTAAAAAACTGGCATTGTTGAGTGCCATCAAAAGATCTGTTAGCTCAACTAATTTATTTCGATCTTCATTTGTATAGACAGAAGTTCCAAAAGGTCGTGCAATTTCATAAAAGTCAAGTAAATATTCCTGTTCGACTAATTTATTGACATCCTTTGAATCATTTTCTACCGATCGGGTAAATGCTTCATCGTTTTCATTATGCACAACATTCGGCAATTTGTTACCGTAAATTGCCTTAATCATGGATTTACGGTGTTCAATGGTGAGGCGCTCTTGCCTTGCTTCAGGCTCAAGTGCACCTAGTAAACGCTCCCCTGTATTTTTTGCCACGTAAAAAGCAATGCTTTCTAAAAGGTGTTCTCTTTTAAATGCAGCATTTTCATTTCCGCAATTTTCATTTAAAAATTTTTCAACTTTAACTTTAAATGCCGCAGTTTTTTTATTAATTTCAGTTTGATTATCATCAGCGTAAAATTGGCATTCAATGATCCACAACGATACTAACCAGCTAATTTTCTCCTCAACCGACAACACTTGAAACAGATTCATCCCTGATCCAGGCACAGTTAACGCGTTGGACAAAGAACCAGAATCTATCAGTGGATTCATGGTCATTCTAAAGGCTTTCTGTGGTTCCTGGGAAAACACTGATATATCAGACCCCAGAGAATCTGTGTATGTTTCGAGTAACATCGCCTGGGCTTTTTTTAACTTACTTGCCCTCAAGTCTGCAAAAAACTGATCAGCCTTGAATTTAAGCTGAAATCCATTATCAACAAAAATCGTTACTATGCGTGTTGCCGTATCTTCCGTAAAATGAATTTTGTCATGAGTAGGCGGTGTGGCTAAAAATGCATCTTGCAGTTCTATCAAATCACGAAAAGAATCAGTCAATTCTTGGACATATGCTTCTGTGTGCGCTGTCTCATCAAATGAATTTTGTAAAATGTTCGACTTTGCATCAACCGATAATAAATATTTTTTATTAATGTTGCCAATCTCGTCGATGTTGAATGAACTCGCCAGTTTAGATTGATTGTACCTAACCATCCATTCTTTTGCTAACTGGTAAAGCTCTTGCTCGGGATTTGTTTCATCATAGTCATATAGAAAATCAACCACATGTTCCAAGAACAAATAAACAGTAGCGCCCTGTTTTACATAGGGGAAAAAAACTTTATCCAAATATTGCTTTATTTGTAGGAAATTTTTTAACTTATTCCCCTTTGCAACCTCAAGCGCCGATTCACTCTGTAATTGCTTAGCCTGCTTTTGGAATTCCTCGTCTGAAAGCGCGTTCTCCTTCCTTTTTTTCATTAATAATGCAAACGTTTCAGTTAATGCTTTTGTTTCTGGTGTGTATTTTTTTATCAGCCTATCCAGGGCAGCATTCATCTTTTCCTTCAATTCCATACAGGAATCATCATCAAGACTATCCGCCAGAATTTTTTTAATCTTCATTCTTTTCAGCGCTGTATCTTTATCCGTGTTTTCAGCATCTTCCTCGATCAACAAACGCATTGAATTGGGGAAAAGCGTATCACTGGCTATAGATTTTTTAAAATTATCAACAAAATTATGTTGAGTAGATTGTCTGCTTTTCTCATTTAGCTTCAGTGCAGGATTTGGCTGAGCAGGCAATTTGTGCCCGTACACCTTATTAGCTCTGCAATAAATAGCTTGCTTATGCGACGTTGCCGCCTGCATCATAAAGATGGATTCTACGCGTCGAATTTTTTCATCTTTTGTTGTTGTTTTCACCAGTAATTCTTGAGGCTCACTGTCCTTGGCACCTTTGAACACAAATCTTATCTTATCTTTGTCAATCGCTTGAACCTTAACATCTAAAATGTATTGATTCTGATCTGAATCAAATCGGAATTTATCAAGATAATCACTATCTATTGATTTCTTATCAATGAACTTCGAATTCTCTTTCCATTGCGCACAAAACATATTAAATAGTTGCTGCGCAGTGATACCATTTTTTTGTAATATTGCCTCAAAGTCACCGTGGTTTGACCCTTGAGGAATTTCATAGAGAAAATTTACTCGTGCTTTATTGCCATTCAAATAGCCTATTAACACGAGCTCGCCTGATATTTTCATTTGCAGAGGATTACGTGGATCATAATCCTGAATAGAATTATTCAACGCTGCTAAGTCTTTGTCAGTTATCATAATACCGCGCCCCTCAAAATAACCACTTATCTCGAGTATGGCATATGGTCAACTATTAGGCAACAATTAGGTTAGCACCTAATTGGAACCCTTTCGGTAATGATTTTCCACGCAAGCCACGCGAGCCTGCGTACTCTTTCCAGTCAGCTGGCTTCAACACTTTTTCTTTCCCATTCGCCTTTAGTACCAATGAGGCTTTGTCTCCCAACACGATCATGCTCGCAACACCTTCTTTGCCAGAGGCAATTAAGGTCTTGTCGATTTGTATCATTTTGTTCCCGCGGCCTTTGGTCATCTCAGGCAACTCTTTTAAGGGGAAGGCTAAGGCCTTGCCTGCGAGCGTCGTCACGAATACCCATGCATTTGACATTGTCGGCACAACAATAGGAGAGACAACACCGTGGTCGGCTTTCAATACTTGTTTACCGGTCTTGTTTTTAGAAAATAATTCTTCTGAAGGAACAATAAAGCCATACCCTTCTTTTGATTGCATTAATACTTTGTCACCTTCGTTGGGCATGATCACCCCCACGAATGTCGCGCCAGGCGGTGGAGTCAAACGCGTTGTGATCGGCTCGCCTAAGCTGCGCGCAGACGGTAACACGTGAGGCATCACTGAATAAGCGCGCCCTGTCGAATCCATGAAAATAGCCGGTTGATTCGAACGCCCTTGCGCGCTCGATAAGAAACCATCTCCGGCTTTATAACTCAATGCCGCAGCATCAAGATCATGACCCTTGGCTGAACGCGCCCAACCTTTTTCAGATAAAACGACTGTCACGTTTTCGGTTGGAATACGCTCTTCTACCGTCATGGCCTGTGCTTGAACACGCACAATGCATTCACAACGGCGCTTATCGCCAAATTTAGCTCTCAATGCTTCCAATTCTTTTCGGATCAATGTCGTCATTTTGGCACGCGAACCCAATAAATCTTCTAAGGTTTTACGCTCTTCGGCCAAGGCTTTCTGTTCTGTCGTGATTTTGATTTCTTCAAGCTTAGCCAATTGACGCAGTTTCAATTCTAAAATGGCTTCGGCTTGTAACTCAGTGATCTTAAAACGCTTGATCAACGCTTCTTTCGGTTTGTCTTCTTTGCGAACGATCTTGATGACTTCATCAATGTTTAAATACGCGATCAATAAACCATCTAATACTTCCAAACGCTCAACGACTTTTTGCAAACGGTAAGTCAAACGACGTTTAACAGTTTCAAAACGATACTCTAACCATTCATTCAAAATGGTTAATAATCCTTTGACTTTTGGCCGCCCATCTAAGCCCACCATGTTTAAATTGACGCGGAAGGATTTTTGTAAATCGGTGCTCGCATACAAATGGCTCATCAGCGGTTCAACATCCACACGGTTTGAACGTGGCACAATCACAATCCGAACAGGATTTTCATGATCGGATTCATCTCGTAAATCTTCGACCATGGGCAATTTCTTTTCTTGCATTTGTTGTGCAATTTGTTCCAAAATTTTGGTCGGCGAGGCTTGAAAGGGCAATGCCGTGATCACAATATTATTGTCTTCAGTGGTATACACCGCGCGAGAACGAATGCTGCCCATCCCAGTGCGATACATTTCTTTTATTTCTTCAGGTGAAGAATTGATTTCAGCGCCCGTCGGATAATCAGGGCCCTTCACCACTTCACATATTTCATTCAATGTTGTTTTTGGATTTTTTAGAACGAGTAAACATGCATCGACAATTTCATTTAAATTATGAGGAGGAATGTCTGTTGCCATCCCCACCGCAATGCCAGAACCGCCGTTTAATAATACTGTCGGCAATTGTGCAGGCAACATTTTGGGCTCATCTAAACTGCCATCAAAATTAGGCTGCCAATCCACCGTGCCCTGGCCTAATTCCGCTAAATATACTTCTGCAAAAGCACTTAAACGTGATTCCGTGTATCGCATCGCCGCGAATGATTTCGGATCATCCACAGAACCGAAGTTACCCTGTCCATCAATCAAAGGATAGCGGTATGAGAAATTCTGTGCCATCAACACCATGGCTTCATAACAGGCGCTATCACCGTGAGGATGGAACTTACCCAACACGTCACCGACCGTGCGAGCAGATTTTTTGTGCTTGCTGGAGGCCTTTAAACCCAATTCAGACATGGCGTAGATAATACGACGTTGCACCGGCTTTAAACCATCCGATAAACTCGGCAACGCGCGATCCAAGATCACATACATCGAATAATCCAAATAGGATTTTTCTACAAATGTTTTCAGCGGCTGCATTTCAAAATTGTTTGAAACGACTGCTGCTTTTGCTGCTTTCTTTGCCATAAATATTCCTTGTAAGACTATTTAAAAAATCCCTCCGCCTCCGGCACCTCCCTTTTCCAAAGGGAGGATAGAGAGGGGCGAAATTACACGTCTGCTAAGTCGCCCTTGGTTTCAAGCCATGTTTTACGATCACTCGCGCGTTTCTTTGACAGCAACATGTCCATCAATACATCTGTCGGTTTCTCGTCTTCAATGGTTAACTGAATCAAACGACGCGTATCAGGTGCCATGGTTGTTTCACGCAATTGCAATGGGTTCATTTCACCCAGACCTTTAAAGCGCGTGACTTGCGTCTTGCCCTTTTTGTTTTCCGCTTCTAATCGATCGAGCACACCTTGCTTCTCAGATTCATCCAATGCATAAAACACTTCTTTGCCATAATCAATCCGGTATAACGGTGGCATCGCGACAAAGATATGCCCTGCTTTCACCAATGGCCGGAAGTGTTTTAAGAATAATGCACAGAGCAGTGTCGCAATGTGTGCACCGTCGGAGTCAGCATCCGCCAGAATGCATATTTTGCCATAACGCAAATCTTCGAGTTTATCACTGCCTGGGTCAACGCCAATGGCAATCGCAATGTCATGTACTTCTTGTGAAGCTAAAACATCTTGACCGGAGACTTCCCACGTGTTCAAGATTTTTCCGCGTAACGGCATGATCGCTTGAATGTTTTTATCGCGCGCTTGCTTCGCGGAGCCACCTGCCGAATCCCCTTCCACTAAGAATAATTCGGTGAGACGTAAATCTTCACTCGTGCAATCCGCTAATTTACCCGGCAATTGCGGCCCGGAGGTCACTTTCTTACGTGCCACTGCCTTGCCTTGACGCAGGCGCGCTTGTGCGGCTTCCAACACAAGTGCGGTGATCAATTCGCCTTCTTGTACGTGTTGATGCAGCCACAATGTCAATGCGTCTTTCACCACACCAGCCACAAAAGCAGCTGCTTGACGTGAACTTAACCGTTCTTTCGTTTGACCAACAAATTGAGGTTCATGCATCTTGTATGACAAGACGTAGCTCAAATTACTCCACACATCTTCAGGTGCAATTTTGATACCGCGCGGAACAAGATTGCGCACCTCAGCAAAATTACGTACCGCATCGCATAAGCCAGTACGCAAACCATTCACGTGAGTGCCACCTTGCATCGTCGGAATCAAGTTCACATAACTTTCAGCGATCAATTCAGTCGGTTCGGTATGCCAGACAATCGCCCAATCCACGGCTTCTACTGTCGACGGGAAATGTCCGACAAACAATTCTTTCGGTAAATAATCGGTGGTTAAAGTACTCTTTAAGTAATCACTTAATCCGTCTTCATAATGCCATGTTTCATGCTCGCCCTTTGCTTCGTCAAAAAACTCAACGGTTAAACCAGGACAAAGAACCGCTTTTGCACGTAAGACATGCTTCAAATGAGGGTTTGAGAATTTTGGATTATCAAAATAGGCGGCTTCTGGCCAGAAACGAACGTAGGTTCCTGTTTCTTTTTTAGGCACATTGCCAGAAGATTTGAGCTTTTGAAAGACCTTGCCTTTCTTGAAGACCATCGTGTGGATCTTGCCATCGCGCATGATTTCGACTTCAAGGCGTTCAGACAAGGCATTCACCACAGAAACGCCCACACCATGCAAACCACCCGAGAATTGGTAGCTCTTGTCGGAGAATTTGCCGCCGGCATGCAAGCGCGTAAGAATGAGTTCAACACCCGGAATCTTTTCCGTCGGGTGAATATCCACTGGCATCCCGCGGCCATTGTCCGCCACAGAGAGCGAACCATCTTTATGCAGCGTCACTGTCAAAAAATTGGCGTAACCAGAGCTCGCCTCGTCAACGCTATTATCAATAACCTCTTGGGCCAAATGATTCGGGCTAGACGTATCCGTAAACATGCTCGGACGCTTGCGGACCGGGTCTAACCCAGACAACACTTCTATCGATTCTGCATTGTATTTTGACATATCCATACCTTAATCACGTGAAATCGGCCTATATCGCAGGGGCAAATTAAGTGGCATTGTACCCTGAGTGTAGTGGAATTGGGGGAAATATTCTCACTCACGTTCCTTAGCAATATCGTTTATTTTCTTCTTCATTTTTCGATATGATTCTTCCGCAGAAACCTTATTCCCCGCCTTTAATTGTTTCATTCCAATTTCAATGGCTTGGTTAAGTTGATCTATCTGGTTTTTTTGTACACCGTCATAACTATGCATTAAACGTAACGATTCACGGATCACTTCGCTGACAGAGGTGTATAGACCACTATCGAGTTTTTCATGTATATAACGTTCAAGCTCAGGTGTCAGTGAAATGTTCATTGTGGGTCCCCTTTAAAATCTTTGCCTGCATAACAAAGAATAGCATAAATTGTTAATTTTTGCCATAGCCATTATGGAGAAATATTGCATCAAAATCAATACGTTAAGAATAATTATTTGATTTCCTAGTTCTTTGTGTCATTCAAGACAGACATAATGCCCATCACACCGCATCCAAACTTAATAGGCATGGTGACATGGGTTAAAAGAAAACTCTCCTTCCTGTGCTACCCTATAAAGAGCAGACAGAGGTACCCTCATGAACCAAGAGACAAAAGACATTATCCCAGCCGCGATTCTTTCGGAATTCAAGACATTCCCGAACCAAGGAGCTATCTGGGAAATCATCGATAAAAAGAAAACGGGGAAACTATACAAGCTGCCGAGTGAAGCCGTATTAATCGTCGAAAACTGCACTGACCCATTTATTTTTATTGCTGGACCGCTAGACGCTGAATCAGTTAAGAATGTCTCCGCTCTCGCCTCTTATAAAACCTTTCCCATGGTTTATTGCAACCCAGAATATCATTCTTTATTGTTACGTCGCGGCTGGAAGTTCCATTTCCGTGCAGCGTTATCATTAAAAAACCCCGATGTCTTAGTGCCCCTTAACCCGGCAATCGACATTCAACCCCTCAATAATGCCGACCTTTTAAAACTATGCGCTTGGTACGAAGACAGAACAACATTGTACGGTTCAGAAGAGAATTTCTTACAACATGGATTAGGCTACGCATTATGCCACGGTACGCGGGTAGTAAGCGAAGCTTATGCCAGTATCGGTGGGGGGTTTGCTGAACTAGCGGTCACCACTCATCCTAATTTCCAAAGCCGAGGCTATGCAACACATGTCTCCTCCCATTTGATCAGAGATTGCTTGAATGCGAATATTACTCCCCAATGGAGTTGCAACGTCAATAACACAGCCTCTCTCAACACCGCCTTGAAACTCGGATTTGAAATTTCCGACTATCACACGTTCTTGATCCCCGATTGGGCTGAGCCTCACCCTTTCGCTTAAGTCATTTCAAGGCTCAAGAAATATCGGCCATCCGTTTAAAATAATGAAACAAACGTGTTCTGACTTCTGCATGCACATGTTTTCCCGTTATTTCAAGTTGCGCCAATGCAACATCGCGATTATTGAGCATTAGATCAATTAATCTCAATATGTTGTGATCACGCGTTTGTCCATTCTCAATTTTCTGAATCGTTATCTCTGAAAAATCAAATGCTTTTGCAAAATCCCAGCGAGTTAATGCTAAAGATTTTCTAAAGTTGATCAGCTGTTGACGCGTGTCATCCATGTTAATCAAGACAGGCTCAAAAACAAAAGATGATGGACCACGACGACCAATCGTTGCTAGCAAAATGATTTTGTTTTTTTCTTTCGGCGATATTCCCTGTGAATGGCAATAATCAACATAAGCTGGATTTTCTTTGGATGGAATACGATCTTCCATGGTTCCAAACAATCGCCCTATCTTACTGACAACGGGTAAATTCTGAAATGGTATGTCTGGCCCTAATGAAATTGCCGAGCGTAATCGCATATAATCATGATCATATAAAAATTCATATGTATCATTTTCGGGACGATACGAAAGCACTCCAACGAAGTATCGGCGCTTTGCTGTCTCCGCATAAACCTCTAGTCTTTCTGGATCAATCTTGTATCGCATCAGTTATCTCCGCATAACGAGATTTAATCAGTTTTGAAAAAGCACTTTTCATTAAATCCGAACATAAGCTCATTTCAATGAGAGCCTCAATTTCATTCATCTTAATCCTATGATAAAAATCCACAACAATGTTCCGATGCCCAAGACGCAAAAAATCTTGCACATAATCTTTCAACGTAGGTTCATTTGACTTTTCCGTTGCAATCTTACCACGTGGGCTAAAATTTGCTTTTAATATCTCACCTTGCTCCAACCCTAATACAGAGGTATTATCGTATACAGGGCATAATGACTTATTGTATGCATCGATAATGAGACCCAAATTTCTCCCATGCCGATCATGATTACCAATCAAACCATCAAATAAACAAATATCAACAAAATTATCAATATCCCTCATGTTCTGCGTCTGGGCATGAATAATCTTGACCAACGTCTCACAATTGTAATTTTCGGGGATCTCTACATAGTGGTAAATATGCACTAATGATTTAATGTCAGCATGTTTGCCTAACAAGTTTTGAGTGACAAATGCAGGCTTGCCATGAAACATGATTAAATGGTATGGAGGAATCTTCATCCCCAGGTTATTAGCAATTTGATTACATAGGTATTCTACAAATGGTAATTCAGGCGCTTCTTCCTCCTGCAACTTGATAATGTATGACTTACCCGCTAAATCAGCAGCATACTTTAAGAACTTCCCATGAAAAAAGCTTGAGTTCCAATATTCGGGACTCTGAAGACTAGGATCCCCTTTAGATATGCTTTCCTTCCTAGCAACATTTTCAAACTCATCTATCGAATTTGCATCAAACCATTCCTCGAAACAGGTTGCATGCAAGCCGTACCTCTCCTGCGCGTGGTTCATTTTTTTGTTACATTTCATACAGTTGCTAATATTCATCCCAAACACCTTTACAATCTATAGATTGTATTATAGCATTATAATCTATAGATTGCATCATATGATTACAATCTATAGACCACATAACGATCACCCTCTTCACGACACCCTATAGGGCAAATGCACCCTAATTCCTTGATATATTAAGGTTCTCTACTACAATAAAATCTAATCGTTCTACGTGATAAGGATATCCCGTGCGTACTTATTTGAAATACCTTCTGTTGATTTCTATCGCCCCCGCAGCAGTCGCCTTTGGCGAATTTGCTCCTATCACAACGTTCAGTGCTGGGCCTGCATGGGAAAATAATGGTGATGCTAAAACAATCAACGTCTCACCCTCTGTCGAACAACACTACACCGTCAATGATGGCACCGAAACCTTAGGTCAAGGGGAACTTTTCCTTGCCTCAGGGTTTAAAGTCGCCCCACAATGGCGCATGAATCTAGGGATTTTATTGGGTGCGATTGAGGTTGCCGAAATCTCAGGCGATGTTTTACAACATGGCGTTGATGTGGGCTCCTATGAGTATCGAGTATCACATCTACGCACCGGCATTAAAGATAAAGTATTATTTGATTTTGGTAGCCCATTCTTACCTTGGGCAAGCTTCAGCATTGGTGCTTCTTTCAATCACGCTTACAATTTTGAAAGTGATACGATGCCAACGTTCAGAAGCAATATCATGCCTTCGTTCACCTACAGCCTGGGTGCTGGCTTCCAATATGCATTTTCGGATCATTGGCAAATAGGTATGGGTTACGAATTCACCGATTGGGGTAAACATGAATTAGATGAACCTGTTGGATACCCCGGCAATGATTATTTATCCTCAGCTAATTTCTACACCCACGGACTATTGTTCAACATCGCTTACTCTGATTAAGTATCGTTTCGAACAATCGGCAACTCAGTCCAACGCGTGGTATATGCAGGTGACTTAAACTCATACTGCGTATCCCACGTTTTGTTAAACCCCTCAGAGGCTAACCGCAATGTGTCTTTGCCATAGCGATGGTTCACTTTATCAAATACGGCTAGAAATGATTCTGTCATCTTGAGATCTTCCTCACTTTCATATAAAAACAAATCACATTGGCGTGTTGCCTTATCTGAAAGATCATCCAACCATACGCCCGCTTTTTTATAAAAATAGCCCGGTTTATAAATTTGCTTCAAACATTGCAACGCATGATGTGTGATTAATCGAACATCATCGGTTGGATTAATTAATTTAAGGGTAACCGAATGATTATATTGCGGCAGATCATCACGGAACCGATTGGTTTGTAAAAAAACTGAAATAACTTTTGTGACGGATCCTTGGTGACGCAATTTTTCATACACGGTGGCACAATGTGCGCTGACGGCTTGTGCCAGCGTATCAAGCTCGGTTTCCATCGTATGGAACGAGCGCGATGATAAAATAGATTTTTTTGGAGCATTCTCTTCAGACAGATGTATGCAAGAAGTGCCTTGCAATTCCATCGCGATACGCATCATCACGACGGAGTATTGTTTTCTTAATCGATGCAAATCGAGTTGCATCAAATCGTACGCAGTTAAAATGCCTTGCCTTTCTAATTTCTCACTCCATTGTGCGCCGATCCCCCAAACATCACCGACTTTGATTTTTTTCAGCCATTCGGGGAAATACGTGATGTTAAAGACAGGGACTTTTAATTGTCGTTTAGCGATGTAGTTGGAGAGTTTTGCCAATGTTTTACTTTTCCCTAATCCAATGGACACGGGGATCCCCGTACATTTTAAAATATGTTTCTGAAGGGACGCGCAGAATGCATCTTGCTTGTCTGCGGGCAAGGCGGAGAGATCGAGAAATGCTTCATCCACTGAATAAATTTCCATGTTATCCCATGCGTCTTCGATGACAGACATCACACGTTGAGACAAATCTCGATATAGCGTAAAGTTTGATGAGAACACATGTACGCGATGAATTTCACAAAACCGTTTTATTTTAAAATGCGGATCCCCCATGTTCAGGCCGAGCGCTCTGGCTTCATTCGAACGTGCAATGATGCAACCATCGCCGCTCGATAATACAATGATGGGTTTATTGCGCAAATCGGGGCGGAAAAGCCGCTCGCATGATGCGTAGAAATTATTACAATCAACGATGGCGATCATCATTACTCCGGTGTATGAACGACGTGGGTAACCACGCCCCAAATCACCAAGTCATGATTGTCCGTAATATCGATGGGTTTATATTTGGGGTTTGCGGGGAGAAGCTGCAACTTGCCTTCGAGCTTCGAAAGCCGTTTCACGGTTAATTCGCCATTGATGGCGGCGATGACGATTTTGCCATGCGTGGCTTCGATACTTCTGTCGACGATCAACATATCGCCGGAGTGAATACCGGCATCGGTCATCGAATCGCCGGAGGCAGTGACAAAAAATGTCGCGGAGGGATGTTTAATGAGCTGATCATTCAGATCCAAGTAGCGTTCAACATGGTCCTCCCCGGGCGAAGGAAAGCCAGCCGGTACTTTACTCGAATAAAGGGGCAAAGAATGCTTCGAGGGTTGCCTGTTAATAAAACGCTTAATATCCTCGACGCGCGAGACTGGGACGCGAATCGATTGCGTCGGTTCACCGTATTTGCCTTGCCCTGCCGGCCTGCCAGCCCCTTCCCTCCTGCCTCCTCGCTTTGTCATCGACATCAGAACCTCATTTGATTATTGTTACAATATTCAAATTGTAGGGGGTCCAAGAGCATATGTCAAATAGAGGTATTGACACAGCATTATAACATAACTACAATGTACATATATAATAACAATGATAAGGTTTCGTTTATGTATCATATTTGTTTCGAGTGGAATACAACCAAATCAAAAATTAATATCGCTAAACATGGGGTAAGTTTTGATGAAGCGAACAATTACGGAGATTATTAATCATGAATAAAGAATATGACTTTTCAAAATCGAAAAAAAACCCTTACGTTAAAAAACTGAAGAAGCAAGTAACGATTCGTCTTGATGAAGATACTATTACTTATTTTAAAGAGTTAGCAGAACAGCAAGATATTCCCTATCAAAGCTTGATTAACTTATATTTACGTGACTGCGCTCTGAAACATAAAAATCTTCATATTGACTGGAAGTAGAACCTGCCTGGGATGGGCGAAGAGTTCATTTTTCAATTTCATCACCACTACCAATATGGGGGCTTGCACATAAGTGAAGTTGACCGCTTCCTTCTATTGTCCGCGTCAACGACAACCACGGGTGGGCCGAAAACCTTGTTTGAAATAACAGGATGATTGGTTGCGCCCCTGCCTTCAAGCTGATTAATTTTATCTTTCAAGGCCCCAATTTCTTCGTGAGCAGCCTCTAACTGCGCTGCATGACGCGCTTCCAAAGAGTGTTGCAACGCCTGGATCTGAGCAAAGAGGGCCTCAACGGGCATCGAAACATTTGTCACAATAGGAAGCGCATATGCTTGAGTGGCTCCCTCATGCGAGGGTTTCTCCGCTTGTCTTGCCGCCTGGAGCTCAGCAATTTGCTTTCTCAAGTTTGCATTCTCTTCCTGAAGCGATTGTTTTTCAAGATCGACCATCGGAGGCTCAGGTGGTCGGTATAAGGGCTCCCGATTCATTTCAATTGGGTGCTCATCATTTTGAATTGAGTGCTCATCATCTACCATCGTAGGTGTACTGGTTTGATAGGCAGGTGGAGGTAACTCTTCCTTCTTGGGTGCCCGCAGCTTTTGTTGAGCCTCATCGGTATTGAGCCATTTTTCCAGATATTCCAATTCGATCGGGCTCAGTCCTTCTTTCTTTTCTAGCGTGGACAGAAGCTGGGAGCGAATCTCAACACTCATATTATCCAGAAAATAATTTTTGAGTTCAGCCGATCCATAAGCAGAAAGGCCAACACAAATCGAAATAATACCCTTTAGGTATTTAACATCCAGTTGCAACTCTTTTTGCCCGGGCACTTTAAAAAGCTCTAGGAGCATTTTGCTGGAGGCCTGGCGCAAATAAGTTTCTTTACTGATGTAGATACGAAGTTCAGCTAGTTTCTTTGTATCTTCATTGTTATGTAGATAAAGTGCGCGAACATTTGGCATACCCCAGCCCCCATCCGAATAGGTGAGGTAAAAATAGACCCAGTGTGCGTGTACATGACCAGAATTAAGTCGTACGATAAATCTTTCTTTAAACACCTCATCCGAAACATTTTCACAGGTCCCTACCTTGTCCGCATTTCCCTCCCAGCCTCCCGAGGCAAAAAGCGCAAAGAGGCGTCCCATCAAGTCCACGCCTTGTGCCTGTGCATTGTGTAAAAGTTGTGTGCGGTTGGACGTATCCATTTGGTCAAAATAATAGGCCGCATCATTAAAATGGGCAAACATTAACTTTATGAAAATTGCAGGACTGTTGATGAGCTCATCCTTAATCCAGCCAATGGCATATGCATCTTTTAAAAAGAATGTTGAATACTTCTTTTGATCGAGCAGACCTTTTTGTTTTGCCTCGCATAAAATATTATGCTTCATCCCGCCAATCCCGTCACTCATGACTTTAAAATACGCTTGAGCCAGGCCACCATTCCTCTCCATCAGAGCAAAAAAAGTGGCGGGCTCGCTAGCAAGGGAAGACACGATTCGTTGCATGAGGCAATCGGGGGTTTGGGTAATGTTATCAACCCCTTCATGCCTTTTCTGAAGGCCCGCCACAAGCTCCTTAATTGCATTTCCGGTCGACACATCTTCACAACGGTCAAACTTGGCGTGAAACTTAGCATAGAGTTCAATGCCTTTATCCAACCCTAGGCTTTTTGTCACGAGGGCTAGGATGTTTTGATTCTGGCTATGCAACAATAATTCCATTTCGGATGGAGTGCTTTTGAGTAATTTATCCTGTATGCACTCAATCAGATTTTTTGAAGCCTCTGGAAATTCAGCAATGGTTGACCAAGCCTCGGGCGTGAGTGATGCCAGCACCTGTGCCGTCAAAGCTGTGGAAAGAGGTTTCAGCAGGTACGCCAGGGCATCAAACATTTCCCAGCCGATGATTTTGGAAAATATCTTCATGTCCAAATTCCCTTCCTGGATGGCTTGAGTTAAATCCAGATCGGCAAGCCATTCAAAGCGGGTGAGAGTCGTGTAGTTAAAAACATCTTCGAACAATTTCTCGATGAATAATTTTACTGGGTTTTCCTTATCATTTTCGGTTTTTTCAGTGATCTCTTTTCGTTCATGAGGCTTGATCATTTTAAATATAATGGCACGATCGATTCGTCTCAAGGTTCTAAATGCTTGCGAGAGTGAGGACGGTGAATGATGTGTGTAAAATTTATGCTGGCCGTAGATGATTTCTTGGAAGGTGCTTGTTAAACTTTTATTGCTGGATGTTCCCGCGATAATAGGCAGGCCGTAACAAAGACTATTTCTCTGAGAAAGTAAGCTTTCGTTACTTGGATTTTTTCGAAGCTCATGATCAATCCTTTCGAGCAAAATAGAGATGCAGCGTAAGCAGGCAGGAGGTTTTTCCCTCTTCAATGCGATGGATCTATACAAAGGATCAGAATAAGAATTTTCCTTTTTTGATAGATTAATCTCTCCTTCATAGCGCAAGAGAAATTCAGCCAGCAACTCCCATGAGTTGTTGTCAACAAGAGAAGCAATGATCTCATCCGATTTACGATTGGACATCAATAAATAAGTGAGGGAACCGGTGTTTAATTTATCGCTTTTGATGGGAAGATTACTTTTGGCATAGAAGCTCGCTAAGATTTTTGGCAGGGTGCGACTTTGGTATTTTGGCTGCATAATCAGGGTCAATAATTCATAATCCAGGCTTGGGTTCATGCTTGCAGCATTTTTCAAGAGCTGTCGAACCTGCGTGCGACTGAGTTGATTGACGATCCTCTCTGTGAGGTAAGGAAAGTCTGGCGCTCTCTTAATGAGTTCTAGGAAGGACGCGGGATTATCTACGTAACCTTTGATCGCCGCTGGATCGTGAGGGGCGCTCGCTGAGCCAGATGAGCTTGAAGAGCCTTCTGAAAGAGCTAATTCCTTGATTTCATCTCCATGAGCCATCATACACCTGCTGAATAGGTTAATAGATAGTTAGCATACCGGCCCTAAAGGCCTATGTCAATGAGGTTTGGATATGGGGTCAGTGCCGTTCAGTGCGGTCCTCACCTTGTTTTCCATTTGCCTTGTTGAGAAGCGAAGGACCCGCCCTGGTGCTGTGGAACCGTCAATAATAGCGTTGACGGTGATTTCAATCCTGCTTCCAGCATCCGGGAGACAGGCTATTTTCCAAGCCTTTTGAAGCAGAAGGTTTTTGGGAAGGGCTTCCATCAAATTTTGCAATGAAAATTGCTTTTTGAGTTGATCAGCCTTATAAACGTCTTTACTCGTTGCAGAACTCGCTAGAAGAGGAAGGAGGCGCTTTACGATCTCCAGCTTCTCAGCCAGAATGGGAGAAAGGTACTCGTCATAGGGCGGAACCAATACCCTCTTTAAATCCTCAGCAGTTTTCAAATTTTGAGGAAAAGAAGCGAGCAAGGTCTGGAAAAAATGACTGTTTTGAATACCTGTTTGATGCAGCAACCATACGATCTCATCTGCCCCATATCTTTCATAAAGTTTTGTTGTGAGCATGAAGTCTACGACAGTAGGGCAAACACACCATACAGAAATATATTCCTTCATGAAAGGGCTAATGGTTTGATGCAGTAATCCATGATGCTCATTCCCCACATTTTTCAATTCACGCAGGGCCATTCTAAAAACTATGATTTGATCCACTTGGTTCGCCATATCGCTGAAAAACAACGTCGAGTTGATTTTTGAAAAAAACATCATCTGTTCTTGAAAATTAAGACCAGAAAAAATACGCATAATAAGTTTTGCATTACTCCCGTCACTTCGTATACGACTAAAATAGGTAATGACCTTTTCCTTTTCCTTTTCTGTAGCGCATTGAAGGATGGCAGTTTTAATCATACCTTCATAATCAGTATCTAAATATTTAGCCTCAACCTTTTCCGGCGGTTTTTTGAATTGACCCGCAACTTTTTCATTCAGTGCGTTAAGCTCATCAACACTGAGAAATTCCTTCACGAAAGTGAAAAGATAGAGATAATCCTCATAGGATTTAATGATGGCTGTCACTAGTTTCTGGATAGATTTAAAATTGTCTTGGATATCCTGATGCGATAATACATCTAAAATGCTAATGAGCCCACGAATTGTTCGACAGTGTTTGAAAGCCCAGGGGAGGACAATAGTTTTAATGTTAGGCGGGAGCCTTTCATGCGTTGGATCACTTGTTTCTGGGTACAAAGTGCCTAACTGTCCTACAATGGCAATTAATTGAGTGTTATCCGCATCGTTAAGAGCATTAAGCTGATCCACAGCAACCCATAAAAACGACTCTATATTTCGCAACTCTAGGTACTCAACACAGGTCGTGAAATCATTTTCCGATTTGATAAATTCGGCAATAAAAGGTTTGATTGGTCGACAAATTAATTTTTTGTCATCCTCGCTAACAGCTTTCAGCTTTGCTAGGATCTTCGAAAAATAGTAACCGCGTGGATAATCATGACTAGGGAAAATATCCACTAGATCGATTTTTGATAATAGACTAATCTGCTCATCAAAATCAAGATGGGACACAAACGACAAAATGACGCTGCAATTTCTCACATTTTTATTTAAGCTCATAAAATAATCTATGACTTTGCATCTTTCGCGAGAGCTAGCGCATTGATTTAGAGCATATTCAAGCATGTATTCATATTTGTGAGGGTGAGCAGCATATTTTGACTCTACTTGCTCATTTGATTTCACTTGGTCAGGTGGTGATTTAAATTTATCATCACATTTCCCACGGAAATAAGCGAGTTGCTCAGGACTAAAGGTTTTCACCAAAGATGAGAAAATGTCGAGGTAATCTTCATATGAATTAATTAAAAATAGCAGATTATCTTCTATGGAATCGAGATTATTGAGGATATCATTTAGCGACAAATTCTCTAAAAGCTCCTTGAACCACTTAATTCGATTACAGTGATCAACGGCCCAGGAAATAAGCGTTTGTTTAATATCACTGGGTGTGTTTTTATCTGCCTGAGCATCAGGAATACCGCTTATTAAGTGAGGTAAAGATGAGGTAATACAAACAAAATGTCTATCATGAATTGGTGAAAATTTATCAAGAAGATAACGCGTCTTCAGAAAAAAAGATTCTCGACTGCGGTCATCAAGGTTCTCTGCTAATGCAGAAAAGTCATCTATGGTTTTGATATATGGACTTATCACAGGCAAAAGCCCTTCGACTATTGAAACACGTGTAGCGGAATCGAGCACGTAGTTTATCGTCATAAAACAAAAGAAATCACTTACCCCGCTTTTCTGCTTGATGAATTCAATAATCTCTTTGCTTAGTGTTTTCACAAAAGCAACCTGAGCATCACGATTTCCAATTGAGCGCATCAGTTTAATAGAATCATATAATGAGAGATTACTAAACATTCCATTTTCATAGGCAAGCAAGTACATAAACCCTAATACTTCTTTATGACTGCAGGACAAACGTTTTATTTCCACAATATATGCATTCATATCATGAAATACGTAATTCTTCGGTTGATTAAATATCCTACCTCGTATATTATTCATCAAAGATTGATGAATAGGACGATAA
Source organism: Gammaproteobacteria bacterium (assembly GCA_044445605.1). Taxonomy (GTDB): domain Bacteria; phylum Pseudomonadota; class Gammaproteobacteria; order JABCZS01; family JABCZS01; genus CAWKDC01. The sequence continues at coordinate 940 of JBIOEA010000016.1, read as the reverse complement.
TAAGTGTCATAATCAAACTCACAAAGATAGGATATCCTGAGTGCATAAACAATCGACTCCATGTCATTATCAAGAAGCATGTGTAAATCAGCGAGAGTGCCGCCAAGGTAGATTTTTAAAAAGTCTCGTTTGAGTCCGCAAACATCAAGCGTCATTGAATTGAGTTGCGCGAGACAATTGAAAAGAGCTCTGACCTTGTTTTTTTTCCTTACTTCGCCTTTGCGCAGCGACCAAAAATCTTTATTTTTGGTGTTATCAATTCGCCTTTTAGTTTCAGTTACCAAGACGTCGAGTTTAATACCCAGCCTATGATGCGAATTGACGAGTTCGATTAATGCGTTTCCATCCATTGAATCGATCTGAATAAGATTGCAATCTTCGAGGAGATAATTCAGTTGATCCTTCCCTTGCATTTTGCTGCGCGTGTTAAAAGGGGTTCTGATTGAGTTTTGATTGAAAGGTATCGCTTTGAGATTCTCCTCATAATATTGCAATATTTTATCCAGATCTTTACTGTTCGTATTAAAGCAACGTCTTGGATCTACCTCATCACTCAGACCGCCTGTATCAAGCCGTTGCGTTAGGTTTTTCATGATATCCAGTAATTGAGTGTCTGAGACGACCATCCCAGAGAGGGTGCTTAAAAGAAGTCCTGATATTTCACGAATAGCCTGTTGAAAGGGCGCAATATCCTCTAAGGCCTGCATAGGGAGTTCACCCGCATATTGCGGTTTTTTTGCAGCAGACCAGTTAACGAGAACTTTATATAATTCACTGAAAAATTCATAGTAATTAGAAAATACTAGGGCCTGTTGACATTTCACATAGGCAGCCACATGACGCTGCAAGCCATAGCCACCATTGATACGTAATTTCTCTTTAATTTATCATATCGAGTTGCAATAGCGCGGAAGTGTTTGAGTCGTGCAAAAGCATTTTC
>JBIOEA010000015.1:0-49410 GCA_044445605.1 Gammaproteobacteria bacterium | reverse complement strand
GCATATGCCACCCCTCCGCTGTTATGCGTGCGGCTTGAATAATGGCTATTTTATATGATATAAAGCTGCCTGTTGTATCGAATGGAAAGGACGTATTCAATTTTTTGAAAGAAGCGATATCAAATTCATTCTCGGTGCAGGACGCCGACGATGAGCGCCCAGGGATGGGTTCACAGCGTGTTTGGGCGAGAGATTGCCGATAAGCGCCCAAGAGCAGTCGATTCCTTTAAGAGTGGAGGGCTGAACGATTACCCTGAATAGACAAATTACTGATAGCGGCTTCAAGGGACTGGGCTTGTCCTGGTTTGTAAGCGGGAGCGTTTATAACCAAATTAGTGAAGGAGGTATTGATAAACTCGTAGAAGTCTTTAAATTGTTTTGCTTCATATGCCTGCAAATCTTCAACCCCTTCAAGCTTTTCATCTTTGAGCATCTGATCGCAGTGCGAAACTAAACCGTTTAAAAAAAGACGCATGCCATTGTAATGAGACAGAGCATCCGTCATATTTACTCTGTTTAAGAAACTTTCATGGGCTTGCATGGCCCTATCAACAGTTGCTGCTGTTGCTTTAAGATTAGGTAATAAATTTGATCTGTCATTAAACACATTTGCTAATTTAATTACTTCAACTTTCTTCTTGAGATTTTCATTTGGAATGTTTGAATATATCTCCATTGGAATAAAGATCTGTGAGAGAAAAATGGTCAAGGACTTGCATGCAATGTCAGCTTGCGTGAAAAATGCTATATACATATCCAGGTCAGGTATTTTGAGTGAGCGAGTTAATTCAACAGTTTTATTGGTTTGAGAACGTGCGCCAATGTGCTCATCCATAAGCTTAATCAGTGCTTCATGCCCTTGCATATATCCCTCTTTGGTTCCGTGGTGGTCTTGAAGCTTATACTATAGCAAAGGAGGCATTTTGACACCATGTAAATAAAGGAACTCATTCTTGTTCATCAATATCATCGGTTACACACGCGAATAAATAACCTATTGATTTTATCGTCGTTTACACGATTTGGTGCGCATACATGTTAAATTGTGTTTATCAATGAATCATGCTGACATGATACCTAAGTTATTTGATTATTGGATCCCACTGGATCGGTGCACTTTTTGAAGAAATACAGGTAAATCAGTAGTGGGTGGTATTGCCGGTATTTGATGGAACATATCAGCCACAAAACCACGATGGAAACTTGTATGATTAATAATGTGGATTATGATTTCCTCGCGAGTCATTGCGCCTTTTGTGCCACCAATAAAAGTGAACTGAATGATTTCATTTAAAGAATCAATTGATAAACTATCGCTAAAGGTAATATACCATTGATCTATTTCCTTTTGTGCTTCTCGTAATAAATCAAACGGTGGACAGTCTTTGGTATTTCGCGCTGCAAAACCATGCTCGCGTCCTTCAAGATGAGCCTTCCATATCTGCGCAATGACATAACAATGATTGAGTGTGTAAACGATATTTTTAAATACTGTGTCACGTTCCTTTATAATCTCGTCAGGCGGTAGTTTTGCTGCAGCTTCAAAAATTAAATTATTAGCCCAAGCATTATAATGAGTTAACATATTGGCAGTTTTGACATTTTTAGTCATGTATTATAACCCTCTAATTTGATGGTAATTCGATCACAAAATAACCTCGTTAATATTAAGCAGGTCATGTTGTATACCAGCGTCCCTAGGGGACTCTTCTTCATTTAAAGTGTATTGTATCTGGTTAGCTCCTCATTCACTATATTTTCGCCCTTAATACTTTCTTTAACATATTTTTGCCCTTAGACATGGAATCGAAGTCGACGATATCCTTTAGTGTAAAAGAATCGGTTTGGGCGTTAATCGTAGAGATTCTCAACTCCAGACCTCTAATAATAGGCTCAGAATGGTTCATTGTAATTCGAGCGCCCACTATGTCCCCCACAATTATGTTGTTGGCATGAGTTCCTGGTGGGACTGAAATTCCAACAACTCTAATGGAACCAAAGTGAAGGCCTCGCGTTGTGCTTGAGCTAGCATTATCATGGTCTCGATTGTCAGAATTGTACATAAAAACCTCCGCTCCGCACTATTGAATTAGATAGTATATGGGGTAACGCGAATGAAACACAGTCAGGAAAACCCTTACTTGCAACAGATACTCAATTGACACGACCACTCCCTAACTCTCTGATTTTGTCGTCGTTTACATGATTTGGTGTGCATACATGTTAAATTTGATGTCTTTGAGGAAGATCAAGCGCCTAGCTCTATAGCTACCAGCTAAAAAGCTCGTTTATTTAGAACGATGTATTGCGTCATTTTTATCCATTTTCTTCGAAGGTGCTTTAGATACAGTCTTCGTCTTGATTAATATCAAGGATAAGCATGCTATCTACCAGGCGGATGCGATCATCCGTCAACATAGAGGCAGGATTTGCAATTGCCACTTCTTTTTCTGAACGCGACAATTTTTTAATGGATCGTTCAATGTGCATCGCAAATGATTTTTCTCCAGTGATTTCCCAGCACTGCGCGATTTTTATTGGCTTAAAACTTTTTGTGTACTTGCACTTCCCCGTGCCATCAACATGTGATCGATACCTTTTTGCAAGATCATTCGTATATCCAATGTAATAGGAATTATTGCTGCACTGCAGTATGTATACCCAGTATTTGGTTTCTTCCATTGTGTAGTTCACCTCAGAATATATTCAAATTGTCCTGACCAATCTACGATTGCAACCGCCTGAATTGTTCGCTTTGCCATTCCAGGAAAAGGTTCTCTTTTGAGCGATGATAGCGCTCACTCATAACCCTCAAAGATTGAATCTTATTCGTTTGAAAGTGACGATAATTATTTTCATCCTCGCACCATGCAACCAGAATTCGGACACCCGTGAAGTATCCGATCGTGAATGGCCATACAACACTCTCGCATTCATCATCGTAGTGAATGGAAATTTTACGCTGATCTGCAATAGCCTCACGCAAAACAGAAAGGTCTTCATTTATTAATGTATCGGAGGCTGGCGGCCCAACTCGTAAAGCAAAGGCATTCATCCCCCTCTTAACCTGAGTAGGCAAAACTGAGGAGATTTTGTTCAATGCTTCTGTAGCCGCTTTTGAGAGTGGTGCGTCTCCAAACTGTGAGACCCATTGCGTGCCTAAAAGCAAAGCCTGTACCTCGGTTTGGGTGAGCATAAGCGGTGGTAGAAAAAATGAGGGTTTTAGAATATAGCCAACGCCAACCTCCCCTTCAATTTCAGCCCCCTGGGCCTGAAGTGTTGCAATATCACGATATAAGGTTCGGATACTTATTCCTAATCGTTCTGCAAGACGTTCTCCGCTGATAGGATAGCGATAACCCCTTAAAATTTGTAGCAATTTTAAAAGCCGTTGAGTTCTGTTCATTTTTCATCACTACTGCCATAAATTGACAGTATTATAGGTTATAATTACAGCAAGAGCAAATTCTACCACTGATGAGGATTACCCCATGCTTATACCTAATTTATTGTTATTTTATGTTCAAGACCCACTAAAAAGTGCCCTATTCTATGAAAAGATTTTTTCAACAAAGCCCGCAGCGTCATTCCCAACTTTCGTCGCCTTTACCTTTAAGAATGGATTTACTTTTAGCCTCTGGTCTACCAGCGCAAAAGACTTTATCTCTGGAGGAACAGGACATCGCTCCGAGCTCTCTTTTATGGTTCCAGATGAATCTACTGTCACCGCGCTTCGCAAGGAGTGGGGTGACTGGGGCGTGACAATTGAACAAGATTTGCACGAGGCGGTTTTCGGGTTAACTTTTGTAGCCCTTGACCCGGATGGACATCGTATTCGCGTTTGTATTCCAGATAAATGAGGCTTGATTAAAAGGTGATTTGAGCTTGCCAAACTCATTTTTGTAGCTTAGAATTTGTGACGAGGCCCAAACTTAAGTCGACTCAGAAGGTAACTTTTAAATGCATATTGATAAAAAACCAAATTTTACATTTATCGACGTAAATAATTGGCCTCGCAAACCTTATTTTGATCACTACTACAATAAGGTCAAATGCACGCGTAGTATTACCGCCGATATTGATATTGGGTTTTTGCTAAAAATTTGCAAAGAACGTTCAATCAAGCTCTACCCTGCAATGATCCATATCATTGCACGTGCAGTCAATCAAATGGAAGAATTGCGCACATCATATAATGAGCATGGCGAGCTCGGCACGTGGGATTTCATGTCCCCTTGTTACACTGTATTCCACAATGATGAAAAAATATTCTCAAATATCTGGACAACCTACAGTGAAGCCTTTTCAGATTTCAATCGAGACTATCTCGTTGATATTGAAACTTATGGGGCGGTAAAAAACTTTATGGCAAAGGGAGATGTTCCGGGGAATACTTTCCCGGTTTCCTGCCTACCATGGATTGATTTTACAGGTTATAACTTGAACATTTATGATGACGCTCGATATTTATGCCCCATTTTCACTTTCGGAAAATATACCGTTAAAGAAGGTAAAACTGTGATCCCACTTTGCGCTCTGTTACACCATGCGCTCTGCGATGGTTATCATGCGGGGGTTTTATTTCAACTCATTAGAGAGATCGCATCAAAACCAGATGAATGGATAGTCACGTGATTTATCTCTTCCAGATTTCCAGGATAACTCACATAGCTTGACTGGCTCGGGACTTTAGCCGTATTAAAAATATCACCCCTGCCCCGCTGATTATCATTTCGATTGGAAGCGCAAGGAACTGGCTGGTTTGAATATAACCAACCAATGCACCTATGAAGGCCGCTCCCAAAAAACGGATAAAGCCACCCAGGGCGGATGCGCTCCCGGCCATTTCAGGAAAAGGCGCCAGAGAGGCGGCCATAGTACTTGGCATCATCATGGCAATGCCAAAGGTACATATTAACATCGGCATCATGATTGAAAATGGATTTATTGAAAATATACAAAACATAACCGCTTGAAGCACTCCCCCTGCAAAAAGCAGCAGCCCTCCAATCGCAATCAAATGATCTGTTGATAATTTGTGGCTGAGCTTAGACGTAATGAATGCCCCCGAGATAAATCCGAGCGCATTGAGACTAAACAATACGGAAAAAAACTCTATGCTGGTCCCCGCCAAGCTGATGAGGTAATAAGGGGAATTTGATACATAAGAAAATAAGGCGCCAAATGTGAGCATCGAGCAGCATGAATAGATCAGATATTTTCGATGAGATAATAGGTGCCAGTAGTTTTGAATGAGTTTTTTAGGGTGAGTTGCTTTGCGGTCAGGGTTTATATTTGTTTCTTTCAAGTTCAAATAACTGACACTCAGCAAAGTCAAACTAAAGAGTAATAAGAAAATGAAATTACTTCTCCACCCAAATACTTGTTGAAAGTACGTTCCCAATATGGGCGCAAGCACTGGAACACACCCAATGGCTGTAGCCATTTTCGCGAATATTTTGATGCTTTCTTTTCCTTCGAATAAATCCCTGGCAATGGCAGTGCTGGTGACAGCTGCTCCACAAGCGCCAATACCTTGAAGAAAACGAGCAGCATTGAGGATGCCCATGGAAGGACTCAGCGCGCATATAATGGTCGCACCCATGTAAATAAAAAGGCCAAAATACAAAATGGGTATTCGCCCAAATTTATCAGAAAGAGGTCCATAAATAAGCTGTGAAATGCCTAAGCCTATGATGAAAAGCCCCAAACTTAATTGGGCATTTTCATAAGTGGCTGAGAAATCATTCATGATCACAACCAAAGAAGGCAAATAAATGTCCATGGACAAAGGGGCTACGCACGTCATTAGCATCAAAAGCAAAATAATAAAAGAAATGTTCTTTGATGACACAATCTGAAACTCCCGTCTGCAATTATTTTGATTCGCGCAATCATTTCTTCCCCAGCATCCTAGTAAGAGTAACCCTTAATAGATCGTTAGCATTAGAAGATAATTTACAAAATAGCAATGGGATCCTGAACATAAAAAGTAATTGCGCCATTAGGCTTAAGTATAGCTGCTCATCACTCATTAAGGAAGGCTATTCTTCGTTCCATTTTCGCGATTGCTATTTTTCATGTTCGAATCTGTCTGGGCATTATTTGCCGAGGTGCTTGGATATGCATACATGAGCGTCCATGTTTGTGCAGGAGCATTGTTTGGGTGCAACCTTTTGTGCATCTCCCTGATTTCGTTGAGCGCAGGACGCCGACCAAACCAACCAGGGATATCCATGTAAGCCGACAGCGCATTTTTATATTTTCCTGAACTGTCTGGAAGCGCGAGCTCCAAGAGGGCAATCTTATCATCATGATCAGTTTCCAGAGCTACTTTCTTCAATAAATATTTACACACGGCATCTTGATTATTGAGCGATGTATAGTCATTTTTGGGAAGAAAGTTATATTTAAGAAGTAGATCGTTCAGCATCTTAGGCTCGCTCTGCATGGCAGCCTCACAAAATGGCTTGATGAATAGTGTTTCAATGACATTTTTATGTCCATTTTTAACTGCCAGTGCCTGTGCATCATAAATAACAAAAGCCTCACCTGCCCCACAAAAAACAGAGAACCCAATATCTGCACCTTTTTCCATCAAAAAGTCTACGATTTCCGCGTGTCCTTCCTCCGCTGCACGCATTAACGGAGTAAATTTCCTATCTTTTTTGCCGCTATTAACATCAGCTCCTGCCTGAACTAACAACTTAAGCATATCTAGATGCCCTTTTGCAGCGGCTTCATTGATCGCACTCGTCTTAACCAGCGCATTTATGATTCTGCTGTCTAATGCATCATTATTTTGAGGCTCACTATTGAACGTGCGTATGCTCGCTTTAGTTTGGTCATCCAATTGTTCGAAGACATAGTTTTGTTTTGCCACCATGTCTACTAGGAACGTTTTAAGCACTTTACATTTTTGCTCTAAAGCTTGATTAAGCTTGGTTTGCATTTCCTCAGCCCTTTGCATGGCTTGTCTTGTGATTTCAATCGCTTCCTCTCTTGAACGTCTGATCGATAGATCTGTGCTTTCTTGAGACCAAAATAATGTTTGAGTTTTACTACCCGATCCTGTATCAAGTCTAAACTGCGCTAATTCAGCCTCACTCTTCGAAATCAAAGCATGATTCCTAGCGTTTCGAGGAGGAATATAATCATTTCCTGCATACATCCCATTTATATCTGCATCTATCAATACAAGACTCATTTCATGGCAGCGAGTAAAGTCAACACCCTTTAAAGAGGATCTTTCAAAGTTAGCACCATACAAGCAAATATTTATAAATGAGGTACCATCGAATTTTGAATTTTTTAGATGCCATCCTTTAAAATTCCCATGGTCAAATCTTGTGTCGCGCTCAATAATCATTTTACTTAAATCTAAACCAGAAAAATCACCGGGAGCATACCCTTGCCCATTTGTATAAATATGGTCATTAGATGACATGAACGAAGGTATATTTAGTTTTTCTTTTTCTAAAATGATTTCAAGTGCTAGCATGTAACGTTCAATAGACCCTGACATCGTTAATGTTGCATACTGTAAAAATAGAGCCCTTATTCTTTCCATGCCTTGGATATTCTGATCGATGACGGAAAGCAAAGGAAAACCCGGATCATTTGGATATGCCTTGTGCAATGCATTTAACATTGAACTGAATAATGCTACTCTTACCTCGCCAATCGTGGGCCTTTGTCCACCCATTGTAAGATTTCGGAAAATATCCTTGTGCCCGGAAAAGATTGCCGAAAAATCGACCATTTCCACTATCGCTTCGTCACTTAAAGTCCTGAGTACCTTTTTATCATCTAAGCACAACTGCTTACAGATGTTAACCCACGCACCACCTCCTTCCATCATTTTCCATAGGATCCCTCGAACACGCTGACTATTTCCATTATTGGGGAATAGATCTGCAAGGGTGCGTACCATGGGGTTTATCAAAGAATTTATAACTTCTTTTTGGGTTATGCTTAAGCTCATATGTATCTCCTTTGCCCTGACTAGTCATTATAATAACATTTCAATGCACGAAGGTATGTCAGGGATTTCCTGATGTTGATGACACCTCTTTTCAGGGTTTTCCTGACAGACAGTTATCAAATTAACATGTAAACTAACCTCTAATTAAGCTAGTGAGGATGGGTGACAACATGATTAAAATGTATAGGAACTACATATCTTTTTTCCAGCATTTAGTAATGAATGAGTACTCTTTTGCAATTAAAATAAACAACACATTTTATCAAAATCAAAAAGAGGAATTTGAGGCTTCTCTTAACCAGCCTCGCTATACGCGCTATTACCGCATATCTCCTGGAGCAGACAACGAGCATTTGCATAGAAGACGTTTACTAGGTGGACTGCAACCCCTTGTCGACATCCAAAAAGATTTTGTTAATACATTTAGACTGTATAAATCATGGCGCCATATCGGAACTGATGCCCTTCAGCCTATTCGTGGGATAGGAAATATTCTGCGCGGGGTGCTTACTTTCATTGGCGCTTGTCTTTATACTCCTTTAGTGAAGAGCGGGATCATTCGAGAGTACGAGCCTATGAGGACAAATTATGGGGCATCGTGGTTTTTGGATAGTTTTTCAAGTGTTGTGCGTGGGGTGACTCAGGTACTGTTTACTCCGTTTGTGCCAATTAAAATATTATTCCGCGGTTTTGTAACGTCCATCATGGGGTGGCAAAAAGTTGAAAAGGATATCGGTATTAATCGATTAGTGGCAGAGGCTGCCAGACTCACAGAAAATTCCGAGGGGTCTGCTTTGGCTCCCAGCAATGGAATCGAAGCCATTGCAGATGAGCTAGAGCGTAAGGTTGATAAGGCCAAGCGTAATAATCGCCCTCGTTCATTGGTGGTGGATGAGAATAATCGAGCAGCTGTTGTAGTGAGGGCGATTTTTCTTTACAAGGGGCTTGAAAGGGAAAACCGGTCATTAGAGGAAAAAATAGTAAAGGGTTTTACTGGTGATTTCGTAAACCCTACCCTTGCTGGCACGCGACCTACTAAAAGTGCTGCTCAGATAGAAAGTGAGACCTCTGGAGCTGTAGATTTAATCCATGGGAAGCGACAAATAATAGACTCACTCTCAACAGCTGTACGGCAACCAGGATTTTATCGCACGCGAAAGGGTTAATACTCAGCATCACTTTGGGAACACTGACACATTACCGGACTTCTGTTAAACTGCCAACGGGAGAATTGATGACCATGAAAAAGGAAGTATTCATTTTTGCAGATTATGATGGGTGTATCGGCGCCATTTCTAGGCATCCTTCCGAAAAAGCCCCTGCTACCCTTTTTGAGGCAAATCCTCGCTTGAATGAGCATATAGCTTCTCTCTCCGGAAGTCCGAGGATAGCGAGAATTAACTGGGTCAACCACTCCTTGAGGAATGGGCCAGGAAATGATGCACTCAATGCAGCTGATAATCGCAATGGTTCTGCCCTGATAGAATTTGACAGCTACGTTGAAGTCTTGCAAGCAAAGTGCCACAAGCTTCATTTGAGAAAGCTATTAATGCAAGATCTCGCTTTGAATAAACCCGCAGGTTGGGTCTGGGGTCAACTCAAACAACAAAATTGGCCACACCTCGGGAGGGATCACAGGGCTCGGCTTGAGGGTATGGTTAATGGTCTTTATGATGAAAAATATAATGTGGACAGACTAAAAATCAGCTTGTTTTTTGCTCATGCCTGGCATTGTTATCGAGAGCGTCTGCCAGGTTGTGAAATGCAGATCCAGGTTTTTGATGACAATCTCAATATACTAAAATCCATTGCCAGTTTTTACAACTTTAACAAAGCTCTTCTTCCCCCGGGAATCAGGATCCAATTCATTCATTATAAGCACCATTATAATCATGCTGGTGTAGAAGAAACCTATATATGCAAAATGCAAAATGAATTTGAACTCAACACAAAACCAAGCGCTCGACAACACCCTGATTTTCCAATTTATTTAGTTGCAAGCAAACTGGAAAATTGGGTAACCCAACATTATAGCCAGCTTGTAGAAGGAAACTATCCTCAAGATCGCGAGCTAAACCACTACTTGGATGAACCTCTGATCATAGAGCCGGAACCCTCCTGCGCCACTGCGTTTTTCACATCCCTGCTGCATCGGTCTTCACAGAGGGAGCCGGCCTCATCCTTGAGGAAAGTTCCATCAACCTTCAGGGCAATAAGATTTCTAGGCCCGGGATTTTTTTAAAGTCCACTGTGTTGCTTGTTAGTATTGCATAGCCATGTGATATCGCCGTGGCTGAAATCTGTAGATCATGCGTCGCAGGAGAAGATTTGCGTGATTTTAAGAAATATGTATAGAGTTCACTGTAGGTCTTCGCCACAGCATCATCAAAAGGAAGGGAAGGAATTTTTTTGATAATATGCTCAACAAAAGCTGAGCGTTTAATTCGTTCATCGGCATTTTTAGCCATGTGAACGCCCGTAAGGAGTTCGGCAACGGTAATCGCTGAAATGAAAACTTCCTTGTATTTTTTTAGAGATGAAACTTTTGCAAGATCAATCCGTCCTTGCTCAGCGTCGATTAATACATTTGTGTCGATGATTATTCCCATGGATTTTCCAGTTTATTTTTACTGCTTTTACGAATGGTGCGTATGTCTTCCGCCATGGCCGAAGATGAGGTGCCTAATTTTGGCGCATCAGCAATGAGGTTTGCCAATTCAGTGATAGGGAGACCTGAGGGCGCTGGGGGCGTGAGCTGAGCTACTGGACGGGTGCCCCTCATGATAGTGAGGGTTTCACCTGTATAGCGAACCTGGTCGAGATAGCTCGCTACGTTTCTGGCGAATTTTGTCGCTGTGACTGATTCATTATGCATGGGGAATACCTCCGTATTTGACTGATTATAACACATACACAGAATATGTAAAGTATGTATAATACATTCTTTTTACCGAGCAAGCCTGGTAAATAGCCAGTTGAATAATCATATTAATAGGCTATAGTTTAGACATCAGATCCTATTCATGCCCCAAAGGAGCTATTATCATGTACATGTTTCCATTCCATGCTGCTTACGCCCTATACCTATTAACTGTTGTTGCGAGCACGGCCCTATATGTCTGGGGGTTAAATACGGACAAAAAAGGTAGGTATCTTGCAAAACTAATGGGTGCAATTACATTGTTCCTTTCCATTCTCGGCATACTTTGTAATGCTTACTTTGGTATCCACTTTTGGCAAAATGGTTGCGCAAACTCTCCCATGAGCATGCAATGCATGATGGGCAAGATGGACATGAAGGCTGGTATGCCCATGGACATGCAGAAAATGATGGGCGATCACGCTGACATGCAAAAAAAATAGCTTTCTAAAAGTTGTTAGGGCGAAAAATTTTTCGCCCTCCCCTTTTTTCAACATATCGGTTTAGAAATCCAAACTTAGATTTAAGTAAGGCCCCATGATACTGACGTCTTCAAAGTTATTAATCATGGTTGGCGATCCCCCGTCTAAATAACCTTGAAATTGGTTAACCGCATTAAAATAATAGGCTACTTGATAGCCCCCCTCTATACCAAGCCCCCAACTGTTACTCGCATATAAATTATTCCAACCCAATCCCAATTTTGCATCTAAGGCGGGAACGATCCGAGTCTCAGCATTTGTCTCAGCAAAAGACTGAGTGAGGGGGACGCTTAGAGCGGGAATGGCACGACTATATTGATTGCTTTCTGCTTCTTGACTACCCACTAAGAAAGCAGCACCCATATGGCCAACCACTCCCAATTTATCCCATACGGTATATTCCGCGTCGACCCCTACTTTTGGGCCCCATCCGCTGAAATTGGATTTAAAGCTATCAAAACCATTTCCAGAATCGGTTGTTGTTGTATAATTCGTCACTGTTTCACTGTTAATTTTGGCATACCCTATCCCAACAAAGGGACGAGCTGTCAACGTCTTAGCAAGCCTATGATATTGTCCTAGCGTGATATCAAATGCTTCGGTTTTTAATGTTTCATGGGACGATGCAGTGGCTACGTCACCTGGAGCTAACGGGATACCGGTTTGATTGCTCGTCAATAATGTTTCCGTAGTAATACCCTCAGGAGCAGCCGTTACTGAATCAGATGCATCTGAATTAAATTGTGCCCAACTGGCTTGAATGTCGTAACGATCACTGATCATATAGCCAGCCGCTAAAAAATAGCCCCAATCATAATCTGGATTCAGATTATAACTTTGCGCAGAGCTGTTGGGGTCGGTGGTATTAACCACAGATGCATAGTTCAAACTATCCATGCTAGGTGCTAAATAAGTCGCTCCACCAGTAATGGAAAAACGATGATCGGGGGCGGGATGTTTTTTGTGATGATAGTTTTTACCATCGCCATCTTTATCGTAAGCTTGTGCGGAAAATGCTGCTAAGAAGCAAGAAACTGCAAGCGCTGGGATTAATCGGAAATATTTCATGCAAGTATGTCCTTATATTGCTTAGAGATAGGACATCCTAACATTTCTTTTCTAAAAAGGCTAATTTCATATGGGTGGGCTATATGTCAAACCTATGTTATATTATCTCGATAATCCTTTGCATGGTCTTTGACGATGATTAAAATTACACCCAATATATATTTAGATGATTCCGAACTTCAAATAGTCTTTGTTCGTTCCCCTGGCCCAGGCGGGCAAAATGTGAACAAACTCGCCACTGCTGCCCAATTGCGCTTTAATGTCCCTAATTCTTCTTCATTACCCGAAGAGATTCGATTGCGTTTAGTCACAAGACTAGGGAAAAAACTGACCCCTGATGGCGATATTGTTATTAAAGCAAGCCGGTATCGAAGCCAAGAACGAAATAAATACGATGCAATTGATCGTTTAATCGCCATATTAAAAAGCGCAACCATTATTCCTAAAAAACGCAAAAAAACAAAACCCACACGCGCCTCTACTGAGCGGCGCTTGAGCGATAAAAAATTACATGGCAAAACCAAATCCTTGCGAGGAAAAAAATCCCACAGGGAGGAATGAGATGGCGGAAATATCACACATGCTGAGAAAATACGGACTTTTTCTTCTCCTGCTTCCCATCCTCTCCTGGGCTGAGCCGACACTTGACGACCCTTGCGCGAGCTTACTGGCCGTTCTGAATCGTCCCACCGTGGCGGACAGTGTTTGTGTCGTTAAACCATGGAAATTCATCGCTGAAATGGGTGTTCAATACGAGAACACCTACCCTAAAGAGGGACACTTGATGAATCTTCCTGAAGCACAACTGCGGTTTGGTTTGCCCGGTTCCAATGAACTCACACTACTGCCGCCTACTTTCCTCGATGTTTTTGGCTCAGATGGTGCTGCTCAAAGTGGTTATACTGCCACGGTCTTAGGGTGGAAACATCAATTCCCCAATGTCGCAAAATTTTCTTATTCAGCGGAAAGTATATTTACCTTACCCTCTGGCAGCGATGCTGTCGGCAGCGATGGTTTAGGCTTTGCCGCCAATGGCATCATCAATTACTCCTTTACGGACATTTTTTCAGTGGCAATGATGTTGGGCTATACCACGGAAACCACATCGACAAACAGTGGTGGCGACAGATATAGCAGCGTGAACCCCGATGTCGTGTTCACCGCACAAACGAGTCAAGACCTCCAGTTTTATGCCGAATTTTATGGGCAATCTAAAACAGCACCTGATGGATCTTTCGGATTCAATGCCGATGCAGGCGTTCAATATCTGGTCGGGAAGAATATTGAGGTTGATCTGGAATACGGACAGCGGCTCAGTGGACAACTGGGCGGATTCGCGCAATACATAGGCACAGGAGCGGGGCTGAGGTTTTAACGAGCATGCTATTCCATTACGATATCGCGCGCTGTTTTCACGGTCATCATGAGCGTCAAGGATTGTAAGGGGGACTCGATAAAATTATTCTTCCCAGGGGGCTTTGGTTTTAAGTAGCCTGCGTAGTTTATCAGTTGTCGGCAATGGTTTGTCAAACAGTTTTTGTAATAGCTCAAACGTATTTTCGTCTACCGTGAAAATGGATATCGATTCATTAACCCGCTGCTGACTCATGCTTCCAATCCCCTGTATTGTATACGTTAGGTATACATCAATGTATAGAAAATGTAAATACACGCAACTTGTTGATTATCAGGATCTGAGCTTACCTCCTACCCCCACCATGGAACCCGCCGCCATGGAAGTTGCCCTCTTCATGGGAACCACCATGGAATGCATCGTCTTCCGGATGATACTCGTTATGAGGGTGATCTTCTTCATTCTCTTGATGATGTTCTTCGGCATTATTAATATCTTGGTTGGCCTGTGCATTATTATGCAGTTGGTTACGATTGCATTGATGACCATTGCAATAACCATTCCCGTTCCAGTTGTTATATTCGTAGTATCCGGCACCATAGTAAAAACCTGGGCCATAATAAGGAGCAACAAATCCAGGCGCAATCACAACATCGGGGCCATAGCCTGAATCATCGGAATATGCGGAGGATGAGGGTGAGACAGGTGTGTATTCAAATACTGCGCTACAGCCCTTGTCCACCCAAATGCCCGAGCCATTAACACCCCAGGCATTATTCGCATCACAATCACCTGCCGTGACTTTTTGAATCCGGATATCGCGTTCATTTGCATTCGATAAAGTACAATGCTTAAAACTGTTATCCGAGGAAGCACAGGTTAATGTTCCAGCGAACACGGGCAACATGGTTAAACATAATGCCGTGGCAGTGATAATTTTTATAGCGCGCATAGATAGCTCCGAAAGGTCGTTTAGACGCAGAAATTAATGGTGCCCATGCTCGTGATGAGCGCCTTCATGATACCCATGGGCAGCACCATGATAACCATGCTCATTAGCATACGCACGGTCATCACGATACTCATGGTAACGATGATTCCTATGATAGTGATGGTAATACTCGTCATCCCAGCCATTGTCATAATAGTATTCTGGGCCATAGAAATACCCGGGGCCATAAAAAGGCTCAACAAAACCAGGTTCAATAATGATCTCTGTACGAACGTCATCGTCATCGTCGCTATACGCAAAGGCTGGGTATATAAATAAACACAGCAGCATGACAGTAAAAATTTTTATGAGGCGCATGATTCAAGTCTCCTCTGAATTCTATCAAGTATAGAACATTAACCTGTAAAAGCCCTCATCTTCTGTTTTTATACCTATCAAGTAATTTCTCAGCACTGGGCCTATTTTCTGGTTTCCGATTGAAGCATAATAGAAATGTATCTTTTGTAAATGAGGATACCCCAGCCCCAATTTTAGGCAATTCATGCTTGCGGTTTTTTTCTAATATTTTTTCTCGATCATCTCCAGCATCAGGGTACAGATCGGGCAGATTGTCACTTCCAACGCTTAAAATAACCATTCCTAAACCATAAATATCGACTTTTTGGCTATAACTACATGTCTCATCTGGAAAGCGGGGGAAAACTTCTGGCGCAATATACCCATACGTCCCTGCTGGCTTTGTGGAGGCAGAAGCATAAACCCCTGTCTTAGGATCAACTTCTCTCACCATGCCAAAATCTCCAATTTTGGCTGTAAGATCGCTCGTTAAAAAAATGTTGTTGCACTTGATATCTCGGTGGACTAAATTCATTGCATGCAAAAAAATCAGTCCACGAAAAATATGAAGCAGGATCGATTCCCGAGCGGGGTTCAAAGAAGCGCCTGTGTAGTTATTCTTCATCAGATAGTTCGCAAGATCGCCCTTAGCCATATACTCAAAAACCATCGCATTTTTATAAGGCTCATTCTGTATCACGCCCAGAAGCTTTACGATGTTTTTATGTCGCGATAAACGCAGATACTCTAGCTCCGAGCAACGATAGGTTCCAGCCATGGGTATTTTCAACACGACGACATCTTGGCCACTCATAGCCTTATAAATCTCAGATGATTTTGTTTTTGCAAGCAAATCTTTTTCTGGATCGACCAAAATCTTTAATGGAGGGTTAGCCATCATAAAGAAGAACCTCTCGTACGAATTGCGTGGACAAATAATAACACGCCAATGGTCAGACTAAAAGCGGCTATCACATCGCTTAACCAGTGTCGCCCCAGTCCAAGACGCGAAAACCCAACTAGAATTGGGATGAGGATTAAGAAATAACGCCATGATTTTGATAGCGTTGTTACTTTAAGTTCGTTAATGAACAATAACAGCCCACAATAGAGTGTGGCACGCATCGTATGGCCGCTGGGGAAGGAGTCATGCTCAAGGTTGTAAGGGATCGGCCGTGGGGAATAAACATGGTGTTTAATCAACGTCGTGAGACCCACGATGACAATAAGGGATACGATGCAATAGGCTAACGTCTTGTATTCTTTTTTATAGACTACAAATAAACAGATAAGCCCCGAAATGATCAGGAAATAAATATCTCGAGCCAGATCCGTTAAGTAGAGCAGGCCCTGATGATAAAGCCCTCCCCCGCTACTTTGGATGTAATGCTGCACCCAATGATTTAAAGGTTCAGTGAATACATGCGCATGAGCAGTGTCATACCAGCATGTCGCAAATAGCATGGCGCATAACGCAATGATTAAAAAGTGTTTGTTCATGCTTAAACAAATTAGGGCAAGAAGATAGGGGTGTCAAGGATGCTGATAATATTTTAAGTAATGTGGCACACCCTCAGTGTTAGGCTATACTTTATGAAGCATTCACCTCCATCGAGGATAACCACATGATAAAGCAAATAATGTTAGCCACACTCCTCTTCCCCCTGATGAGTTTTGCGGATGTGTGCGCCTCAGTCCCCGTAGAATTTTCTGATGCCTATGCGCTAACCACTTCAGTTAATGATGAACAATTGGAAGTCTTTATCACTGTCAAAAACCTTGATCCCTTGCACGAACATACGTTATCGAGCGTATCCAGCCCTGGCGCACGTCTCGCAGTTTTCCAGGCTTATGCGCGTCATTCTGATGATACGAATACGACGGGCGTTTCAGATCAGGTGGTGATTCCTCCAAAAGGACTTTTTATTTTCCGTCCTAGAAATCTTCATATTGTATTGAACGGCTATAAAGATCGTCCTAATCCTGACGACATGATTTCACTCACCTTTACCTTTGCTGATGATTGCACGCAGACGGTTAACAATATTCCCGTGAAAAGCCCGGACTAGGATTTACCATGAAACGACGCACATCTTTTTTGATCCTGATCGTTAGCTTATTGATGCCGGCCTTTGCTTGGGCAGAGTATGGTGTAGCAGAAGGTTCAGAGGAGGAGGAATGTCCTTACTTGGCCAATAATAAAGTTGTTTTCAGCGACATTTACGCCAGACTTGTTAATCGCGGACCCAACATGCTCGCGGTTTATGGGAAAGTCAAAAACAATGACGACGAACCTCATGTGTTAACCGATGTTTCAGCACCTAATGCAAAATTATCTAATTTCCAAGAATATCGTCAGGATGGCGGCGCTGGCCCTATTACGGCACATCCTCTTTCAAACATTACCCTTGATAAAGAAGGCGGTTTTTATGTATGGGAAATGGGGGGGAATCATATCACCCTTGCTGGATTTGATAAAAAAACAGCAGGTGAAAAATTACAATTTGGAACGACATTTGATCCGAATCAAACCATCGATCTCACCTTTACCTTCGCTGATGGTTGCAAGAAAACAGTGTATAAAGTGCCGATTAGAGATCGGATGCAAGATTAATTTAATCAAATAATGCATCGACTTTCGCCGCGCAAATAAAATCATTCTGCGATAGACCGTTGATAGCATGCGTTGTGAATAATACTTCACAATAATCGTAACCCACTTTCAAATCAGGATGATGTTTTTCACGATTCACTATCCATGCAATGGCATTCACGAATTCGATCGTTTGACGAAACCCTTTGAATTCAACACGGCGCACAATCGCTGTGTTATCAGCCGATAACGCCCAACCTTTGTCGAGCTGCGCTAACATCGCCGTGGCTTCTGAACCATTCAGTGGGATCACCCCGCCTTCGCAGCCGATGCATTTCATATTGCTTAGTGTTGTCATGTGTGCTTCCTTAAGGGGTCAACAAGACCGCATATCATCTATTTCTGGCTTTTCCAGGCTACGCTTGAGATCGCCCATCTGCTTCGCCTGTTTTAACAGCCCCAGCAAATCCTCTTCTACCATACGATACAACGTTTTGAAATCGTTAATCGTATAGTACAAGGTTTGAATGATATCATACCGGTAAGGTGTTCTGAGAGCCGTCAACAAGTCAAATGGCGCACGTTCGGGACTCGGGTGCTCTGCCGCATAAATCGTTTCTGATTTAGACGATAAAATCCCTGCACCATAAATCTTATGATTGGCATCCCCTTCGAATAAACCAAACTCGGCTGTAAACCAGTATAGGCGTGCCAAACGTGCCCTTTCCTTCGGGCCTGCTTGCAAGCCAATTTTGCCAAAGGTTTCCGTGAACTTGGCAAAGTCGCTGTGCATCAACATAGGGCAATGGCCAAAGATTTCATGGAAAATATCGGGTTCTTGCAGGTAATCCAGCTCTTCAGGAATACGAATGAAGCTAGCCGCAGGGAAGCGTTTAGAGGCCAATAAGGTAAAAAACTCCTCAAAGGATATCAATGCCTTTACCGGAACCACAGACCAGCCCGTCGCCTTCTGTAAGGCCTTGGAAACCTCAGCACATTGCGGGACATGGCTTGGGCTCAATTTCAGGCCTTCTAGGCCATCTAGGTAAGCCTGACAGGCCCGTGGCTCTACAATAGGCACCTGACGGTTATAAAGCGTATGCCATACCTCATTTTCTTGTTCTGTATAGGGAATAATGCCGTCTTGGTCAGGTTGCTTGGCGATGTAGACGTGCTTTTTCATAAGATTAGGTACTCCAGAAGGAACATCTATCTTACCCGTGAGGCCGGCAAACTGTCAAGAATGAGGGGCCCTATTTTACCGTCATCATCGGAGACCGCTTCACCACCGCATCATTTAATTCAATCCCCAGCCCCGGGGCATCGGATACTTCAAAATACCCTTGCTTTGGCTGTAAATCAACGGTACAAAGCTCTCGGTTCCAATCCTTGGTTGCATACGTATGATGCTCATGGATGTAGAAATTAGGGATCGCAGTTTCCAAGTGCAGTGCTGCTGCCGTCGCAACCGGGCCGCCACACACGTGGGCTTGAACGCCGATATTGTATAGATCAGCATAATCACAGACTTTTTTGGTTTCCGTGAAACCACCGCATAAACCGATATCCGGCTGCAACACTGAAATACATTGGCTTTCAATGTACGGACGAACTCCATTGCGCGTATAGAGCCTTTCCCCTGCTGCCGTTGGAATGCGCACATTCTTTGCAACCTGCTGATGCAATGCAGGATTTAAATAATGAACAGGCTCTTCATAAAGGATGCATTGAAACGCTTCCGCGACTTCTGCAAATTGAATCGCAGACGATGGGCTTAATAAACTATGGCATTCAATAAAAATATCCACATTCGGGCCAACAGCATCACGAATCGCTTTCAAACGGGCACGATACAATGCCATTTCAGCCGGTTTGAACAGATTGGTTAAATTAAACTGTGTTTTACCTTCGGCATCGTAAAACATCGGATTTACTTTGACACAATCGTAACCTTCCTTGATAGCTTTTTGAGCGGCCTTAGCGTAATCAGCCGGATCGGTTAAGGGCGTGGGTGTTTCATCCCAATCGAACTGCAACTGGCTTGCATACGTACGCAAACGTGTATTCGTTTTCCCGCCTAATAATTGATAAACAGGGACGCCTAATGCTTTGCCTTTGATATCCCATAACGCAGTATCAATGGCACTCATCGCTGCATACAAGACTGGCCCGCCGCCTAATCCCCAGAAACTTTCACGCAACATACGCGACCACAATAATTCTGTTTGAAAAGGATTGAAACCTATCAGCACAGCGGTCGCAATTTCTTTGATCATGTTCGCTGCGGCACTGTGGCCCCAATCATAAGCGAGCCCCGCTTCCCCTACTCCGCTTATCCCTTGATCCGTGTGGATGCGAACAAAAACAGGATGCCATTTAGGACGTTTTGGGCATTCGATGTCAAAAATTTCAACGTGAGTGATTTTCATTTCAACTTCCTCAATTTATTGTGCCGTGTAGCCGCCATCGACGGGGAATAATCCACCCGTGATAAAGGCAGCCTCATCGCTTGCTAAGAAACATATCAACGCCGCCACTTCATCGGCGGTTCCAATGCGACCCAGAGGTTGTTCTTGCGCCAATGACGCTTCAATCTCGTTTAACGGAATGCCCGATTTTTTAGAAGAGCGTTCTATGGCATGTCGATACAACGGCGTATCAATCGTGCCAGGGCAAACCGCATTCACGCGAACATGAAATGGCGCATAGTCTAATGCAGTGCTTTTCGCTAACTGTCCAATCGCACCTTTGGTGGCGCCATAGGCAGCTGATCGCGTTTTGCCAATCAGCGATTGATCAGAAGCTACGATCACAACGCTGCCATGTTGTTGTTTTTTTAAGACGGGCAATACCGATTTCAAAAGAAAAAAGGTGCCTTTTACATTCACGCTGAACATATCATCAAATTCAGATTCTGACGTTTCTTCAATGCTGGCAGATAAATATTTACCCGCGCAACTGACGACCGCTTCTAATGTTGTTATTTTTTGCAACGCTTTTTCGACAGCTTGCTCAATCTGCTTCGTGTCTGAGACATCGCAAGCAATAAAATGCGTGTTGGAGTAAGAACGCGGGGGTTCGTGTTTATCGAGATTGAAAACCTGATAGCCTAGCTCGGAGAAGCGCTTAACCGTCGCTTCGCCAATGCCGGTGCTTCCGCCGGTGATAATGATGCTTTTATTCATCCTCTGCTCCTTGTGGCTCAAGTGTTTATACACTAAAATAGACGCATTTACTAGGAGAGTGTTATGATCAAGCCGCAAGATGTTATAAAGCTATCTGAGTCTTTGTTTCAAAACACGGAAGCTTGTTTACGAAAGCAATTGTGCTATCTCTATCATGCTATCGATTATTTTGGTTGGTGCGATTTGATCTTTACGCATTTGTCTGTGCGGCTTCCTGGCACCGATACATTTTTATTTAATCCATTTGGTTTATCGTTCAGTGAAATCACGCCCGACAATATTGTGAAAGTAAATTTCAATGGAGAAGTTGATAGCCCCGATGGATGGCCTATCAATAAAAATGGATCGAAAGCGCACATTGCGATCTACAAAGCGCGTCCTGATGTGCAATGCATTATTCATACGCACAGCAAAGCAACCGTGGCGATTTCTAATTTAGACGTCCCTGTAATGGGTTTAGATCAAATCACCATGTTTTTGCATAGCAACGTGAGTTATCATGGCTTCGAAAGACTCTTCACGTTTGATGATGAGCAAAAGCAAATGGTTTCTGATCTAGGCAAAAATGATTTCATGATCCTGAATAATCATGGTTCGATTGCATTAGGCGATTCCGTGCCGCGTGCTTTCTGGAATTATTACTATTTGCAATTTGCTTGTGAAACCCAGTTGATGTCATTGTCTTCAGGTGCGAAATTAAAGAATCCGCCGGATGAGATTAAACTCAGTACAGGCGAAAAGTATAAAGAGTGGAAAAAATCACACAGCATTTTGCCGCCCGACGATGTGTTGTTGTTCTTAGCAACCATCCGCAAAATGGAAGCCGCTCGTGCCAAATAGGAAAATGATCGATGCGCATATGCATCTTTGGGATGTCGATGCGCATCATTATCCCTGGCTGTCGGGGAATGCTGAGCTTGGCAAAAATTATCTTTTACAAGATTATTTAACCGAATCGACACGCTATCGATTTGAAAAAGCAGTTCATATTCAAGCGGGCATCGACAGACAGCATTCTGTTTTGGAAACAGCTTGGCTTGCGAAGATAGCCCGTGAAGCAGATTTTCCGTTGGCAATTGTCGGTTACGTTGATTTGAGTCAATCTGACTGTGAACGAGTGATTGAGCAGCATCTCGCTTACCCTCAGTTTGTGGGTGTTCGTCAAATTCTGTGCGATGAGATGGATTACTTGTCCATGCCAGCGTGGAAAGAGAATTTATCATTACTGGAAAACTATAATCTGGTGTTTGATGCGCAGATCCGCCCCGAACAAGCAGATGCCTTATGCGAGGTTCTTTCGAAGCATCAAAATACATTTGTAGTGGAACACTTGGGCTTGCCTAAGCATTTCGATCATGAGCACTTTGTCTACTGGCAACATCAAATGAAAAAGATGGCGCAGTTTGAACATGTTTTTGTGAAGCTATCAGGTTTTGGGATGGTTGATCCTGGATGGACAGCAGAAAGCGTTAAACCATTTGTTGCGACGGCATTGGAACTGTTCGGCGTTGAGCGCTGCCTGTTTGGGAGTAATTTCCCAGTGGAAAAGGTTCATAAAAACTTAGATCAGGTTTACGATGGCTATATTACATTGTGTGCGTTGCTGGCGTTGTCTGATTCCGAGCAAGCGTCTTTGTTTTATGTGAATGCGAGTAGCATTTATTTCTGAATCACTTGGTTAGGAGAGTCTAGGTTTTCTGAAAATATCATCCTTATTATCCTTCAGCACCTCACCACGCTGCGCCGCATAATACGTTTGATAAAGATTCAAAGCAATCATCAGCACCATCGCAGTGAGCGCAATCGGCATCACTTCTTTAATATGATCCATGCCATCGGTGTCGTTTTTATCCCAAGCATATCCGCCAATGCCGCCCATAAAAACAAAACGCATCGCCAAGATACCGCCGGAACCTGACACGCGATCGAGTACGATATTGACACCAGTGCGCCAATTTTCACCATAGTATTGCCAAAATGTTTGCTTCGGCGCATACGTTGTACTCCACGTCACATCGTTCATTCCTGCGTCCCGTAACTCTTTTTTCATGTCAACGTATTTGTAATACATGTTCGCAACACACGCAACGATGACCATCGAGAAAACAGTTAAAATTTTAGCTTCGTTTCCCACGCCACTGTCACCTTTGGCGTCAAAGTTCGTGAGTTTATTCAGCAAACCCGTCACCGGCCATGCGACGAGATTACCGATCAAAAATGCGGTCCAAAATGCAGTGCCCATGCTGAGAATGACGGCCCATCGCTCGCTGTTGAAGAAGTTCGTTTTGATTGCATTGTCTTTTGGAATAAGTGATGCCGTGATGCCTGAATCAACCTGTGAGCTCGCCAAAGCAGCCTCTCTGTTTTTCTCATCTTCTTTCTGTTTCACATGCAATAGATATTCCGCCCGCACGTGCTCTTGTTGCTTCGTAAAGTTTTCTTGTTTTTCTTTTTCGTCTTTGTAGTGCCAGTTGTAAATTTGAGCACCTATCACGATGATGGCAGGCAAGATAAATTGCAGTGCAGCGTAGGTATCGTTCTCAAAAACGCCAGGGATATTTCCCGGATTATTATCATAATCTTGATGATAATCTTCGTTGACGCCATGCCAATTATCGAATTCCCAGCGTTCTTTCGAATAAAACAATAAAGTGCCTGTCATCCAGAGTACCCAGTGCGCTGTTGCGTATTGGAATACTATTTTAAAACCTGTCGCCCAGATTTGGCTCTGTTTGTCTTTAGGGGTGACTGTGTCCTGTATTAACACTTCTTTATTTTTGAGAGCAGCGCTGACTTTTTCCTTATTCCCCGCTATCGCTATATAAGCCTGACAAGCAGCAAGATCTTTCTTTCGTTTGCTATCAATGTCCTTTATCTCTTCAATTTCCTTTATCGCTGCGCCGATCTCAGCAAGTTTTGTTTTTTCGGCTTCGTCTAGTGCTTTTAGTGCTTCTTCATTATCTTTCAATGCCAGATAAGACAAAATAAACTCATCTGTTAATACAGTACCCAATCGGTACTCTCTCGCCCTTTGGGTCCAGAAAACGCCTGCAATGGCAAATGAAGCTGCTTGCAGTATGGGGAAAGGGAGAACATAAGCAAAAAAGAATTGAGGCCAAGCACGGATGGTCGTCGCCAGGAAGTCGCTCCCGATCAGGGCGCTGTTGACGTGCAAGTCGGAATCGTAGTAGTCCAACTGCTTCACGACCTGTTTAAGCTGATCTGATTCAACTGCCATAAATACCCCTTCTCCAGAACCTATAGATATACCATGGGGGCTATGTAAGGTCAACAGCTATATTTAGCCTGTGTTCCGCCCCCTACGCACCCATACGCGGTTTCTGGTCGCCAGCCGCCTTTAAAACCTCATTACGCTGAGTTAGGGCATAATATTGGGCCGTCCTCAGGATCATCATGACTGCCGTCATCCCTAAACCAATGAACAGTATCTCCGACCGTTCCATCTTCTGGACCCCATCCACTCTGAAATTGCCCATACCCCCGTTTAAGAGGATTCGGGTCAATAGTAGCCCCACTGAGCCAAACATCAATCCAGGGCCGTTATACCAGGCCTTATGGGAGTGCTCGTGGCTGGTATAAAACTGCCACAGGCTAGGCTTCTGGGATGCCGTTTTAATGGTAATCTGCCCTTGAGTGCCGAAATACTGCTTTTCCTCACGGCGCATGTCATAGACCTTTAAGCCCGCCTGTATCAATGCCGCTGCCACCGTGAAAGCAAAAATAGTAGGTATATAAGTACTATCCTCGGTTTTGTAATTGCAGACTTTCGTCACAAAACCCTGCACTGGCCAGGCAGCCACGTTCGTCACAATGAACGTCCCAATAAACGTGGTGAATGCTGTTAAAGCCTGACTCAGGTGAAAATGACGATGCGTTTGGTCAACTAATCCGCTGCCATCTGCAGCTGTCTTTTCAAGATAATAGGCACGAATTTGCCGCTGCTTTTCATCTGCGATAGACGTGTCAGCGGCTTGTACTGTGACAGTTTTTCGCCAGACAACCACTAAGGCAAATATTAATGGAACCACTGTTTGGAAAATCAGCGCTGCATCATAATGACTAAATCCCGTTGCATTGTCTGTAAAAAAGCCTGGGGCATCAGAATGCGCTGGATCCGCTTCGTTAATCCCATATCCTTCTGTTGTCTGATACAACACAATCGTCGATATCATCCACAATATCCAATGCGCATAGGAATAATACACAACCGTCTCGTAGGTTTTCTCCCAGGCGTTTCGCAGCCCGGATTTTGGTGAAGCCGTTGATGCGGCAGATCCTGATGAATCGCCCTGGGCTGTGTCATCGGTTTGAATGCGATGAATAAATTCTAAATGCGCTTGTGTTTCAGCAAATTCTTTCAATCGTTTAATACGAAGCTCTTCATAGCCCTCATATTTCCAGCCACATAATCTATAAAACCAATAGCCAAACAGAATACGTTTGTCGCGATCGATCTGCTCTTTGATCAACGCATCCATTTTGCGAAAAGTTTCGGCAAATTTCGTTTGGATTTCTTGTTCACCTTGCGCTTCTTTCTTCAACGCATAATAGGATAACAAGATTTCGTCGGTCAGCATGCTTTTGACATGGCGCGTTTCTTCACACTTCATGAAGTAGTAGCCTGCGCCCAATATATAACTGATGATACTGAATGCCAGTATTGGTCCGCCAAGATTGACGCCTTCGATTTCCGCCCAGCCACCGCCGGCATTATCATGCCACTGATTGGGTAAATGCAGATAAAAGAAGAACTGTGGGATACAACGAAATGGGGTAGCGCCGAACACATCAGCCCCATCGTTAAAATATTCTAACTTCGTGTAGTCATTAACACCTTGAGCAAGCTGATCGAAGCTGCGTTGCAGTGAATTTAAAGAGTGATTTATCATGATTGCCTCGTTGGCACAAACCGTAGCGACGGAGCTCCGCGAAGAGTCTCCGACCAATCACACCGTTGGTTTTGGGTGTGTGCTACTTACGAGATGAGATGCGCGACTGCAGCTTTCTCATCCAGTAGCTCCTGGTATACGGCCCGCATTCGAGGCTGGCCAAAGGCATTGATGTCGAGGCCTTGTACAATCGTGGCCTCTCCGTTGGCACAGGTGCAAGGATAACCGAAAACGACGCCTGGCTCGATGCCATAGCTGCCGTCACTGTAGATCCCCATGCTGACCCAGGTGCCTGGCGCAGTGCCAAGCGCCCAGTTACGGACGTGATCGATCGCCGCATTCGCTGCGCTGGCTGCGCTCGATGCCCCACGGGCTTCGATAACAGCGGCACCGCGCTTTTGGACGGTCGGAATAAAATCGTTTTCAATCCAGTTCTGGTCGACGAGGTTAGCGACAAGCTTGTCCCCCGCCGTCGCATGGAATAAATCGGGGTATTGCTGAGCGGAATGGTTACCCCACACAATCGCATTTTTAACGTCACTCACAGGTACGCCTGTTTTGATCGCGATTTGGCCCAATGCGCGGTTATGATCCAAACGCATCATGGCATGAATTTGACGAGGATTAAGATCCGGTGCGTTTTTGATCGCAATCAGTGCGTTCGTGTTCGCAGGGTTACCGACAACCAGCACTTTCACGTTCCGTGACGCATGATCGTTTAACGCCTTGCCTTGGACGCTGAAAATAGCCGCATTGGCCGTCATCAGGTCGGCGCGTTCCATCCCTTTCGTACGAGGACGTGCACCCACGAGTAATGCGAAATCAGCATCTTTGAATGCAACAGCAGGATCTTCTGTCGTCACAATGCCTTTCAGCAGAGGGAATGCGCAATCGATCAGTTCCATGACCACACCTTGTAAGGCTGTCATTGATTGGGGTAATTCGAGCAGCTGCAAAATGACTGGCTGGTCTTTACCCAACATGTCGCCATTGGCAATACGAAATAATAAGCTATAACTGATTTGTCCAGCAGCTCCAGTAATCGTAACGCGCACAGCAGGCTTCATGTGATATCTCCAATCTTAGGGAACTTTGGGATGATAACACAAGAAATCAACGGATGGAATCATTCTCTTCGTAGGGGCCGCCTTATGAGGGGGCCCCTACAAAGAACCGAATTACCGCGGAATAATACTCTCGAGGGTTTTGCCCACGCCTTGTTCCACACCTTCGACGCTCTTCTGAACATCGTTCACTGGGTTAATAATCCCACCTTGAGTCACCATCTTATCGAAGGTCTTTAAGGTCACAGGGCCTACTGCGCTCATGACATCCCCGGTTAAGATTGCCATGATTCGTTGCATGATGAGAGGCAGGTTGCCAGGCTTGTCGCCTTTACCTAAGTTTTGCAAGTGAATGTCTGGCAATACCACTTTATAAGCTTCCCCACCGGCAATCACTGGCGCTGTCACATTGATAGAACCATTCTTCACAAACAAATCATTGATCACGATAACCTTGTCATCAAATACATGTTCTGCTTTTGAATCTGCACTGCCGGCTAGCTGCTTATTAATGTGTTCACGAATGATCGCAAAGTTATTGGATGTGCCCTCTAATTCATAATCGATATGTGGGCTGTTGATCGACATTTCTAATACAATGATCGTGTCCGTTTTCAAAGAATCTTTATCGATCTTGATACTGATTTCTTCCGCCTTGAACGCATCTTTAGCTTTAAAATCAGGGGGGTTACCAATGGAAAAATTGGTTAAAGAGCCCTTTCCACTCATGGGGGAAATCTCAGCCATAGACAGTTTCACAGGGGTTCCTGTGATTTCTGAGCCATAGCGCTCTATGCCCATCTTCACCAAGCCATTTAATTTGAAAAACACAACGCCAACAGCGAGTGCGCCTAGAATAAACAAAATAGATAGTAAGATTAATAACTTTTTCATCGTAGCCTCCCATAGCTACTTACAGTGTAGCTATAGAATGGCAAATTTCAATATGGTATAGTTGGCCACATGAAAACATGCAAATCACTTATATCTATTGTTCTGCTATCGCTCTTGGTGGGGTGCACAACCTCGCCTACGGGCCGTTCGCAGATGAAGCTTATGCCAGAATCCCAAATGGATAAAATGGGCGAGCAAAGCTTTGCCGCGCTTAAAAAAGAAAGCAAAATTGACACGAATAAGTCTCATCAAGCCTTTGTGCAATGCGTTACAAACGCCCTGCTGCCGTCATTACCTGCACATTTTGCCGATGAAAAATGGGAAGTGGTTGTCTTCGTCGATAAATCCCCGAATGCGTTTGCGTTACCCGGTGGCAAAATTGGCGTCAATACAGGGATGATTACGCTGGTTAGCGGTCAGGATGAACTCGCGGTTGTTTTGGGACATGAATTAGCGCACGTGATCGCTGGCCACAGCAATGAGCGCGTATCAACGCAAATGGCAACTGAGCTCGGCATCAATTTAATCGCAGCATCCGCTGGCAGCAGCGGTGTGAACGCGAATAGAACGGCTGCATTACTAGGCGCTGGGGCTCAGTTAGGGATACTGCTCCCCTTCTCCCGTACGCAAGAGTCTGAAGCCGATAAAATGGGGCTTACGTATATGGCCAATGCCGGATTTAATCCGCAAGCCAGTGTCACGTTATGGAAGAAAATGGCCGCAGAGGGCAAAGAGAAACCAGAATTTTTACAAACTCACCCAAGCAGTCAGAATCGTGTTCAACAATTTGAAACATGGATGTTTGACGCTGAAAGTGATTACAACGCCGCTAAACGGATGGGTAAAGCACCTAAGTGCTCGAAGTAGCCCACCCCGGGTGTTTATCCCGGGGCTTCTACTACAGAAGAGTCCAGATTAAGACTGCTTCTTATTCATCATTTCTTGACGTTTTTCCATATGCTTTTTATGGTTTTCGTCAAACTTCTTGACTTGTTCAGGTGTTAATTCTGCTCTGATCTTGTCATCAGTTGCATCCTTCAACCCTTTCATTTCGTCACGTAGTTTGGTGGCTTCTTCATGCATATCTTTGAAGATACCTTCCACTTTATCAGTTTGCTCTTTAGAAAGGCTAAGATCCTTTTGCATCTTCATTGCCATTTTATGAGCATCCATTTCGCCATCATGATGCATAGCAAATGCGTTGACAGAACCAAGCATTAAACCAGCAGCAACCACAGCGCTCAATACGATTTTACTTATAGACATAACAATCCTCCTTCAAGGAATTAATAGTACCTACCCTCAAGCATACTCTATTTTTTTAAAAATGTTATTGCAAAAAGAGGCTAAAATGTTACAAACTGCATTAAATTACTTAAGGAACGATGATGGACGAACATAAGCAGCATATCTTGGTTGTTGACGATGATGATAAACTTCGTCGCCTCATTGAGAAATTCCTTAAAGATCAAGGATTTGATGTCTCAACGGCTCCCGACGCACTCAGCATGGACAAGCGGTTAGAGCGTGAGCATGTCGATTTAATTGTCTTAGATCGCATGCTACCCGGGGAAGATGGCCTGAGCATTTGCAAACGATTGCGCGAAAAATCGTCGACCCCAGCCATTTTGATGCTGACCGCTCAAGCCGAAGAAGAAGAACGTATTACAGGATTAGAATCTGGCGCCGATGATTATCTACCTAAACCTTTTAACCCGCGCGAATTGCTGGCTCGCATCCATGCGATTTTAAGACGTGCACCTAAAGACATTCCTGGGGCGCCCGAACAAGAAGTGATCACCTTTAAGCGTATGACCCTTGACCTACGTCATCGAACATTCACCCGGGAGAACGAGGAAATTGAACTCACCAGTGGTGAATTTGCGCTACTGAAAGCGTTGGTCACCCGCCCTTATCAAACATTGTCTCGTGAACAACTGATGCATTTAGCACGCGGGAAAGATTTTGATCCAAACGATCGCACGATTGATACGCAGGTCTCTCGTTTGCGTAAATTGATTGAAAAAGACCCTGCGCATCCTGAACATATTCAAACGGTCTGGGGTAAAGGTTATGTATTTATTCCTGACGGAGAAAAGTAAGTGTTAGAAACCCTGTTACCGCAAAAAATATCGTCGCGTATTATTGCGCTGGTATTATTTATTTTAATTTCGAATGCGTTATTAACGAGTATTTTCTCGCAGCAATATCATATGCAATTGGGGCAGGCAAAAACGGCGGAAGCGTTACATGCAGCGTTGAATTACATCGCTATCCATGGTACGCCGGTTAACATTGATAAAGTATTAGATTCTTATCAGCTTGTTCATCTTGAAAATCAACCCAGCAACATTATTCTATCTAAAAATCCTGTCTTGAAAAACCTTTCCATGCATTTTAATCACCGCAATAAAAACACTGTTGCATTTTATGAGGACAACAAAAACCCAAGAATACTGTATATAGCGTATAAACCTGTAGACAAACCTGCTTATTGGTTAACCATGCCGCAAGAACCGATGGTCAAAACAGGCATTATCATTGCTTACCTGGAAGAAATTCTCATTGTCATCATTATCTTCATGGGCAGTTACTTCACAGCGCGAACGATCAATGAACCCTTGAGAAAAATCATGAAAAGTCTTCACGTCTTTGGCACAGGAACACTCCCTCCCCCGCTGCAAGAAGAAGGTCCCGTTGAAATCAAAAAGCTCGCTCACAGCGTGAATCAAATGATCAAGGATCACTATAATCTCGAAAAAGAACGGGAGCTCATGCTTGCGGGGATTTCTCATGATCTCCGTACGCCACTCACACGGCTACAACTATTGGCAGAATTGTCAACGGCCTCTCCTGAGACCATCGATGAAATGAAAGAAGAAATTGAGCAAATCACGAAGATGCAGCAACAATTTATTGATTATGTCTCCGCATCAAATCATGAAAAAGAAGATTGGATAAGCCTGCATGAGTTCTGCAAAGATTTGGCGAATAAATATAAATTAACATCTCAGCATATTGAGATTAAAAACCTAACTTCTCATGAAATTGCGCTGAAAACGCAGCCTATCGGACTGTATCGCGTATTAACGAATGGCATTAATAATGCCATTAAATATGGCGAAGCGCCCTATGTCGTCCAAATTTCAGATGACAATGACTCAGTCAGTATTGATATTATCGATTCTGGTGAGGGCGTGCCCGAAGCATCGATATCTAAAATCTTTAAACCCTTGTTTAGAGTTGACACGGCCCGGAAAAATGCAGAAGGCAGCGGATTAGGCTTGGCCATCGTGGCACGTATCGTGACGCGTTTGGGGGGTAGCATCACGGCGCATAATATTCAACCTAAGGGATTTTGTTTGAGCATCGTGTTGCCGAAGAATGCTTAGCGGTAGCTATTTACCTGAACATGCGCTAAAATGAGCTAAGATTTAACGCAGTACGAAGGTAACTTAATGAAATCTCTACAAAAACTGATAGACTCATTCGCGTCCCCTGGAGCGTCGACAGACCCCTTATATAAGAAAGAGCTAGCAGATGAGTGGATCGCCTATTACCCTACTAATGTAAATGACATTATTAAAATAATTGAGCACTTTGACTCAGACAATCACAAGTATGATTTAATAGCACAATGGACCACGATACGCAGCATAAAACCTACCACTGCTTTAGTATCAGCATTGTTGCCATGTCTAAAAAATTCATGGTGGAGATACAAACTCATTAAAGACTGGGCTACAATTCAAAAGGAGCCATTTGATACAGATTTTTTACTCATGATTGTGACAGATGCTCAGGACGATTCCATAAAGCAGATCATTATTAATGATTGGGTTAACCTAAATCCTTCAGTATGTGATGCTAAAACGCTTGCAACTATTCTGTCTCATATAAATGAACTTTTATATAAAATCCTGATCATTAATGAGCGGCTTAAGAATATCACGGATGAAAACGCGCGATTGTTGTATTTTGTTTCTTGTGCCAAGTTGGAGTTGATGGGTAACCTCTATGATTATAAAACCATTTATTTTCAATTGCGCCATAGTAATTTTAACTTTGAAAACATACCTGAGCTGATTAAAGGCTTATATCCCGAGAGTGAATTTGCACAGATCGATTTCATAAAATTTGTAATAAGCCATGCAGCATTAACGAGCCAACAAATTCAAGACACCATTAAAAAAGTAGCCACTTCCTTAGATGGAGATGATTACTGCCTGGAGCTATTAGAGTCTGGAAAGAAACATGGCATGGATCCGAAGGACGTGATGCTCATTGTAAAGGATAGGTTATCCTCAAAATTTGAATCATTGGCGGATTTATTGAAAGACCAAACTGAGAGCGTACTAACAGAGGAAGGGCTCACTGAGCTAAAGAATTTACTTGGAGATTCAATTGCAACGCTTCCCTTGAGCGCGGTATTTTCATATTATGACATCATGGGACAATTGAACGAATTCACTTGTTTCATTGAAAAATACGGAAAAAATAATTTAGCTGAGAACATCAAGCATAAATATGCGCCTCCCAAAAATACACCCTTCATTATCCGAGCTGAAAATTTAAAGCTTGTTAAGCTTGGCATAAAACCATTACCAGGAACGCTTGATTTATGCCATTACTTGCAACAAAGGATACCGGAGATTCCTGCGATCGAAAAAAGTATCGAAGCTTTACATGCCAGCACAGGTGAAAGCCCGATGGAAGCAAAATATAAAACAAACCTCAAAAACTTGCTCACTACCTTAGCATCGCTCGGTCAACCACAGCGAACCGAATCCATTTTGACATTTTTTGAATCTGTGATTTCATTGCCATTAGCGCATGAAAAAAAGAAATTACATGATTTATTCATGGGCAAAATGAAAGAGCTGGTGTTTCTCTTCAGCAAACCCAATGGCATTGTGGATTATATTGAAATATTGCGCGATATTTCCGAAGGTTGTGTTGCCAATATTGGGATGAAAACATCCATGTATCTGTACGCAAAACTGTTAAAGGAACCTGAGGATCAAATACTATATCCTTTTTTCTGTGAACAAATTGCTATCCCTTTCCTCAACAGGGGTAAAGATAAGCTAGGAATTTCTGTTGCAACTGAAGATGCAGACGTATTGAGAAATACCCACCTCCTTACCACTCACCTCTGTCCACAAGGGTTTGTAAATCGGCTCAGCATGGCTTTCTATGCCGGTGGTGAAATGCGACAAAACCCTACGCCTATTTTAACGAAATTTCTTACCACTCATGAGCTTGCCCAGTTTAACAACAATGTCTTCGATGCCTTTGAAAATTTACCACAGGAGCAGTCTCAGGCCGCTTCGCTCCAAAAACAGGCAGAGATGGCCAGCTTTTTGATCCTGCGCCAGGCGATGCCACCATTATTTGTAAACGAACATGCCATACCCGTTAAAGAAGAATACATGAGCTGGGTGAGTGATAAGCCGACACATAATCATGGTATGAAACTTTAACAGCGCGTTAAACATGAGGATTAGCGTACTATAACCTTCCGTTTTGATTAATAAGAATCATCAGCTAACATTATCATACTAGGATGAATGTGCCATGAACGAACCACAGGAAAGATATGTTACTTACCTACGTTAGCAGAGACGAATTACAAAAGAGCATTGATCAATTAGAGCAAGCTCTTTATAACCATCAGCAATGGTATAACGCCCTCATCCGCACGCTTGTTTGCAGGTTACCAGGCGACGCACATGACTTAAATGCTGAGGCGCATAAGGCTTGTCGTTTTGGGCAATGGTACTATGGGTGCCATATCCCCGAAAAACTAAAAGAACACCCAGGATTTATCGCGATTGGGGAAGAGCATCTTCGCATGCATCAACTTTGTACATTGCTCCTCACCGAAAATGCAGAAAATACGATTACCCCCATCGATTATGATAAATTTGCAAATGCACTTGAAAGAATGCGCCTCGAAATCCTAGCGTTAAAACGCGAACTCGATGAAACGTTATACAACCATGACCCATTAACTGGCGCGATTACCAGGGTAAGTATGCTACCCATCCTCCGCGAGCATCAAGAATTACTTAAACGTGAAGGCGGGAATTGTGTCATTGCCATGATGGACCTTGATCATTTCAAAGAAATAAACGATCACTATGGGCACGTTATAGGGGATCAAGTCCTTATTGCGATCGTTGACTATTGCCTCAAAAACATGCGTCCGTACGATAAAGTATTTCGTTATGGTGGGGAAGAATTTTTATTTTTCATGCAAAATACAGGCCTGCTTGAAGGAGTTGATAACCTACAGCGCTTGAGAGAGGGGATTTCAGGCTTGAAAATCGATGTTGGCGCCCCGCAGCCGATTCAGACAACCGTCTCCCTCGGTGCATCCTTGCTAGATGCAGATATTCCCATTGAGGAATCCATCGATCATGCAGATAAGGCTCTGTATCTAGCCAAAGAAAATGGCCGAAACTGCGTGAGATTCTGGGAGGCATAAGCTCCGCCTACATTGCCCCTGACATACCCGCCACACCGGCACAAGGCGAAGAGGCGCCGACTGGGGCAGGAGGCTTGGTACTGCCCTCTCCTTCTATATATACCTTTTGATCGCTTTGATTTTTTCCTGCTGAACCAGATGCAGAAAACCCTGCGTGAGTGGCTTGCTCTCTCAACGTTCCAATATTATTGCTCGAGTAACCGTGCATCATAGAGGCAGGAACACCGTACGCACGCACAATATAACCATTTGCATGAATCACAGCATTTGTATTGGGTGTTAAATCAACCGTATTATTACCCGCGCTGACGGTGGCAGCCCCCGTCAGTAGCCCGACCTGCACATCGGAATCGGTGCTGAAATTCATGACATACTCTGTTCCACGAATCGTCAGGGTCGTCATGCGCGCTTGTACTTCATAATGATCAGGATTACGCTGACCTAACGCACCTGTAATCGTTCTAAATCCACCTTTGATTAACTCAGCAGAATAGGAATCGCCGGCAGGTGCATCCTGTTTGAATTGATAGTTTTTGATTTCAAACGAGGATTTTTCTTTCAGCTCGAGTAATGTGCCATCTGTAAAACGTAACGATACCGTGGATGCCTCATCCGTATTGATCGTATCTTGCACATAAAAATCATCGCCGCGTTTAATCGGCCTTACCTCTTTATCAACATTTACCGCTTCAACCTTGCCATCCGCAGCAATAATTTTACCCGCAGAAGCAAGTGCGACACCCTGGGCAGTAGTGAAAGTCATCAAGACCATCAATCCCATGCTTATCGCAGCGTTAAATATCGCACGACTTTGATTCATCATTTACCCTTATTAAGTAAAAAATCCTTTTCAAACTGTGACGTTGAAACAGCATGGCTAAACAAATAACCTTGCCCCTCATCGCAGCCCGCTTGTTTAAGAAACTCAAGCTGCTCCACCGTCTCAATGCCTTCCGCAATCGTAATCAGTTTTAAGCTTTTTGCTAACGAAATAATGCAACGAACAATGTCTTGTGCTTCATTGCTGGTAAATAGGTCACGCACAAAAGATTGGTCTACCTTCAACTTATGTATGGGAAGCTTTCTTAAATAACTGAGTGAAGAATAGCCTGTGCCAAAATCATCAATGGCAATCATGAAGCCCATATCCGCTAATTCATTGACCCTAGCAATGGTCTCATCCATGTCCTTCATCATCACGCTTTCAGTAATCTCAAGCTCAATCATGGAAGGATCAATTCGGGATTGGTCAATGATGCCCTTAATCATCCCGACAAAATCTTTTTGTCTAAATTGCAATGAAGACAAATTAATAGCAATGCGAGGCAATATTGGCAAATCTGCATTCTTCCACATATGCACTTGTGCGCAGGCCGTTCTTAATATCCAATTACCCAATGCGATAATAAGCCCGCTTTGTTCGATAATGGGAATAAAAACTCCGGGTGGGATCATGCCTTTTGTTGGATGTGGCCAACGAATGAGTGCCTCCGCTCCGACCAACCCCCCATTTGTTAATGACAACTGGGGCTGATAATAAATTTCAAATTGATCTTCTTCAACGGCTGTACGAAAGTCCTTAATCAAAATCCTGCGTTCTTCGACAGCTGAATTCAGTTTCGCATCATAAAAAGCAAAACTGTTTGGCTCATAGAGCTTCGCTGCATCTAACGCAAGGCCCGCATTCTTCATGAGAACTGCGGCTGTTTTACCGTCATCCGGATAGTGGGAAATGCCTACATACCCATTAACAAAAACTTCTTCGTTCCTCACATACACCGCTGAAACCATGAGGTTGAGGATTTTTTTTGCAAGGTGGGAAAGCGCATCAATGTCTTTCACATGAGATAGCAAGAGCATAAATTGATTTTGACCGACACGCGCAATCAACGTATTCTCCGGAACAACGCTATCCAACCTTTCGGAAAACTCATTTAAAAATTCGTCCGCAAAATCCGTCCCCATCGCATCTGCTATTTCCTTGAACTCAACAAGCTCAACCTGACAGATGACGTGGCTCTGGCCCGGTGATTTTTCGATGCATTCCTTTAATTTTTCAGCAAAAAAATGCTGATTGGGCAAGCCTGTCACGATATCATAATTGGTAAGCAGAGCAATTTCTGTTCGATGTTTTTTGCGATCACTTAACGTTTTTAAATTACTGCCCCTGAGATAATTGGCCACTTTCATCGCGCAATTGAGGCGTAACGCAGCTTCCAAAGGTATTTCTTTTGATGATATATTTTTTAATTCACTCAAATCAAAAGAGGCTAATTTGATAGGTGTTGTGGCTCGCACGTCAGCAGAGCGTGGCTGGTCATCGATCAGTGCTAAGTCGCCAATGGTGTCATGTTTGCCCAATGATGCCAGTACATGCTCAGAGGGTGGGACGGTGCTATCATCATGTTGAATCACATCTGCATTGCCTTCAAGAATAACAAATACGCGTGCCCCCCGCTCTCCTTCTTTAATGATGACTGTTCCCGCTGGGTGGCTTTCAATTTTCAACAGTGACTGCATGTCTTTGCGTTGAGACGGCGTGAGGTTTGTGAAAACAGGAACTTCTTCTAAAATGGCATTGATTAATGTATCTTCACTTGTTCGCATTTAATAGCCTCCAGAAGACATGTCAAGATTAAGCTCGAACCCAGTGATACGATGTACTTTTGTTTCAAAACCACCCTGCTCATCGATTTCTATCGCACGATAACCCGGCATAAGATTTTCAACAGCAAACTTTTGGCTACGAGCGGCGAACTGGAAACATGTCGAGGGGGTTGTTAACACTTGAATACCGTTTCTGACGCCTGAAAATGTTTGGTGGACATGACCACAGACAATGGCGTTGACATGATGATAACGGGCCAATGTTTCCCAAAACGGCTCTGGGTTGGAAAGAATGAGCCTATCTATCCATGCCGACCCCACAGGCATCGGTGGGTGATGCATAAAAATCATTGTCGAATGTTCTGGATACATGCCCAACGAATTGTCTAAAAATTCCAATTGCTCATCACTCAAAAGACCTTCAACAGCATGACGCTTTTGTGTGTTCAATAATATTAAATTCCAGTTTCCAACAATGATCTCTCTGTTTTCTTGAAGATGATTTTCCCTAAATATGGACAACATGTGTTGCTCATCGTCATGATTGCCTGGGAAGCCATATTTGGGACAATGAAATACCGTGAGCTCATCGACGAGCTTTTGGTAAGCAGTAACTGTCTCGTCTTGAGCCAAATCGCCGGTCAACAGTATCAAGTCGGGGTTGGGGTAAGTTTGTTTAATATCTTTCACAACAGCCCGAAAACTTTCAAATGTATTTACGCCCAACAGCGTATCACTGACATTTTCAAATAAATGCATGTCAGTTATTTGAATAATAAGTTTGCCCATCGCCAAATTGCCTCTATCATTTCACTAGTATAAGAGTAGCCCAATCTTTAAAATATGATATACACTCAAAGTAAGTGTTTAAAACGAGGCCACGCAATTGTTTTTGACTAAGATTTCACAAAGGATACAGCCTATTTTGCTGGGGATACTGGTTACCCTCGGTGCACTGTGGTTTGAAACAACCAATAACTCAGGGGCCAGCCTCATTCGAGAGCGTGTGAATAACTTATTTTATGATATGCACATGCGCATCAATTTAATTGAGAAGCCAAAGCCGCAAGAAAACCATATTTTGATTGTTGATCTCAATGATGATACGTTGCATGAATTAGGGCGGTGGCCATGGCCACGCGACATGGTTGCTGAATTGGTCAGTATATTAAAGGAACAGGGTGCCGCGGTAATTGCCCTTGATATTATTTTTCCTGAACCTGAAAAAAATGTTATTGATACCGTCATTAAGGAATCCCCGCCTAATTCATTAGATGCTAAAACGATTTCTAAGCTTAATGCTGTCAGAATGCATTATGAACATGATGATGTATTGGGAAAGGCCATTCATAGCCCAGATATTATCATGGGCTATATACTTAGCCCGGAGCGAACGCAGAAAATTGGTGTATTACCACCACCGATGGAAGAACTCACGCCTGATAAAGGTGATCGCATATTTGTTCGAGCGATGCAAGGCTATATTGGCAACACGCAAGAGCTTGCATCCGCTACCGCCAATGCCGGTTTCGTCACGACATTAACTGACAACGATGGGGTTATTCGACATTACCCTATTGTTTTAGAATACAAGGATGGTATCTATCCTTCACTGGCATTAAGCGCAGTAAAACAATATTTATTGCTTGATAAAGTCAATTTGCATTGGCTACCTGTGGGGAACTATTTTTCATTAGCGAACATTCAACTCGGGGCTAATATCATACCGACTGACGGCAGTGGCCAAGTCATGATCCCCTACAAAAAGCTTGAAAACGAATACAGCTATGTATCTGCAAAAGACGTTATGGAGCGTAAAAATAACCCTAAGAATGTTGACGGTAAAATTGTGTTTATCGGAACCTCCGCCACCGGGTTAGGCGATCTCCATACGACCCCATTTGAAACCTCCTTCCCTGGCGTTGAAATCCATGCAACCGTGGCTCAAACACTATTGCTCCACCAATTTCCTTACAAACCGGATTGGTCTCTGGGTGCTCAACTTTTTTTAATTGGCGCAACAGGCGTTTTGTTTTCATTCATGCTTCCGATGCTGCCTGTATGGTTAACCATCCTCATTCCCATCGCGACCATCACGGGATTATTTTATTTGCATGATTGGCTATGGGATTACCAATATATCTATTTAAACTTCTTCACTGTCTTGATTAATATTGTGAATGTGACATTCATTGCATTGATGTATGGCTTCTTGTTTGAAACCCGTAAACGCTCTCAGCTCAAACACATGTTTGGTCAGTATATCCCTGCTGAGCAGGTAGAAAAAATGTCTGAATCGTCCAAATCCTATGGTTTTGAAGGCGAGAGCCGTGAAATGAGCGTCCTGTTTGCTGACATCCGTAATTTTACAGGCATCAGTGAAAACATGGATCCGACCGTATTGAAGAAGTTCCTCAATGAATATTTTACACCGATGACCAAAGCCATCTTCGAGCACGGTGGAACAATTGATAAATACGTTGGGGACATGATCATGGCATTCTGGGGTGCTCCGATGGAAAATCCACACCATGCATTATCGGCCGTGAAAACGGGCTTTGAAATGCTCAACATTACGCATCAGCTAAAAGAACAATTTGCGCCACTGGGCGTAACTGATCTGCACATTGGCATTGGGATCAACACAGGGAAAATGAACGTGGGCGACATGGGATCGGAATACCGTCGTTCTT
Organism: Gammaproteobacteria bacterium; assembly: GCA_044445605.1. Lineage (GTDB taxonomy): Bacteria > Pseudomonadota > Gammaproteobacteria > JABCZS01 > JABCZS01 > CAWKDC01. Next base: position 9,878 of record JBIOEA010000015.1, on the reverse strand, counting down.
ACACGGTCCTCGGTGACTCTGTGAACCTTTCCTCACGTCTCGAAAGCTCCACAAAATTCTATGGTACGTATTTTATTATCAGTGAAAACACATTGAAACAGTGTGAAGGCGAAATTGTCTGTCGCCACTTGGATAAAGTGAAAGTAAAAGGCAAGCATGAGGCCATTAATATTTATGAACCCATTTGCTTGCGTGAGAATCTCACGCCAGAGATTAAAGATGAGCTGCAATTGCTTACACAAGCCCAGCATCATTACTTTCATGCAGAATGGGATGAGGCTCTGCGCTGCTTTGAACAACTACACCAAATGTACCCGATGCGGCTTCTTTATTCCCTGTATATCGATCGCATTCGTGAGCTGAAGGCCAATGGGGTTACCGCCCCCTGGGATGGTTGTTTTGTTCGATCTGAAAAGTAAGGGCGAAACATCTTTCGCCCTTTTAAGGTATAATATTCCCCATGTCGTACTCAGCCCCTGAAATTACCATCCCTGCTGCCGTGATTGGCCTCACGCTGTCGGATATTATCCGAAAAGCACCCGGGCCCGTGCTCGTCATTTGCGAAGAAGCCGTGACGTTACAGCGCCTCCAGGATGAATGCCAATTCTATTTAGGGGGCAACTTCCCCACCATGGTATTCCCAGACTGGGAAACGCTCCCCTATGACCATTTCTCGCCCCATGAAGACATTATTTCAGCCCGCCTCAAGGTGATGGCTACTCTACCTCAGCTCTCCCAGGGCTTAGTATTAGCCACGGCAAGCACCTTAATGCATCGCCTGCCCCCCGTGGGCTTCATTGCTGGGCAGAGCCATGTCTATCATAAGGGCGACAAAATCGACATCGGGGCCTTTCGAACACGCCTTCAAACGGCAGGCTATCGCGCGGTGGCACAAGTCTATCAACACGGAGAATACGCGGTGAGAGGCTCCATCATCGACCTCTTCCCCATGGGTGTGACGCGCCCCATTCGGATCGACCTGCTCGATGATGAAATTGATTCGTTGCGCTTTTTCGACCCTGAGACTCAGCGCTCAGATGCCCCGATTGACTCGCTAGACCTACTCCCAGCCCATGAGTTCTTATTAACGGATGAAGCTACTACGCAATTTAGAACAGCGTGGCGAACCCGCTTCACGGGTGACCCGATGCTCAGTCGCATATATCAAAGCGTCTCTGAACATCAAGCACCCGCAGGCATTGAATATTATCTGCCACTGTTTTTCAAAGAAACAACCTCTTTAATCGACTTCCTGCCTAAAAATGCTCAACTCATTAAAATCAATGACATTGCGAAACGCTGCGATGACTATTACCGTGAAACAGAAAAACGTTACGAACAATATTCACATGACGTCACCCTACCCATTTTGAAACCCGCAGAAATTATCTTTAACACGAGTGAATTATTAGGCCTTGTCAATGAGCGCAACCCGGGGCACTTAAAAGCAGGCCCAGATGAGACAGGCAAGTTTGTCATGCTTCCCCCGCTCAAATTAGAACATGCCAAGCATAACCCGCTGGCTGCTTTATCTGACTTCATCAACACTCACAAGGCTGAAAAAATATTATTCTCAGCCGAATCCAAAGGCCGCCGCGAAACCCTCGCTGAAACATTAAAGCCCTTGGCGCTGCATTTTGCGGAATCACACAGCTGGGAAGATTTTTTATCGGCGAAACCCGGGCATTATCTTTGTGCCGCACCCATTGAGCAAGGGTTTATCGACAAGGTCGACAACATCATCGTTATCACGGAACAAGATCTCTTAGGCGAGCATGTCACGCAACGCAGATCCAAAGCCAGCAAAACATCGCCTGAGTGGGTGATTAAGAACCTGGTTGAGCTCAAAATCGGAGAAGCTGTCGTTCACGAAATCCACGGAATTGGGCGCTATCTTGGGTTGAGCACACTCACGATTGATGATGTTCCTGGCGAATTCTTGCAACTCGAATATGCCAATAAAGATAAAATCTATGTCCCGATTCAAAAATTAGGCATGATAAGCCGTTACAGTGGACTGGATAACGAACATGCCCCGCTGACAAAATTAGGCAGCAAGCAATGGGACACGGCTAAACGCAAAGCCATTGAAAAAATTCGTGATACGGCCGCTGAATTGCTGAACATTTATGCGCTGCGTGAAGCGAAGACAGGGTTTGCGCATAGCCCACTAGACTCCACCTATATATCGTTTGCCAATAGCTTTCCTTTTGAAGAAACACCGGATCAAACGCGCGTGATTGAAGAAGTCACGAAAGACATGCTCTCCCCCCGCCCCATGGATCGTTTGGTCTGCGGCGATGTTGGCTTTGGGAAAACAGAAGTCGCGATGCGTGCTGCATTTATAGGCGTGAATAGCGCAAAACAAGTGGCTGTGCTCGTACCGACCACACTCCTGGCGGAACAACATGAAGAATCGTTCAAAGACCGCTTTGCCGACTTCCCTATTTCCATTCATTCGCTGTCACGTTTTTCCAGTGAAAAAGAAAAACTAAACACGATCAACATGATCAAAGAAGGAAAAGCAGACATTGTGATTGGCACACATGCCCTACTCAATCACCTTCCCGATTTTAAATCACTTGGGTTGATTATTATTGACGAAGAACATCGTTTTGGCGTGCATCAAAAAGAAAAAATGAAGTCTATTCGCGCCAACATTGACGTCCTGACATTGACGGCAACACCCATCCCTCGCACATTGAACATGGCGATGCATACGATTCGTGATTTATCGATCATTGCATCCCCACCCAAACGCCGTCTTTCAATCAAGACATTCGTCAGGGAATACGACGAACCGTTAATTAAAGAAGCCATTTTGCGCGAAATCTTGCGCGGTGGCCAAGTGTATTACTTACACAATAAAGTAGAGACGATCCAACGAACAGCTGAATCATTACGTGCTTGGCTCCCCGAAGCGAAAGTCGAAGTCGCTCACGGTCAAATGCGAGAACGTGACTTGGAAAAAACGATGTCTGATTTCCATCACCAGCGCTTTAATGTGTTAGTGTGCACGACGATCATTGAAACAGGCATTGATATTCCAACAGCCAACACGATCATCATTGAGCGAGCTGATATGTTTGGTTTAGCACAACTTCATCAGTTGCGTGGACGCGTAGGCAGATCGCATCATCAGGCATATGCTTATTTATTCACACCTTCTGAAAAGAAAGTGACTAGCGATGCTGAAAAACGATTAAGCGCTATAGAATCGCTCGAAGATTTAGGTGCGGGCTTCATGCTGGCCACCCACGATCTGGAAATCCGTGGCGCGGGCGAAATCCTGGGCGAAGAACAAAGCGGACACATTCAAAGCATTGGATTTTCGTTATACACAGAGTTACTGGAACGCGCAGTCAAATCGATCAAATCTGGCAAAGAGATTGGTTTGGATAACATTGAGCGAGAAGACATTGAAATTAACTTACGCATTCCTGCATTGATTCCTGACACGTATATTCCCGACGTTCATACGAGACTGATTTTTTACAAACGTATCGCCTCTTGTCAAGATAATGAAGCAACAGAAGAATTGCAGGTTGAAATGATTGATCGGTTTGGGTTGCTTCCGGTTCCTCTGAAAAATTTGTTCATGATCACGAAAATGCGGTTCCTCGCCAAGACACTAGGGATTCATAAAATAGAAATTTCAGCGGAAGGTGGCTATTTAGAGTTTACGGAACAACCGAAACTGAACACCACCTATTTATTGAATTTGATTCAAACCAAATCCAGACTGTTTAAATTGAAAGGTCAAAAAGCACTCTACCTCACGTTCCCCATACCTGAAGAAGAGAGGATTACGATGCTGCAGGGATTGCTGTATGATTTGCGCATTACAGTCTCCAAAACATAATCCCTGATCCCTTAAATTCTTTTGGATCGAGAATACTCTTCACGTCCATGATCAAACCACGGTATTTCAATTTTTCTTTCAATTCTTTTTTATCCATATGTTTATAGAAATCATGCGCAACCGCAATGATAATCGCATCCACTTCTGGGATATCCTCCCATTTGCACAGACGGATATCATGCCCCTCACTCACAATATGCTGTGGCGCAACGGGATCATGCACGTACGTGTCCACGTCATATGAAATAAGCTCATCGATCATTTCAACCACACGCGAATTACGTGTATCAACGCAATTTTCTTTAAACGTGACACCCAATATGGCAACGCGGCACCGCCTAATCGACACACCCAGTTTAATTAAGTTTTTGACTGTCTTTTCCGCGATGAATTTTCCCATCATATCGTTTACGCGCCTACCGGATAGAATCACATCAGGGAAATAGCCGACAGATTTTGCTTTATGCGCTAAATAATAGGGGTCGACGCCGATACAATGGCCACCCACCAATCCAGGTTTAAAGGGGATGAAATTCCATTTTGTCGATGCAGCATTAATCACTTGCGTTGTATCAATACCCAACCGATGGAAAATCAAAGCAATTTCGTTAATCAATGAAATGTTCACATCGCGCTGGGTGTTTTCAATGACTTTTGCTGCTTCAGCGACTTTAATACTCTCGGCACGATACACACCGGGCTTCACAATACTGCCGTAGACTTCGGCCACAATATTCAACGTTGCCTCATCCTGGCCTGAAACGATTTTGACCGTATTTTCGATCACATGGACATCCCCACCGGGATTGGTACGTTCGGGTGAATAGCCAACGGTAAAATCCACTCCGCAAGTCAAATGAGAGGCCTTCTCTAAAACAGGCACACAGTCTTCCTCGGTCGCGCCAGGATAAACCGTGGATTCAAAAACCACGATATCCCCTTTCTTCAGGTGCTTACCTACAATTTTGGAGGCATCCAGTAGCAACTCCAAGTCTGGCTCCTTAGTGGCTTTAACGGGTGTAGGCACAGCAATAATGAAAAAGTCCGCTTTGAATAAATCAGCAGGATCATGTGTGAAAAATAAATTTTTATGACTGAGTGCGGCTTCAGAAATTTCATGATTGTGATCATAGTGCTTATTTAATTCGTTGATTCTTTGCGCTTTTTTATCGAAACCAATTACTTTGCATTGCTGGGCAAATGCCACAGTCAGTGGCAAGCCCACATACCCCAAACCAACCACTGCTATTTTTCTCATATTTCATTCTCCTTACTCATAATATAGAACAAAAGTAACCCATTAGCACCTTTAAAACAAAATGATAAAAACTGTACTAAACTCAAGGCATTGATATTCAGATGGGAGCTTGAAGATGCGTAAAGTGCTATTAATAGTAATAATGATCGCCATTAATGCGGCCTGCTCAGGCGAGCATCATGAAGAAAATGAAACTTTCATGAAAGCGCAAACATGCCGCCAACAAGGAAGCCCAGAAAAAGCTGAAAAGATGGCAACGAATTATCTTCATCAATACCCTGACGATCCTGACATGAAACTATTGCTTGCATCTATCTACTTTCAAAAGAATGACTATGCTAAGGCAAAAGAACTTCTGCAACCTGCCGTCAAGCAATACCCAAATTACACCGATTTATCAACGTTGTTAACCCGTGTTAATCAAGCTCAAGAAGCTCAAGCGGCCGGGAAAACAGATACATCCATGCCAGGAGCAACTTCCTTAAATGACGATAATCTATTAAATAACAAGAATGCAGCACTTGACCAGGTCAGAGCACTGAAGGCAGATGGGGAACTAGAAGAGGCAAAGAAGCTTGCCTGGAAATATCTTAAAAAGCATCCCTTTGATTTAGATATGCAAACGACTCTTCTTTCTATTTATTATGGCACGGCTGCTCGTAAAGTAATTCGTCCGAAGTATCCATGCGAATAGGATGATGACAGGAAGCATTATTAAAAAGGAATTTATTGATGCGGAAACCCTTGCTTTGTTTAATTGCACTTGCGGCTAGCGTAGCATTTGCACAAACAAATACAGCACCCGATGACAACAATCCTGTATCTCAAGTATCAGCGCTGAGAAAGAGTGGCAATGTGAATAATGCAGAATCATTGGCGATTTCATACCTCGCCCAGTATCCTAACGATCCCGATATGCAGCTTCAACTTGCTTTAAGCTTGTATGAAAAAAAGGATTACACGGGGGCAAAGTCAATTCTCAATAAAGCCATTAAAAACTACCCAAACTATAAAGACATGCAGGATTTATTAGCTCAGGTAGAAAAAGCTCAAAGTGCGCCGCCAGAAACAGTTGTTATGAAAAAACCCTCAACCAATATTACCCTCGAGGATGTCAAAACACTTAAACAAGAAGGCAATAATGAGGAAGCCAAAAAACAGGCATTAGAATACTTATCAACGTATCCTAATGATCCTGACATGGAGCTTATGCTCGCATCCATTTACTATCAAGAAAAAAACTATGAAGGGGCAAAATCATTATTAAAAACAGGCTTAAAAAATTACCCACAATATGCGGATCTTTCTGAACTACTGAATCATGTAGAGAGCGCTGAAAAAGAATTACCAATGTCAATATCAGGTGCCATGTCAGCACAAATTTCACCTGGCGTACCCTCGGGGAATAACAGTGAAATTAAAAATCACCTGATATTTTATCAGCAATCGTTATACTCAACCTCCCCTGATGGGTACTGGAATTTCTCGAGCTTGTTCTATACTCGAGACACAAGCTTCGGGAATTTGCTCGGCGCTGTTAACCAAGCCAGCCGAAATCAACATTCCAGTGCACAAGGGCAGATTGGTAGTGCTGTGAAGCTGAGCAAAGACGTATACGTTGAGCTAAATACTACTTACGCAGACAACCTTTATATATATCCCAAGTATACCCTCCAAGGAGAAGCGTTTTTTAATGTTTTAAACTGGTTTGAATTTTCAATTGGTGATAATTATGAAAACATTTCGTTCACGCATTTCAATGCGTACACGGCATCCATTCAAAAAGAAGTCGGTCTGTATTCATTCGGATTGAGAACATACTACTTTATTCCAAAAGCGGGAAAAAACACGAATTATTATATTGCTAATGCAGAACGCTTTATTGGCGATGAAAACCATTTTGTACAATTAACATTAGGCTATGGTACCACACCTGACTTAGCAGATCTTCAAACCGTTAACTTTATTACCGTTGATGATAAATTGATTGGGCTGAACTATGAGCGGCCACTCATACCTAACAAATTGTCCATCAATATTGGGGCAAGCTATGAAAACCAACGTTTCCCCACATTTATCCGACAGCTTACAGGAATAAGCTTTGTCTTGAAGACAGGATTTTAATATCAGCGGTGAGATAAAAGGGACGGTTAATGGATTCGATTGTTGATATTATATTGATCCTTTTTGTGATTGAAATTATCGCAACGTTAGGATTTATTAGCTTTATTTACGCGTACAAAGTCTATAGATCACTCACTAAGGGTGATAAAGAAATATTAAGAGAAGATGTCGAAAAAATCCTGCTGTTTCGAAGTGCAGAAAACTCAGCATTATCGAAAAATGATTACAAAGTGTTAAGTAGAGATGCGCTGATCACACTGAAAGTTGCTGAGCATTTAAATTATAAAAATCAGGAACTTATTCAACATGTTTTCCTAATGAAAATGAGAGTATTATACAACTCAAAAAACATGCTCAACCGCTACACAGCAGCCAAGCTATTTCTTTATCATTATGAAAAAACGGATGCAGACAAAGTAATTCGCCTTATAAAAGACCCTGCCATTTTCATTTCAGTACCTGCTGCACGGGTCGGATTTAAGTTTTCATGTGCACAATTAATCAATGAAGCAATCAACGTGTTTTATAAATTTAGACGACTACAAAAGTCTGTTTTGTCTAGCATAGCTGAAAACGCTCCTGAATCCTCAAGAATCATTGTGATTGAACGTCTTCTCATGGAAGAAGACGCTTATGTAAAATGTTTTTGTTACGCCATCATGATGCACTTCCCCCCTGCTGAAAGTTTGTCAGAAAAGCTGACGCGCATTGTAAAGACACTAACCACGCAAGTACTCCCTCCATTTCATATTATTCAGCATTTATCTGAGGCTATCCCTCGTGACCTCGATAGTAATGTTCTCGATCTTAAACTTGCGGCACTTAAATACGCTGGACACAACCCTGGTTATTATCATTTTGTTCCAAAATATCTCAACGCGCCTGAGTGGCAACTTCGTGCTGCTGCAGCAAAAATTGTGGGCAACATGCATGACGTATCGGAATCTGACGCATTGGCTTCGTTATTAAGAGACAAGGAATGGTGGGTACGCATCAGAGCAGCACAATCTTTAGTGAGTTTAGGCCGTACGGGCATTCAAATTCTGAAATCACAATCCCCTAATATTGACAAATATGCTTATGAAGCCGCCAATCAAGCTTTGCTGGATATTCATAAGGACCCAAGCCGATGAATATACTTGTTTCAATTATTGGTGTATCCATTACTGGCTACTTCATCATTTCCTGCATTGTATACACAGCCTTACTGGTTGTTTCTATGCCTCAAATCGTGCGCCGCTTTCAAGCGGAAAAATATGGAAATATCGGCCATCTCATGAATAGCGAATTCTCTATCCCGATGTCTGTCGTCATGCCAACCTATAACTTTGGTATCGCCACACTGGATGCAGTCTATAGCGTATTGGAATCAGACTACAAAAATGTTCATCTTATTATTGTGAATGATGGTTCAACAGATAATACGTTGCAAGTGCTGATAGATAATCTCCAACTTTACCAAGTGCCGCCCGCTATTAAACAGATAATTGAAACCGCAAAGATTCGTGGTTATTATCAATCTAAACTATATCCAAACCTTGTCCTTGTCGATAAAGAGCACAGCAACACGGGTGACACTTTAAATGTTGGTCTCAACGCTTGCAGAACTCCTTTGTTTGCTACCGTTGATGCCGATACCGTGCTAGAAAAAGATGCAATCAGTAAAATCATCTTTTCATTCATTTCCAAACCACACTGTATTGCTGTTGGCGGCTCAGTGTTTATTATTAATGACAATGAAATCAAACACGGTAAATTTGTCCGCGAACCACACATTCCTACCAGGCTTGCGGCTGCGATACAAACCTGCCAATATTTGCGTTCATTTTTATTCGGCCACATTGGATGGAATACTTTTGGCGGGACCCTTGTTAACCCTGGCGCATTCACTTTGTACGAAACCCAAGCGGCCATGGCGGTGGGTGGTTATGACACGGATAACTTTTCTCAGGATGCTGAAATCATATTAAAACTTCATGCATACATGCGCAAAAACAAATATCCCTATTCAATCGATGCAACGCCAACGGCTTTTTCATGGACAGATGTGCCTAAAACTTTTTTTGCTCTATGGAGGCAAAGGGATCACTGGGAACGCGGCTTATTACGTAGTTTTTGTTTGCATCGTACTATGTTTTTCAACCCGCGGTATGGGATAGTGGGTATGTTCAGTTATCCCTTTTTTGTCTTTTATGAAATTTTATATCCCTTTGTGGAGTTGGCGGGCTATTCTGCTCTATTAATGAGCTGGCATCACGGGGCTATCTCGCTCGACCATATGAAAGCACTCGCGCCTTTGGTGCGGGTTATGTTTTACTATTAACCATGGCAGCATTTGCCTTCAATAGCCTGACATTTAATAAATATTCTCGATGGTCTGATGTGATTGAGATTTATTTTATAGCGATAGCAGACCTTCTTATCTTAAAACCGTTCTTGCTTGTCTGCAATATTGTTGCAGCACTACGTTATGTGGTTAATCGAATGATGGGCAAGCGGAGCGTGCCAGGGGAAATGAGACAAAAGTTGTCTTGAATTAAATACATTAAGCCACAATGACCTCCTGCTGTAAAGCCCCCAAAGCCACCGTTTGAGGAGGATTTATATAAACAGCGGCAGGCAATGCCTTTAACT